>DASVAP010000265.1:0-23021 GCA_036376275.1 Planctomycetota bacterium | reverse complement strand
CTCGAGCTCGATCGGCACGCCGAGGTGGATGTCCAGGTTCTCGAAGGGCACCGCCGCGAGGTGCGCGCGCTGGAGCTCCGCCAGGGCGTCGAGGTCGGCCCTGGGCGGCCGGGCGCAGCCGATGCGCTCCAGGTACCGATCTCGCTCCGCGTCCGCGAGGAGCATGGCGCGGCGAGTTTAGCCCCGCGGCGGGCTCACTTCGTGCGGATCACGCGCTCGCCGGTGACGAGGTCGACGGCCAGCACGGCGCCGCGGAGCTGATCGACCACGTGCGCCGTCGAGGGCCGCGAGCCACCCCCGGCGAGGGCGCTGGCCACGACCTCGACCGAGGCCGGTCGCCCGAAGGCCGGGCCCGCGCCGTTGCCGGCGTCGGAGAGCACGAGCGTGGTCCCGGCCGGGAGGCGCAGGACGTGGAGGCCCGCCGGGCTGGCGACGGAGATCAGGATGCGCTCGGGCTCGAAGGTGGCCAGGTCGGAGGCCTGGGCGAAGAGGCCCGGCAGGTCGGCGAGCACGCTGCGGTCGCCGCTCGCGAGGTCGACCGAGAACACGGCCGGGCGCGCTCGGTCGAGCACGGTGGCCGTCGCGGCCCCGTGCAGGATCTCGAGCGCGCTCGGGGCCACGATCGCAGGACCGAGGCCGTGCGTGCCGTCCGAAAGGACCGTGCGGTCGCCGCTGCCGAGCTCGACCTCGAGCAGGGCGGCCTGACCACCCAGGGGGTGATCGAGTACGACCACGCGCGAGGCGCAGCCGTCGAGCTGGACCGGGGAGAAGCGCGCCGCCAGCCGCAGCGCTCCGCCGAGCGCCGGACCCGCCCCGCGTCCCGGCCCGGAGAGCTCGCTGCGATCGCCGCTCACGAGATCGACGTCGAGCAGGGCCCCGGCCCCGGCGTCGAGGGCCGTCAGGCAGGGGCCGGGGAGCGGCGAGACGATCACGTCCGCCAGCGCGACGAAGGGCGGCCCCGAGCCGCGGCCGGGGCCGGACAGGAGCGTGCGCTCGCCGGTCGCGAGTGCCATCGAGAGGATCTGCGCGCCGTCCGCGAGCTCGAGGCGCGCGGGGCCGGTGGCCCCGTCGGCGGCGCTCGGCTGGGCCAGCTGCGGCCCGCCGCCCTGGTTCACGCGCGTCAGGATGCGGCGGTTGCCCGTGACCGCGGCGACCTCGAACAGGGCGTCCAGGGCGCGGTCGATGACCAGCGGGACGCTGTTGAGGTACAGGCTGACGCCCGCGGGCGCGAGGAAGGCCGGGCCCGAGGCCACGCCCCCGCCGGAGATCAGGCGCCGCGTGCCGAGCGCGTCGACCTCGAACACCCCCGGCACCCCCGCGTCGGTCACGACCAGCCGGTCCTGGAAGCGATCGAGCACCAGATCGGCCAGGGCGACGAAGGCGGGCCCGCTGCCCGCGCCGCCGCCCGAGAAGAGCGAGCGGTTCCCGTTGTCGAGATCGACCGCCAGGATCACCGGCGAGAGCGCCGAGGTGAGCAGCGCGCGGTTGCGCGCCGGGTCGTAGACGATCCGGCGCGTCCCGTCGAGCGACGGCCCGGTCCCGAGCGTGGCCGAGGAGAGCGTCGAGCGCGCCCCGGTCGAGAGGTCGACCGCGATCAGCTCGGCCCGCACGGCGTCGAGCACCAGCGCCCGGTTGCGCACCTCGTCCGCGGCGATCCCGTGCGGATCGATGAAGGACGGTCCCCCGCCGATCGAGCCGCCCGAGAGGATCGAGCGCGCCCCCGAGACGAGCTGGACCAGGAAGATCGAGTCGCTCGCCCCGTCCGTCACCAGCGCGGCCCCACGCGTGGCCAGGAACTCGACGTCGCGCCCCTGGCTGAAGAGCGGCCCCGTGCCGAGGCCCGGGCCGGAGCGCAGGGTGCGCTGCCCGGAGAACGGATCCACGCCGTACAGCGCGGTCGCCGACGCGTCCAGCACGAGCGCCTCGGCCGACAGCGTGTCGAAGGCGACCGCCGCCGGCTCGATCCACAGCGCGTCCTCGCGCTTCACGGTGACCTGCGCCGCCGCCGCGTTGCGGTTGTCGAGCGTGTCGCGCGTCTCGACCCGCAGCGTCTGCGTGCCGGGCGCGAGCGGCACCGACACGCGCCACAGCCCGTCCGGGCCCACCGACGCGCTCTGCCCGGCCACCAGCACCGCGGCGACGCCCGACGGATCCGCCGCCGAGACCGTGAAGCCCACGCGCGGCGCATCGGTCAGCGAGCGATCCGGCGGGAACTGCACCACGGCCAGGGGCGCGGTCGTGTCGCCCGGATCGGGTACCTCGTCGCCGGAGCTCGAGGAGTTGCTCTCGCAGCCAAGGGCCAGGAGCCCCGCCAGCAGGGCGAAGGGGACGGGACAGGAACGATCGGCGAGCAGCACGCGCATCGAGATCCGGCTCCTTCCAGGCCGGGAAGGTAACGCCGATGCAAGCACCGTTCCGGACAAAATGGGCCGGGCCGTCCGGTGTCCTTCACCGCTCGCCGGGCAGCCGCTCAGGATGTCAGGGGCACCCGCGCGATCGGGTGAGCACAATCGCTCGCTCCGGCGTGCCCCCGGCCAAGGCTCGGCGACCCGAGAGAGCTCAACCCCGGCGCTCCGCTCAATGGCCGTCGCCGGGGACCACGCTTCGACTCCAGCTCTCGCGCAGGACCTGCTCGGCCAGCTTCCCCTGGGGCGAGTAGTTGCTCCTCGACCGATCCCATCGCATGTGGGCTGCTGGAAACCACTCCCAGAAGAACATCCCGCCGAACCAGTCCTTCCCTTCGAAGCTCTCGAGCACGGCCCGGTAGGCACGCGCCTGGATCCCCGGATCGATCTCGCCTCCTCCGTCGTGACGCCAAGGCTGCGAGAGGCTCCCGACGAGTGGCCGATAGCCCACTTCGGTGAACACGATCGGGCGGCCGTGCTTGCGCGCGAGCGTCTGCAGCTCGTCACGGAAGGGGCGCCAGGCCGTCAGCAGCTCGGGGAGCTCAGCTGCTGGCGAGACGTCGAGCGGGTAGTACGCATTGACGCCGATCGCGTCGAGCGCGTCCCAGAAGGGCACGTCCTCGACGCCACTCCAGTGGGCTGCATAAAGGAGACAGCCGGGAAACATGGCGCGGACCTCCAGGATCAGGCGCCGCCATTCCGCAGCGTGTCGCACGGATTGCTCGAGCTCGGTCCCGATGCACAGCGCCGCCACGCGCTCCTCCGCGGCGAAACGCGCCCATGCACCCAGGAACTCGCCGTACACCCGGAAGAACGTCGCCCACGCCTCGGCGGAGTCCATGCGGACGGCGCCATGCCAGGACTGATCGATCCACAGGTGGGGCTTCAGCATCACCGAGAGTCCCGCCGCGTGCGCCGATCGGATCGCGGCTCGTTCCTGCTCCCCCGGTGGCCTGCACCTGATCACGGGCTCCGTCGGATCGGGCATGCTCCCGAACGTCGTGTAGGCGAAGGCGTTCGTCCCAAGCTCGCGCAGCGTCTCGAAGTCCTCCGGAACGAAATCCTGTAGCCACTGCCGGCCGCTCACACCGCGGGCATCGAGTGTCCACTCCCGCACGGGAGCTGTAGGCATGTGGGTGGAACCCCGGCAGGCGACGAGAGCCGCCGCTCCCAGCAGGAGGCTCCGGAATCGTGCCGCCGAGCGCCCGCGAGATCGTCCTCCAGCCCCGATGTCCATTCCGAGAGCCTAGGGGGAGAGCGATCGCGCGCGCGAGGAGCTGCGATGCCCCTACTGGTGCGTGTCCAGGTGCCAGCCCGGGTGCACCCAGCGGCCGTCGCGGCGCTGGAAGACCTCGGTGGCGCGGCCGGCCAGGCGCTGCGGGCCCTGGGGTGTTGCCAGCTCGACGGCGTAGGTCGTGTAGAGCACGGCCACGTCGCCGAGGAGCTGGATCTCGGTCACGGGGAAGTCGAGCGCGACGAGCTGGCCGCCCGAGTCGCGGAAGGCGCGCAGGCCCTCGACCTGGCCCTCGCGGCCGGGCGCGATGGGTCCGCTCGGGTCGATGGCGATGAAGTCCGGCGGCAGGAGGTCGAGCAGCGTGCCCTCGTCGCCCGTGAAGAAGGCGCGCCACACGGCGGCGCGCACGCCGAGCAGCTCGGCGCGCTCCGCGGGCGAGAGCGAGCCGCCGTGACGTCCGCCCGCGCTCGCGCAGGCGGACGTCAGGAGGAGCGCGATCAGCGGCGCGCGCATCACCTGTCCTTCGGATCGAGCCCCATGCCCTTGCGATCCGGGTAGGCCGGGCGCTTCGGCGCGCGATAGGGGTTCTTCTGGAGCTCCTCCAGCATCAGTGCGATGGCGCGCTCGAGCTGCGGATCGCCGCCGTCCTGCATCAGCGCCGGGTCGTCGACCACCATGATGTCCGGGTCGACGCCGTGGCCCTCGATGCCCCAGGTGCCGTCGAGCTCGTAGAAGGCGAAGCTCGGGCACTCGATGTCGCCGCCGTCGATCAGCGGCGGGTAGCCGGAGAGGCCGACCAGGCCGCCCCAGGTGCGCGTGCCGATCAATTTCCCGAGGCCCGCCTGCCTGAAGTAGAAGGGGAAGGCGTCGCCGCCCGAGCCCGAGAGGCCGTTGATCAGCATGCACTTCGGCCCGAAGTGCGCGTCCGGCGGCCAGGGCCAGTCGTGGCCGTCGCGGCGCGCCCAGTAGTTCGTCGGCGGGCGGTTCAGGAGCTCGATGAAGCGCGTCGGGATCTGGCCGCCGGAGTTCCAGCGCTCGTCCACGATCAGGGCCTCCTTGCGGAGCTGTCCGGAGAGCTGGCGCACGAGGTCGTTCTGGCCGTCGATGCCGGTCGAGGGCACGTAGACGTAGCCGACGCGCCCGCCGGTCTTCTCCTCGACGACCCTGCGGCTCCGCTCGATCCAGGCGCGGTAGCGCAGCTCGGTCTCGCTGCCGAGCGCCTTCACGACCACGCTGCGCGCGCCCTCGTCGCGCGTGGGCTTCTCGCTCACCGTCAAGGTCACGGTCTTGCCGGCCAGGCCCTGGAAGGCCGCCCAGGGGTCGCGCGCGACGTCCAGGGGCACGCCGTTGACCGCCAGCAGGTAGTCGCCGACCTTCACGCCCACGCCGGGCTGCGAGAGCGGCCCGCGCGCGTCGGTGTCCCAGGGGCCGCCGGCGTGGATGCGCGCGATGCGGTAGGCGCCGTTCTCGAGCGCGTAGTCGCAGCCGAGGAGGCCCACCGAGCGGCTCGGGGCCGAGCCCACGTCGCCACCCGAGTAGTAGGCGTGGCCGACGTTGAGCTCGCTGATCATCTCGCGGATCACGTAGGAGAGGTCCTCGCGCGAGGCGCAGTCGTCGAGCATGGCCTCGTACTGCGTGCGCACGCCGGCCCAGTCCACCTGGTGCATGTGCGGGTCGTAGAAGAAGTCGCGCATCATCCGCCAGGCGTCGTGGAAGATCTGGCGCCACTCGGCGCGCGGATCGATCTCCACGTCCATGCCGGCCAGCGACAGGGGCTCGAGCTTGGCGCCCTCCTTGGCATCGCCGAGGTGCGGCTTGCGCTGCTTGAAGGCCAGCAGCTTCTTGCCGTCGGCCGAGAGCGCGTACCCGCCCACGCCCTCGGCGACGGTCTTCTCCGCCGGCTCGTCGGCGGACACGTCGAAGAGGTGCAGCGTGGGCTCGCCCTCGATCCCCTGGATCGGACGGCGCACGTAGAGCAGCGCGCCCGCGTCGTTGACCGCCAGGCCCCCGAAGGCGCCCGGCTCGATCGGGAGCAGCACAGCGCGCTGCTCGAAGCCCTCGAAGGCGATCTCGACCGGCTTCTCGGCCTCCTTGCCCTCCTTGGCGTCGCCCTCCTTCTTCTCGCCTTCCTTCTCCCCCTCCTTGGCCTCCGCAGCGGCGTCCTTCTCCTCGCCCTCCTTCTCGCCCTCCTTCTCGCCCTTCTTCTCGTCCTTCTTCGCCACCGGCTCCTCGTCGCTCTTCGGCGCGAAGGGCGAGGCCTGGTCGGCGCGCAGCGGCACGACGCAGAGCTGCTCGGTGCCCGCGTACAGGAACGAGGTGTCGAGCTCGCCGTACAGCGGGCTGAAGTGCCCGCGGCGACGGAAGTAGAGGTAGTCGCCCTTGCGGTCGAAGACCGGGTACGCGTCGTCGAACATCCCGGCCGTCAGCGTGGTCAGCGTCCCGGTCGGCACCTCGTACACGGTGATGCGGTTCGTGCCCGTGACCTCGTCCGCGATCGCCATGACCATCCAGCGCGAGTCGCGCGAGAAGCTCGGCGACGTGCCCCACAGGTCCCCCTGCCAGGTGTCCCGCACCACGGTCTTCGTCGCGCCGCCCTCGACCGGCTGGAGGAACAGCGTGCCGGTCTTGTCGCAGAAGGCGATGTGCTTCGAGTCCGGCGAGAAGAGCATCAGGCGCCGGTAGGCCTGGCCGCCGGAGGTCAGCACCTTCGGCTCGCCCGTGCCATCGGCCTTCGCCAGCACGAGCTCGTACTCCCCGCTCGCGTCCGAGAGCCATGCGATCCACTGGCCGTCGGGGCTCCAGGTCCCGTCGCGCTCGGCCACGCCGCTGGTGCGCGTCAGGTTGCGCGGCGTGCCCTCCTTGGCGGGCAGCGACCAGACGTCGCCGCGCGCGCTGGCCAGCACGCGCTTGCCGGTCGGACCGAGGTCCCAGGCCTGGGCGTTCTCGCCGGCGTCCACCGCGCGCGGCTTGAGCCGCGCGCGCGCGCCGGGGATCGTGACGTCGAGGTAGCGCGAGCGCTTCGCAGCGATGTCGTAGAGCACGAGCCGCGCGCCGTGCTGGAAGACGATCTCGCCCCCGCCCTTCTCGCCCGGCCCGATGGCGGGCCACTTCACGTCGAAGTCGTCGAACTCGGTCAGCGGCGTGCGCATCATCGTCGCCGGATCGAGCTCCCACAGGTTGGCGCGGTGCGTCTTGCCCTCGTCCGAGAGGAAATAGAGCTTCGAGCCGTGCCACATCGGCGCCGTGTCGACGCCCTCCCAGGTCGTGGCCTGCTTCGACTGCTTCGTCTCGAGGTCGAAGAGCCAGATGTCGGTCGACATCCCGCCGCGGTAGCGCTTCCAGGTGCGGTTGTCGACCGTGTGCGGCGTGTAGGCGAGCCAGCGCCCGTCCGGCGAGACGTCGGCGAAGGCGCCGTAGGGCACCGGCAGCGGCTCCGGCAGGCCGCCGGCCGCGCTCACGCTGAAGAGCTGCACCTGCCGATCGCGTCCGGCGAGGCCGTTCGTGAAGAAGAGCAGGCGATCGGTGCCGAGCCAGCCGCACAGCGTCTCGCCCGAGGGGTGGTGCGTGACGCGCGCCGGCACGCCGCCGCCCACCGCCAGCGTGTAGAGGTCGCGGTTCCCGTCGTAGTTCGCCTGGAAGGCGATCGTCTGGCCGTCGGGACTGAAGCGCGGCAGGGTCTCGAGGCCCGGCGGGCTCGCGAGCGGCGTGGCCACGCCGCCCTCGCGCGGCACCAGCCACAGGTCGTCGGCGTAGACGAAGGCCACGTGCGTCGCACTGACGTCGGGGAAGCGCAGCATGCCGCCGTGGGGGTGCACGCCCTCCTGGCCCGTCGCCACGATGGGCGCCGCGGCGGGGACGGAGGCCGGCCGGACGGGCTCGGCCGTGGCGCAGGCCGAGAGCGGCGGGGAGACGAGGAGCAGCGCGGGCAGGAGAGCGGAGGAACGCATGGGGCGAGAGTGTGAAGGGCCTGGAGGCGTGCGTGAAGGCCCGGGGACGTTTCGAGCGCGTTCGACGGCGCCCGAGCCGTCCGGGACGCCTCAATCCCCCGCCCGGTAGGCGCGCCGCAGCACCTCTTCCGCCGGCAGGCCCTGGGGCGAGAAGGTGCCGGCCGGGCTGCCGCGGCGGCGGTGGTGCGGCTCGGCGTGCCACTTCCACCAGAAGATCCCGCCGAACCAGGGCTCGGCCAGGAACGTGCGCAGCGCGGCCTCGTAGGCGCTGGCCTGGTTCTCGGGCGCGAGCGCGGCGTCACCCACCTCCCAGGCCCAGGGCTCCTTCAGCGCGCCCTCGGCGGGGTGGTACCCGATCTCGGTGAAGACGATCGGACGCTCGAAGCGCTCCGCCAGCGCCGCCAGCCGCGCGTGGATCGGCTTCCAGGCCGCGACGAGCGTCTCCACCGACGGCCGCGGCTCCTCCGAGAGCGGGAAGTAGGCACTGACGCCGATCGCGTCGAGCGCGTCCCAGAAGGGCACCTCCGCGACGTGCGACCAGTTGGCGCCGTAGACGAGCAGCCCCGGGAAGACCGCGCGCACCGCGGCGATCAGCGCGCGCCACTCGCGCTCGCGCCCGACGGTCCGGTCGAGCTCGTTGCCGAGGCACAGCCCCTCGAGCCCCTCCGCCGCCGCGAAGCGCGCCCAGGCGACGATGAACTCCTGGTAGCCCGCGAACCAGGCGGCCCAGTCCTCCTCCGAGCCCATCTCGACCTCGCCCGGCCACGAGCCGTGCAGCCACACGTGCGGTTTCAGGAGCGTGCCGATCCCCCGCTCGCGCGCCGCGCGCGCGACGGCGCGCACGCCCTCCGCGTGCTCGCCCCACCAGCCGCGGCCCTCGAGCGGCTCCGCCGGCGCGCGGAAGCCGAGCTCGGGCTTGCGCGGATCGCGCATGAAGGCGAAGGGCGTCTGCGAGATCGCGTTGACGCCCAGCGCCGCCAGCGGATCGAGCGCCTCGGGCTCGACCGGCCGCGGGCTGCCCTCCCAGCACACGCCCAGCGCCTGACCCCGCCAGCGCCCGGTGGTCGGGCCGCCGCCGGGCGCGAGCGCGAGGAGGCTCGCGAGGAGCCCGAGGGCGAGCGCGACACGCACGCGCTCATCCTCGCCCCGCCACGCGCTTCGCGCCAGCGCCCGCAGCGGGCGCCTACTGGGTGCGCGGCCGGGTGGGCCACCTCGACCCGAGATCCACGCCTTCGCCGCCCTCGCCGGGCGCCCGCGCCGTGCGGGGACGCCCGGCCAGGGAGCGGTCGATCGTCTGCAGCAGCTCGACCAGCGCGCCCACCTTCGCGCCGCTCGCCTCGATCAGGAGCGAGCCCTCCCCGACGGCCACGCACTTCTGGAGCGGGCCCGGATCGGCGAAGAGCTGCCGCAGCTGCGTCTGGATCTGGCGTGCGTCGAGGTTCTCGAGGACGAGCAGGACCCGGCAGAGGAGCGCGGGATGGCGCGCCAGGGCCGCGACCTGCGCGGGCTGGATCGCGACCGGACGCGGCTCGCCCGGCTCCGGCCGACCGTAGACCCCGAGCACGGGCCGCTCCCCGCCCGTGACCGGCGCGATCAGGACGCCCTGGCGCCAGAGCAGCGCCTCGACGAAGGGGTAGACCTCGTCGGACGGGACGGGCGCCGTCTGCTCGAGGCGCTCGCTCAGCTGGTCCAGATCCCGCCGCAGGTCCGGCGTGAGCGCCAGGTCCTGGTGGCTCAGCCGCGCCAGCTCGTCGACGAGCCAGCCGAGCGTCACCGCGCTCGTCCCGGGCGGGAACTCGAGCGCCGCGCGGACGGGCGGCAGGCCGAAGTCCTCGAGCGGCGCGCGCGCGGCGGGCTCGCCCTCGCGGGCGCGGCCCGCGCAGCCCGCCAGGAGCAGCGCCATGAGGGCCGCCCGGCGGGCGCGGCTCACTTGGCCCCCTCGCCCTCGGGCTTCGGCGCGCTCGGGAGGCGCGTGCGCCCGGCGTGCTCGTCGGCCTGCTGCAGCAGCCGCACGAGCCCGGCGATCTCCTTCGCCCGCCCCTGCATCAGCAGGCTCAGCTCGCCGACGGGGACGATCTGGGTCATGTTCAGCGGGTCCACCGTGACCTGCCGCAGCTGGGTCTGCACCTGGCGCGCATCGGTGTTCTGGAAGGGGAAGATCAGCCGCACCAGCAGCGCGGGATGCCTCTCGAGCTCGGAGAGCTGCTCCAGGGAAACCAGCAACGGCTCGGGATTGGGAAGGGCCGCGCCGCGTCCCGCCCCCGTGTACACCCCGAGGATCGGGCGCGAGCCGCCGGAGATGGGCGCGATGAGGACGCCATGGCGGCTGATCAGGCCCTCGACGAACGTGTAGATCTCCTCGGCGGGCACGGGCTCGGTGCTCTCCAGGGGCTCGCGCGCCTGCTGCAGGATCTGCAGGTCCTGCATGCCCATGGCCAGCTCCTGGCCGGTGAGCTGCGCGAAGGTGCGCAGCAGCGTGTCGAGGCTGATCTCCTTCGCCCCGGCGTCGAAGACCAGCGGCCCCCGCGGCGCGGGCAGTGGCAGGCCGGCGGGGGGCGGTGGTTGCGGCGCGGAGAGCGCGGACGTGGCGAGGGCGAGGGCGACGAGTCGATCGAGCATGGGGACATCACCTCCTGTGGGCCTTCCGCTCCGACGCGCGGGCGCGGCGCTTCTTCCGACACCGGCGGCCTTCGTCCGGGTGCCGTGAAGGGCTACATTGTGGCGCTTCCCCCGGCCCCCCGCACGCCCCATGAGCTCCCCCACCCGCGACGCCGTCCTCGACGCCCTGCGCCAGATCCAGGACCCCGACCTCTTCAAGGACATCGTCACGCTCGGCTTCGTGCGCGAGGTCTCGATCGAGGGCGGCAAGGTCAAGGTCAACATCAACCTGACCACGCCCGCCTGCCCGGTGAAGGACCAGATGAAGGGCCAGGCCGAGCAGCTCCTGAGGAAGCTCCCGGGCGTGAAGGAGGTCCAGGTCGACATGACCGCCGAGGTCAAGGGCCAGCAGGGCCCGCCGCGCACGCTCGGCACGGACATCAAGCACATCGTGGCCGTCTCGAGCGGCAAGGGCGGGGTCGGCAAGAGCACCGTGACGGTCAACCTCGCCGTGGCCCTGGCCAAGACCGGCGCGCGCGTGGGCGTGCTCGACTGCGACGTCTACGGCCCCGACATCCCGATGATGATGGGCATCACGGGCGAGCCCGAGACCGCCGGCAAGAAGCTGCTCCCCAAGGTGCGCCACGGCGTCAAGACGATGTCGATCGGCTACCTCCTGGCCGACGACAAGCCCGTGATCTGGCGCGGGCCGATGGTGCACAAGCTGATCGAGCAGTTCCTGGGGGACGTCGAGTGGGGCGCGCTCGACTACCTGCTGGTCGACATGCCGCCGGGCACGGGCGACGCGCAGCTCTCGCTGGCCCAGATCGTGCCGCTCTCGGGCGGGGTGCTGGTGACGACGCCGCAGGCGGTCTCGACCTACGACGTGACCAAGGCGATCGGCATGTTCAAGCAGGTGAACGTGGCGATCCTCGGCATCGTCGAGAACATGGCCGGCTTCGTGATCGCCGGCAGCGTGAAGGGCGCGCAGGCCGGCACCGAGCTCACCCTCGAGACCGGCGCGGGCCTCGAGCGCGTCCAGACCGACGCGAACGGCCGCTTCGAGCTCTCCGTGCCCGTCTTCGGCACGGGCGGCGCCGAGCGCCTGGCGAAGAAGCACGGCTTCGCCGTGCTCGGGCGCCTGCCGCTGAACCCGGTCGTGCGCGTCGGCGGCGATGCCGGCGACCCGGTGACGATCTCCGCCCCGGACTCCCCGGTCGCGCGCGAGTTCGCCGCCATCGCCGGACGCCTGGCGCAGAAGCTCGCCATCGCCGAGCACCGCGCCCTGCCCGTGCTGATGTGAGCGTGGGCCCGGGCGCCGTCCTGGCCGCCTACGGCGCGCTCTCGCTGGCGTGCCTCGTGCTGTACGGCTGGGACAAGCGGCAGGCGCGCCGGAACGGGCGGCGCGTGCCGGAGCGGACCCTGCACGGCCTCGCCCTGGCCGGTGGATTCGTGGGAGCGTGGCTGGGGATGCGGGTGTTCCGGCACAAGACGCAGAAGCCGGGCTTCGCACTCGTCGTTGCGCTCGCGCTGGTGCTGCACGCGGCGGGCTGGGCGTGGTGGTGGCTCGAGTGAGAGCGGGCCGCGGATGACCGGACGGTCCTGGCAGCGCCCGGCGGAGCGCGGCGGTCATGCCGACGGCGAGATCCGCGCGCGATTCGACGCTCGGCCAGGAGCCTGTCCGGAAATCCGCGCACCGGATCACCGGGCGGGCGCGCGCCCGCCCGGAGAACCGGTGCGGTCACGCTGACGGCGAAGTCAGTAGGCGATCTTGGATCGCCTAGAACACGCCGTCCGTCAGGAAGCGCTCGAAGCCAGCGTTGGTGAGCTGCGCCAGCTCGGCGACGAGGCCCGCGTGCAGCGAGTCGAAGTGGAAGCAGGTCTGGCCGCGCAGCTTGTTGGCGAGCTCGGGGCTGACGCCGGAGAGCAGGTCCGGGTGTCCGTAGAGCGGGAACAGGTGATAGGCCACGCCGTCCGGCAGGGCCTGCACCGCGCCGAAGTGCGTCTCGCGGCCCGTGCGCGCGTTCTTGGCCTTCAGGCAGAAGCCGATCTTCGGGTGCATCTCGGACTCCATGCGGCGCGCGTAGGGCACGAGCAGCGCCGCGAGCGTCTCGTAGATCTGCGCCATGCTCATCGGCGCGTCGGGTGCGGGCCTCGGCGCGGCCTTCGGCGCGGGGCGGGGAGCCGGGGTCTTGGCGCGCGGCGCGGCCACGGCGGGTCGGCGCGGGGTCGGTACCTCGGCCAGGAGCTCGTGCGTGCTGGTCGTCGGCTTGCCCCCGCGCGTGGGGCCCTTCTTGCGCTCGGGCAGGGCCGGGGCGGGCTCGAGCGAGGAGCCCGGGCTCGCCGCAGGGGTCGTGAAGAGCTGCGACTGCTCGGGGAGCAGCGCCTGGGCGCCGGCGGCACCCTTCGCACGCCGCTTCGTGCCCGACTTGCGGGGCTGGGTGGAACGCTTGCCCTTCGACTTCTTGCGCTTGGCCATGCCCGGCTCTATCGGCCGCATCCCGGGCGGGGCCTTATCCCCGACCGCGCGCGGCCGGCGGAAACCCTTCTCGAACCCCCTGAACGGCCCCGTGCGCTCAGGAAACGCCGAGGAAGGCCAGCGCGCGCGCGAGCAGCGCTTCCGGCGGCTCCACGTCCGTCGCGAGCACGAGCTTCGGCCCCTCGATCGGCTCGGCCTCGGCCCGCAGGCGCTCGTGGAGCTCGGGCGTCCGGTTCGCGGCGGGGTGCGTGCCGCGAGCGAGATCCTGCGCCAGGCGCGCGCGCGCCAGCGCGGGCGCGGCGGTGCACTCGAGCAGCGCCAGCGGCGTCCCGAGGCGCGCGG
Source organism: Planctomycetota bacterium (assembly GCA_036376275.1). Lineage (GTDB taxonomy): Bacteria > Planctomycetota > UBA1135 > UBA1135 > JABFRZ01. Next base: position 10,016 of record DASVAP010000265.1, on the reverse strand, counting down.
CCAGCGCGCGCAGCGCCACGACCTGGGACCGGCGCGCGTAGGTGCGCCCGTCGAGCACGACGGCCCGGACACGCCCCTGCGCGGCCAGGAACTCGACCGCGCGGTGGATGCACTCCATCACGAGCTCGTCCTGCGCGCGCGAGTGCTCGACCTCCGACGGCCGGAACAGCGCGGCGCGCACGGCGTCCTTGTCGAGCAGCGGCGCGTCGAGCCGCGCCGCCAGCGCGCGCGCCAGGGTGCTCTTGCCCGTGCCCGGCAGCCCGGCCAGCGCGATCAGGCGCATGCCCGTGACGCGCGCCGCCTCACTCGGCGCGCGCGAAGCAGAAGAGCTCGTGCTCGGCGCGCACGACGATGCGCCCGCGCGCGATGGCCGGGGTCGCGCGGCAGGTCGAGCCGAGCTCGCCCTGGGCGAGGATCTCGAACTCGTGCCCGGCCCGCAGCGTCGTCAGCACGCCCTCGTGGCTGAGGGCGTAGATCTTCCCGTCGCCGGCCACCAGCGAGGCCCAGAACTTGCCCTCCACGCGCTCCTGGTAGCGCACGTTCCCCGTCTCCGGCTCGTAGCAGGTGACGATGCCCCCGTCGGTGATCGTGTAGAAGCTGTCGCCGACCCAGACCGGCGAGGAGACGCCCGGCACCGCGCGGTTCTTGCGCCACAGGACCTCGCCCGCCGTCTGCTTGCCCGTGCCGGAGAGGCGCACGCCCATCGTCTCGAAGCCGGCGTGCGTGCCCCCGGAGACGAGCAGCAGGTCGCCGCGGTACTGGAGCCCGGGCACCATCTGCTCGATGCGCGTCGCGAGCTTCCACAGCAGCTCGCCGTCCGCGACCGAGTAGCCCAGGATCCAGTCGCAGGTCACGGCCACGAGCTGGCGCTCGCCCCCGCGCTCGACGACCAGCGGCGTCATGTAGGAATCGTGCGTGTCCACCGTCTCGCGGTACCACAGCGTCTTGCCGGACGCGAGATCGATGCGCATCACGTAGGAGGGGCCGAGGCCGCTCTCCTTGTCGTGCAGGTACAGGACCGTGTCGCCCAGCGCCTCGTCCTCGAGCAGCACCGGCGAGGCCGCGGCCCCGTAGCGCGTCTCGAGGTGATAGTCCTCGTCCTGCACGACCCACTGGACGTTGCCCTCGTGGTCGAGGGCGCCGTAGCCGGAGCCGAAGTGCGCGAAGACGAGCGTGTCCGTGGCGCAGGCCGTCGGCGTGGCGAAGGAGTTCTCGTCGTACTTCTTCTCCTCGGGACCGACGAAGAGCTCCGTGAGCCAGCGCTGCTCGCCCGTGGAAAGGTCGTAGCAGGCGACCGCGCGCACCATGCCGAGCGCCGGGGTCAGGAAGTTGGCCAGCGCGAAGACGCCCCAGCCGGCCGCCACCACGGCCGCGAAACCCAGGGCACGGATCGACGAGCTGCGCGACGCCTCGGCCGGGCGCGCGAGCAGCAGCATGACGAGGTGCCAGCCCGCGCCGGCCAGCGCCGGGACGATCATCGCGAGGCGCACCTGCAGGCGGAACGGCTCGCGGAACTTGTTCGTCGGCACGCCCTGGAAGAGCTCCCAGGCCGCCAGGAGCAGCGCCACGACGCCCAGCAGGCGCAGGAGCGAGCCGGCGCGCAGCCAGGAGAGGGACAGCGCCGTGGCGGCCAGCGCGAAGATCCCGGTGAAGATCCAGCGGTAGCCCGGCGCGCCGGGCTCCCACAGCCAGTGCGAGCGCTCCACGCAGATCCACGTGACCACCGGCAGGGCGAGGGTGCCGAGCCACAGGGCCAGGGCGTCGACCCCCGCCAGGACGCGCACCAGGGCGCCGGGTTCCCGCTCGCCCCGCGCGCGGCGCACGAAGAGCAGCGCGACCGCGAGCAGCGCGACCAGCGGCAGCCCCGTGCGCAGCGCGGCCGTGCCCGCCTCGGGGTCGTTCGGATAGGCGGTCGTGACGAAGACCGACTCGCCCTTCACGACCGGCCCCGAGATGCCCTCGCCCGGGACCGCGGCGCGCCACAGGAGCTCGGGCGAGTCCGCGCCCAGGCGCGTGGGCAGGTTCGTCTCGGACGAGACGCCCATGCCGTCGGCGCCGCGCCACTGCGGCCAGTCGGAGCTCTGGGGCAGGCGTGTCACGGCGTCACAGGGCCTTGACCGCCGCGAGGATCGAGCGCGTCGCGTGGCTCTTGTTCAGGGTGTAGAAGTGCACGCCCGGGGCGCCCGCCTCGAGCAGGCGCCGCGCCTGGCGGATGGCGTGCTCGATGCCGATCGCCATGACGACCGAGGCGTCCTCCTCGTAGCGCTTCAGGCGCTCGCGCAGCTCGGGCGGGATCTTGGCCCCGCACATCTTCGTGAAGCGCTCGATCTGGCTCACGCTGGTGATCGGCATCAGGCCCGGCACGATCGGGACGGCGATGCCCGCCTCGCGCGCGCGGTCGACGAACTGGAAGTAGTCCTCGTTGTCGAAGAAGAGCTGCGTGATCAGGAACTCGGCCCCGCAGGCGATCTTGTGCTTGGCCCAGCGCAGGTCCTCGTCGGCCGAGGCCGCCTCCGGGTGCGTCTCGGGATAGCAGGCGCCGCCGACGCAGAAGCGTCCGCGGGCGCGCACGAGCTCGGCCAGCTCGCTGGCGTGCGCCAGGCCGCCCGGGGCCGGCGCGAACTTGCCGCCGCCGGGCGCGTCGCCGCGCAGCGCCAGCACGTTCCGGATCCCGCGGCTCGCCAGACGGTCGAGGAGCCCGTCCAGCTCCGCCTGCGTGTGCCCGGCGCAGGTCAGGTGCGCCATGGTCGTGAGCCCCAGCTCCGACTGCATGCGCGAGACGAGCTCGATCGTGCGCCCGCGCGTCGTGCCGCCGGCGCCGTAGGTGACCGAGACGAAGTCCGGCGCCAGCATCTCGCGCAGGTCGCGCACCTCGCGCAGCAGGGCCTGGGCGGCCTCGTCGGTCTTCGGCGGGAAGAACTCGAAGCTGAAGACCGGCCGGCCGTGGCCGAAGAGCTCGGCGATGCGCATGGGCCGCGGAGTGTCGCCTCCGCGCGCGCGCTTGAGAAGCTCCGGCCGGCCGCTTGTCCGCCTGGCCGTGCTCCGCAGGCGTCCGCGGCCTCAGGCGGGCACCAATCGCCCGAGCGGGACGAGGTACTTGCGGTAGCGCCGGCCGTCCGAGTACGGCTCGCCCTCCGGGTCCTCCACCAGCACCGTGGCGCGCCGGGTGATCCGGTTCACGCGGCCCTCCAGCCAGGCGCCATCGAACTCGAAGCGCACCCGGTCCCCGCGCCGGATCCCGAGCACCTCGGCCGCCTTGCGGGTCGGCGTGACCAGCCCGTGCGTGTGCTCGAGGTGCCCGAACAGCCCTCGCGCGACGAGCCGGAACGGCGCGCGCTTGCAGCTCGAGTCCCCGTGGACGAGCAGCTCGGCCAGGTGCACCAGCTCGTGCTCGAGGATGCGCTGCAGGGCGTCGAGGCGGTCCGTGCAGGGCAGGCCCACCAGCCGCGCCTCGGGACCGCCGGGCACGAAGCTCTCGAACAAGAGCAGGCTGGAGAAGCGGATCTCGTAGTCCGAGGGGCCGAGGCTTCCGTCCGGCAGCCGGCGGCGCCGCTGGAGCGTGCGGCCCCCCGCGCTGGTCAGGCGGCGCGAGAAGGCCAGGCGCAGCGGATGTCCGGCGAGGGCCGGTCCCAGGCGCGCGGCGAAGAACTCCTGGTCGTAGGCGGCCAGCATGCGCCGCAGGTCCTGCGGATGGACCGCGCGGAAGTCGGGCCCGTCGACGTGCGCGCTCGAGGCAAGCACGAGCGCGCGGATGGCCAGGCGGCGTCGGGTGATCTCCGCGTCGGCCAGGGGCGTCTCGCGAGCCTGGGCGAGGTACGCGCCGAGCAGGGCACGCGCGGGCTCGGCCTCCAGGCCTGGCTCCTGCGCCCCAGCCCCCGCCGCCTCCGCGCTCAACCCTCCTCCGTCAGCAGCTCCTCGAACTTCTCGCGGTAGGCCGTGGGGATGGCCTGCGGTTGCAGGCCGTCCAGCGTCACGCACACGACGGTCATGCGCGCGTCGACGCACTCGACGTCGTCGACGAAGAACTTGTAGCGCAGCCCCAGCGAGCTCGTCCCGACCTTGAAGGCCGTGACCTTGACGATCGGCCGGTCGCCGAAGTTCAGCGGGTGCTTGAAGACGACCTCCGAGGACACGAGCGGGAACCCCAGGCGCTCCTCCGAGAGCAGGTAGAAGTAGCGCCGCCCGACGTGCACGTCCCACAGCGCCTCGGTCGCCTGGTGGATGAACTCGAAGATGCGCGGGTAGTACGCGATCCCGGCCGGATCGACGTCCCCGAAGCGGACGTCGAGCTGGGTGACGAAGGTCTTCCTGCGGATCGCGGGGCTCATCGTGCGAAGAGATCGGGCCACGTCTCGCGCGCCGAGTCCACCACCATGCGCGCCAGGCGCGCGACGAGCTCGCGCCCCTCCTCGGCCGTGGCGGCGGCCGGGTCGCCACAGTAGGCGGCGGCGGCGCCGGCCTGGGCGAAGGAGCGCACCCCGGTCTTCATCTTGGAGAGGAGGTCGATCGTGAGCGGGGCGAGGGCGCGGTGCTCGGCGCGCACGCTGGCCGGGTCGGCCGCGAGGACCAGGCTCGTCTCGTAGCGCCCGGCGTGGCAGTCGCCGCTCTTGAACTCCTCGCCCAGCGTCTCGGCCCAGCGCCGGCGCGTCGGATCGGGGAACAGGACCTGGGCCTTCGCGGTGGTGCGCTCGGCGTGGTCGAGGGCCACGCCGCGCAGGACCTGCACGTGGGCCGGCTCGAGGTGCGCGTTGGCGAAGACGACGCGCCGCAGGCCCTGCTCCTCCAGCGACTCCACCAGGTCGTCCAGCACGTGCCACAGCGTCCCCGTGCGCAGCGTGGCGCGGCCCTCGAAGCCGTCGGTGTAGTAGGTGACGCCGTAGGGCAGGGCCGGCAGGACGAGGGTCGCGATCCCCAGGCGCTCCAGCTCGGCCGCGGCCGCGCGCGCCATCGCCAGGGCGATGGTCACGTCGGTGTCGAGCGGCAGGTGCGGCCCGTGCGGCTCGGTCGCGCCGATCGGCAGCAGCGCCACGAGGTCCGGGCCGAAGCGCGCGCGGGCCTCGGGCCAGGTGAGCTTGGCGAGCTCGGTCATGCCCGGAGAAGGTAGCGCGCGCCGGGCCGAGGCGACACCCGACGCGCGCGGATCCCCGCGTGCGGCGTGCACGGGCGCACCATTCTTTCCGGATCACGCCCTGCGGGATCACGACGTGGAGCGGTGTCGGGCCTCGGACGGGGGCGCGGCGTGATAGATTTGCCTGTCATGCCCTCCGCCCCCAAGTTCGCGCGGCAGATGAGGAACCTGATCCTCCTGACCGACGACCTCTCCTCCGGGCGCGAGGTGTGGCAGAGCCGGCCCTACACGATCGAGTACGCGACCAACAACATCTGCAACCTGCGCTGCCGGCACTGCCCGCAGCACGACGGGGTCGACCCGGTCAAGATGGAGCGGGCCACGTCGGAGCGCATCCTGGACCAGCTCCTGCCGGAGGGCGGCCTGCTCTCGCCCCTGGCCCTGTCCGAGCCCTTCGCGGGCGACATGGACCTGTACCTCGCCAAGTGCGAGGAGCACGACGCCTACCTGAACATCGTCACCAACGCGACGCTGCTCAACGAGGAGCGCCTGCGGCGCGTCATGCCGCGCATGGGGCGCCTCTTCATCTCGATCGAGAGCCACAAGAAGGCCGACTTCGAGGCCCTGCGCATCGGGGCGCGCTTCGAGAAGGTCGAGGCCAACTCGCGCCTGGCGGCGAGGATCGCGCGCGAGCACAACGTGCCGCTGACCTTCGTCACGATCCTGATGCGCCCGATGTACAAGGACCTGCCCGAGTACGTCGAGTGGGTCGGCGAGCTGGGCGGCGATCACGTCAACGTGCTCGAGCTCCTGCCGACCTACCCGCGCTACGACGAGCACAAGCTCGAGGGCCACGCCACGCTCGAGGAGCTCAAGGACATCCGCCGGCGCGCCTTCGCCGCCGCCAAGCGCCACAACGTCGGCATCACGATCAACCTGCCGCCCCCGATCGGCGGCGGCGTCGGCCGCCTCGAGCCCGCTCCGCGCGTGATCTACGTCGAGCTGGCGCACATGATGCACGCCGAGATCTTCAAGCAGTTCGGGCACTTCTGCAGCCACCTCGCGACCTACGTCAAGGTCGACCTCGACGGCACGGTCTATCCCTGCTGCCGCAGCCCGCACGAGCTGAAGATGGGCAACATCAACGAGAAGCCCTTCGAGGAGATCTGGAACGACGCGCCCTACCGCGAGCTGCGGCGCCGCATGCAGTCGGGCGACCTGCCGGAGTGCTGCGAGGGGTGTGGGGTGCTGGTGGGCACGCCCTACTACCACCGGCCGGGGGAGCCGGCGCCGGAGGCACCGGAGGCCGGGGCGGAGTAGAGAAGAGGGCGCGGAGACGCGGAGGGAAGACGCGGAGGGCGCGGAGGACGGATTTGGGGTGAGGGGCCACGGCGCGAGAGACGTCCCGTCGCTCGTGCAGGGCCTCTCGACCCGCAAGGGCTCCCCATCGCGCCGGAACCCCCACTGCCCCCTCCTTCTTCTCCCTTCCTTCTCCCTCCGCGTCCTCCGCGTCTTCCCTCCGCGTCTCCGCGCCCTCTCCTCCTCCGCTCACCGCACCAGGTCGAAGTCCCCCGCCCACACCCGCTCGATGCGCCCGGTCCGCCAGCCGCGCACGGCATCGCGCACCAGCGGCGACGGGGCCTCCCGGTAGCGACGCACGATGCGCGGATCGGCGCTGGCATCCCTGGCGAGCGCGGCGCGGGCCGCGGCCGGGGCGTCGCCCAGCGGATGCTCCGGCTGCGGCGCGAGGCGCACGCGCACGCGCTGGCGGCGCGTCTCGCCGCCCTCCTCGCGCTCGAGCACGTGCCAGCCGGCCTCGGCCTCCAGCAAGAGGAAGGCGCCGTAGCCGGAGATCGCGGCGGTCCAGCGCCAGGTCTCGGAGCCGTCGCGCTGCTCCAGCTCCTCGAGGCGCATGCGCCGGCGCGCGGCCCAGGAGCGGTACATCTCCGCCAGGCGCCGCGCGAAGGCCTCCGCGGGCGGCTGCAGGGGCCCGTCCGCCAGGGCCTCGACCGACAGGAAGGCGTCGCGCGGACGGCCGAGGGCGAGGGTCTGCGTGGCGGCCTCCAGCAGGTAGAGCTGCTGGGCCAGGGGCCGCACGACCTCGGGGTAGGCGGCGCGCGGCGCGCCGCGCCGGTCGCGGCCGCTGGCCTGCGACGGCCCGGCCAGGCGCTCGAGCACGCGCCGCGCGGAGGCGAGGCCGTGCTCGATGCGCTCGCGGTACTCGATCTCGGACAGGGTCGCGAAGCGCTCGGGGCGCTCCCAGAAGCCGCGTTCCTCGAGCTGCGCCAGCAGCGTCGCGCGCGTGGCGCTCCAGGGCTCGGCCCCCACCTCGCCCGCCAGGCGCTCGAAGGCCTGGCGCAGGAAGGCGACCTCGGCGGCGCCGCCGTGGCCGTCGAGGGCCAGCGTCCCGAGGTCGAGCCCGGCGGCCGCCGGAGCGGGCACGGGCGCCAGCTCGGCCGCGCGCTCCGGCTCGGGCGCGTCCGGATCGACGAACACGACCTCGATCGCGCGCCCGTCGGAGCGCATGAACAGGAACTGGTCGCCGGAGGGCGCCTCGCGCTTGACGATCGTGGTCGCGAGCGGCGCCAGGACCCAGCGCTCGACCGCTCGGCGCAGCGGACGCGCGCCGAGGGTCGGCGAGAAACCCTTCTCCAGCAGGAAGTCGAGGGCCGACTCGTCCCACTCGATGATCCACTGGCGCGTGCGCAGCCCGCGCAGCGAGAGCACGCGCTCGAGCTCCTTCGCCAGCACCTCGCGCATCACGGCCCGCGAGAGCGGGCGGAACACCACCACGCGGTCCAGGCGGTTCAGGAACTCGGGCCGGAACAGGCGCACGAGCTCGGCCAGCACGGCCTCGGGGCCCGCAGCGACGGGAGCAGCGCCGAAGCCGACGCGCGCCCCCGCCACGCGCTCGGCGCCCGCGTTCGAGGTCAGGACGAAGATCGCCTGGCGGCAGTCGGCCGTGCGGCCCTGCGCGTCGGTCAGGCGCCCGGCGTCGAAGACCTGCAGGAAGACGTCCCAGATCTCCGGGTCGGCCTTCTCGAACTCGTCGAGCAGCACCACGGCGAAGGGCTGCTCGCGCAGCCGGTGCACCAGCGCCTGCGCGTTGTCGAGCTCGTTCGGGCTGCCCAGGAGGCGCGCCTTCGCCTGCGGGCCGGTCAGCTCGCTCATGTCGACGCGCACGAGCCGCTCGGGCGAGCCGAACAGGAACTCCGCCAGGGTGCGCGCGATCTCGGTCTTGCCTGTGCCGGTCGGGCCGGTGAACAGGAACACCCCCGCCGGGCGTCCGGGATCGACCAGCCCCGCCTTGAGCATCGCCACGCGCTCGACCAGGCACTCGACCGCCTCCTCCTGGCCCAGCACGCGGCGCTGGAAGAGGCGCCGCAGCGCATCGAGGTCGAGCAGGGCGCGCTCGTCGAGCAGCGCGAGCGGCAGGCCGGTCGTGCGCGCCAGGGCCTCGAGCAGGTCGGGGAGCTCGAGCGGTCCGCCGCCCGCCCGCGCGCGCGCCTCGTGGGCCGACTTGACGAGCCCGAGCAGGTTGCCGGGCGCCGCCGTGGCACCGAGGAACCCCTGGGCCAGCTCGAGCGCCTCGCGCAGCACCTGCTCGCTGGCCTTCGGTGCCCCGCCCGGCTCCGCCGGCGCCGCCCAGGCGCGCGCCAGGGCCAGGGTCTCGGCCGCGCCGAGCTCGGCCAGCTTGACCACCTCGACCACTTGCCGCAGGCGCGGCTGCATCCGCAGGAGGCGCTCGAGCCCCTCCGGCTCGAGCGTCCCGAGCAGGACCAGGCGCCGCGCCTCGAGCTGCGGCAGGAGCTTCTCGAGCACGCCGATCGGATCGTGCGTGTGGCGCCCGGCGTGGACCAGCTCGACGAAGCCCGGCACGCTCCACGCGAGGCGCGTGCGCGCCGCCACCTCGAGCAGGCTCTTCAGGCGCCCCTCGAGCTGCCCCATGTGGCTCTGCCCGGCGAGCAGGTCGCTGGCCGAGGCCTCCATCACCAGGAACCCGCGCGCCTCCAGGCGCTGGGTCACGGCGCGCACGAGCGTCGCGCGCCCGGTGCCGGGCCGGCCGACGACGAGCAGGCTGCGGCCGCCGAGGCAGGTCGCCTCGGCCGCCTCCAGCGCGCGCTCCAGGGCCGCGTGCGGGTGGATCGGCGGACCCGCGCCGGGCCCGACCTGGGCGAAGGCGCGCAGCTTGGCGGCGTCGCGTTCGGAGCGGTGCCCCTGGCGCAGGGTGCGCACGGCCTCCTCGGCCGCCGGGCCGGGGACGGTCTCGAGCACGCTCAGCAGGAACGCGCCACGGTCGAAGTCCTCGTCTTCCGGGTCGGCCTCTTGCAGCCAGGCGGGCTCGATGCGCTCGCCGCGCGCGAGGCGGCGCGCGAGGAAGCTCGCCAGCGTCTGGCGCGCGAGCAGGGACTGCCAGCGGCCGGGCAGGCGCTTCACGAAGCGCTCGAGGATCGGCGCGGGGTGCTGCTCCTCCAGCCACTCGCACAGGATCCAGGCGGCCCACACGCTCATCTCGCCGGTCCCGGCCAGCAGCTCGTCCGCGCACCCGGCCGTGCCGGGACGCTCGCGCAGCGCGTCGAGCGCGACGCAGTTGAGCACCGAGTTGTCGCCCGTGGCGAAGGTGCACAGCTCTCGCGGCGTGTAGGGCCCCTGGGCCAGGAGCCCGAGCGCCTCGCGATAGCGCCCGTCCTGGCGCAGGTCGCGCGGGTGCGCCACCACCTGGAACACATCGGTCAGCTCCTTGGCTAGCGCGTAGAGCTGCTGCGTGCGGGCTTGCCGCTGGGCCGGCGACTCCGCCGGTTCCGGCGGTGGGTTCGCTCCGGGAGCGCTGCCCGCCGCGCCACCCGCGTCCGAGCGCGCACCCGCCGCAGTCTGGCTCGCGCCCATGCGCCGCAGCCATTCGAGGAGTCGTCGCGCCATGATCCCTTCCCGGCCCGGGATCCTACCC
>DASVAP010000249.1:0-17847 GCA_036376275.1 Planctomycetota bacterium | reverse complement strand
GAGGGCATGGCGCTGCGCGTCGATCCGGGCGCGGGCCAGGCCGTGCGCCTCTCGGGCGTCGGGCTCGAGGGCTACGCGAACGTGCAGGGCCTGACCTTCGACGAGACGACGGGCACGCTCTACGGCATCGATCCCCTGACGCAGGAGCTGGTCACGATCGACTGGCAAGGGCGGCGCGGCACGCCCGTCGGCGGCATCGGCGTGCGCGGGGTCAGCAGCCTGGCCTACGACACGACGCGCGGCGTGCTGTGGGGCGTCGAGGTGGTCGGCGGCGCCAACGACCGCCTGATCCAGATCGACCCGCAGACGGCGGAGAGCACGGTGATCGGCACGATCCCCGTCGCGGACGTGGGCGGCCTCGCCTTCAACGCGGGGACCGGCATCCTCTACGCGACCGACGTGGGCACGGCGGACACCCTGCTGCGGCTGAACACGACCACGGCCCAGGCCACGGTGGTCGGGCCGCTCGGCTTCGTGTACGTCGGGACGCTCACCTACCACCGCGCCGGCAGCACGCTCTACGGCGTGGACCTGCAGGGCGACCGGCTGATCACGATCAACACGACGACCGGGGCGGGCACGGCCAAGCCCTCCACGCTCGGCAGCTCGGGCTTCACGAACGTGCGCGGGATCGCCGTCGATCCGGCCAGTGGCACGCTGATCGGCATGGACTCGTCCACCGAGCAGTTGCTCTCGATCGACCGCACCACGGGCGCACCGACCGCGCTCGGGCCGCTGGGCGCGACCGACCTGCGCGGGCTCGCCTACGATCCGGTCGGGCGCGTCACCTACGCGACCGAGACGCGCAACGACAAGCTCGTGCGCATCGACTTCGGCGCCAGCCAGGCGGTCACGCTCGGCAACCTGCTCGACCCGAGCGGGGCGCGCCTGTACGAGGTCTTCGGCCTGGCCTTCGACCCGTACCGCAACCGCCTGTACGGCGCGGACCGCCTCAGCCGGCGCCTGCTCGTGCTCGACCCGGCCAACGGCCGGGCCACCAGCGCGCTCTCGCTGCGCTTCGCCGACAACACGCTGGTCTACGGGATGCGCGCGCTGGGCTTCGACCTGGCGGCGCGGCGCCTGTACGGCATCGATTCGGACGGCACGCGCTCGCGCCTCCTGCGCATCGACGCGAACACGGGCGTCGTGACGCTGGTCGGCGCCAGCTTCCCGATCACCTTCCCGAACGTGGACGGCCTGACCTTCGCGCCCCAGTCGGGGTGGCTCTTGGCCTCGGCCGAGAGCGGCGCGGCCTCGCCCGTGCGGCGCCTGCTCGGCATCGATCCGGCCAGCGGCGGGTGGTCCGAGCTCGTGCCGCTCGAGATGGGCCGCGTCCACGGCCTGATGGTGCACCCGGCCTCCGGGGCCCTGGCGGGCACGACCGGGACCGAGATCTACCGCATCGCCTACGGCGGGCAGGGCACGGCCATCGGGACCCTGGGGGCCGACATGATCGAGGGCCTGGCCTGGGATCCGAACGCGCGCGTCCTCTACGGCTCGGTCGTGGGCAGCGCGCTCAGCCCGAGCGGGCGCCTGGTGTACGTCGACCCGAACAACGGCCAGGGCACCCCGCTGGCCACGCTGCGCGACTCGGCCGGCAACGGCTACACGGCCGTGCACGGCCTGGCCTTCGACCCGAACGCGAACCGGCTGTTCGGCACGGACACGCTGCGCGACCAGCTCGTGCGCATCAATCGCGTGAGCGGCGTCGTCACGGTGGTGGGGGCGCTGGGCTTCCAGGACGTGCGCGGGCTCGCTTTCCACGCGCCCTCGAACACGCTCTACGGGGCCGACATGGTCACCGACAAGCTGATCCGCATCAGCACCACGACCGGCGCCGGCACGGCGGTCGGCAACCTCGGCTTCGGCGACGTCGAGGCCCTGGGCTTCGACGAGACGACGGGCTTCCTGTACGGGTCGGACACGCGGCTCCTGCAGCTCCTGCGCGTCAACACGGCGACCGGGGCGGCGACGGCGCTGGGCTCGACCGGCTACAAGGTCGACGGTCTGGACGGGCGCATCCGGTAGAGGAAGAGGAACGCGGAGGCGCGGAGGGCAGAAGGAGGGCGCGGAGGCGAGAGGGTGGGGTGATGAGGGGTGGAGCGTGAGGCGTCCACGGCCCTTGAACCGACCCGCTCCGGTCAGGCCTTCGTTCGGGCCGGGGCCTTCTTCGCAGGGGCCGGCTTCGCGCGGGCGCGGCGGGCGGCGGCGGCCTTGTTCATCGTCAGGATGGCGCGCTCGTAGTGCGCGATGTAGTCGCGCGCGGGCACGCGCCGGACGGCCTCGCCGAGCACGTCGAGGGCCAGGTCCTCGAGCTTCTTGAAGCGGATGCAGCACTTGCCCATGTCGAGCTTCTTGCCGGCGGCCGCGAAGCGCTGGCGCAGCCAGGCCTCCGCGACGCCCTCGCCGTAGGCCGACATCAGGTAGAAGGACATGTGGTTCTTCTGCGAGGCGAGCGCCGCGAAGGGCAGCGGCATCTTCGGGTCGCAGTGGTAGCCCGCCGGGTAGAGCGAGTGCGGCACGTGGTACGAGATCATCCCGTAGCCCATGCCCTCCTCGTAGGCGTCGTCCAGGTTGGCCAGGATCACCTTGCGCAGCGCCTTCAGCGCGGCGCGGCGGTCGGGTGGGAGCTCGGCGAGGTACTGCGCGACGGTCTTGGCCTTCGACTGCATGGTCGTCGCAGTCTAGTCGATCGCAGATCGCCTACGGATTCCGCCGTCAGCGTGATCGCACCGGTTCTCCGGGCGGGCACGCGCCCGCCCGGTGATCCGGTGCGCGGATTCCGGGACAGGCTCCTGGGCGATCGAAGATCGACCACGGCGTTCGCCGTCAGCGCGCAGCCTGACAGGCCTCACCGAGCCGGCGATGGCTGCCGGAAGCGCAGGGCGGCGGCGACGATCTGCTCCTCGCCCACCAGCACCGCCGCCGTGGCCGGCCCGAGCGGCACGTAGGAGTCGGCCGCGCGCACGCTGGCGACGTGCGCGCCGAGACCGTGCTCGGCCAGGTCCGCCACCAGCGCCTCGGCCACGCCGCCGCCGGTCGCGCGGCACTCGTCGACCACGAGCACGCGCCCGCCGCAGGCGCGCGCGTGGGCGCGCACGGTCTCGACGGGCAGCGGCGCGAGCCAGCGCAGGTCGAGCACGCGCGCCGCCAGGCCGTGCTCGCGTGCCAGGGTGCGCGCGGCGCGCAGCGCGAGGCGCAGCCCGTTCGCGTAGCTCACCACGAGGAGGTCCGTGTGCCCCTCGTCGTAGACCCCGACCTCGCCCGGGAGCAGCACGCTCGCGCGCGTCCCGTCCGGCGGCGGGTAGTCGAAGAGCCAGCCGTCGTCCTTGGGCTCGAACAGGTCGCGCTCGTGGTACAGCGCGATCGGCTCCAGGAACACGACCACGCGCCCGCAGGCCCTGGCCAGGGCGACGGCGCCGCGCAGGAGCCGCGCCGCGTCGTCGCCGCGCGAGGGCACGCACAGCGCGAGGCCCGGGATGTCGCGCAGCGCGCCGATCGAGTTGTCGTTGTGGAAGTGCCCGCCGAAGCCCTTCTGGTAGGCGAGCCCGGCCACGCGCACGACCATCGGGTTCGTGAACTGGCCGTTCGAGAAGAAGGACAGGCTGCAGGCCTCGCCGCGCAGCTGGTCGAGCGCGTTGTGCACGTAGGCCAGGTACTGGATCTCGGGCAGCGGCAGGAGCCCCAGGTGGGCCGCGCCCTGGGCGATGCCGAGGATCGCGGTTTCGTCCAGCAGCGTGTCGAACACGCGCGCCGGCCCGAAGCGCTTCTGCAGCTCCTGGGTGACGCCGTAGACGCCGCCCTTCTTGCCGACGTCCTCGCCGAACAGCACGAGCTCGCCGCGGCGCAGGAACTCGTCGTGCAGCGCGGCGTTGATCTGGGCCGAGAGCAGGCGCTTCGTGGCCGAGGTCTGGCGCTCGGGAAGGGTGCCGAAGTGCCGCGCGCGCGCGTCCGGGTCGACGGGCCGCAGGGCCTCGGCCAGCACGGCCGCCTCGTCGTAGGGGGCGAGCGGGGCCATGACCTCGGCCCGCGTCGTGAGCTTGGGCCGGCCCGCCGCCTCCTCGGCCGCGGCCGCGACGCGCGCACGGGTCTCGCGCACGAGCCCCAGCAGCGCCGCCGGCTCGGCCGCGCCCGTCTCCACCAGGCGTCGCGCCGCGCGCAGCAGCGGATCGGCGGCCTCGATGCGCTCGATCTCCGCCAGCGTGCGGTAGGTCAGCTCGTTGTCGCTGCCCGCGTGGCCCCACAGGCGCACGGTGGCGAGGTGCAGGAAGGTCGGCGTCCTCGTGCGCCGGCAGTGCTCGATGGCATTCGCGACCGCATCCCAGACCTCGTCCAGCTCGCCGGCCGCCGGCAGGTACGTGAGGTGCGGCAGGCTCCCGAAGGTCTCGCGGATCCAGCTCTCGGGCGTGGGCACGGAGATCCCGATGCCGTTGTCCTCGCACACCCACAGGATCGGCATCGGTCGTCCGCGGCGCTTGGCGTAGCGCGCGGCGTTGATCCCGGCCAGGGCCGTGGCGTGGTTGGCCGAGGCGTCGCCGAAGGAGCACAGCACCAGCGCATCCGCCGGCAGCCCCGTCTCGATCCCGATGCGGCGCGCCAGCGAGAGCCCGACCGCGCAGCCGCTGGCCTTGGGCAGGTGCGAGGCGATGGTCGAGGTCTGCGGCGGCACCCACAGCGCCTTCGAGCCCCACACCTTGTGGCGGCCCTGCGCGATCGGGTCGTCCTTGGAGGCGCACAGGGAGAGCAGCGTGTCGAAGAGCGGCGTCGCGCCCGGCAGCTGGCGCGCGCGCGCCAGCATCAGCCCGCCCGAGCGGTAGTGCAGGAAGCACGGGTCCGTCAGGCGCAGCTGCGCCCCGAGGATCGCGTTCCACTCGTGGCCGGCGCTCGAGATCGTGTAGAAGCTGCGCCCCGTCTTCTTGAGCTCGCGCGCCGCCACGTCGAGCGCGCGCGAGAGCAGCATGTCCTCGAACAGCTCGCGCGCCACGCGCGCCGTGAGCCCCGAGCCCGCTCGCAGCGGCTCGTCGTCCGCCAGCAGCCGTTGCGGTGCCCCGGCACCCTCCAGGAAGGCGTCGAGGTTGTCCTCGACGATCTCGACGCGGGTCTTCTGCACGCTCATCGGGCCCTGGATCGGGGCGAACAGGCTAGCAGGGCCTGCAGGGCCTCGGAACGCCGGCGCCGCCCCGGAAACGGAGCGGCCCGGGCCGTCGGGCCCGGGCCGCGGGAGAGCGCGCCGGCGCGCGCCGTCAGGAGCACCAGAGCGAGTTCTGGAGCTCGTAGGCCGTCAGGCGGCGGCACTTGCCGGGCCCGGGGCTGTTGGTCGTGCCGCAGGCCTTGCAGACCCAGTAGGCGCCGTCGCCGTCGACGAAGACGTCCTTGCACGTCCCGGAGAGGGAGATGCAGCCGACGAAGGTCCAGCTCGGCGGCATCATGCCGTCCGCGAACGGCTCTGCGACCTCGGGCTCGACGACCTCGGTGACGGCCTCGAGCGCGGCCGGCTCGACGGGGGCGGCGACGGGCTCGGCGGAATCCAGGGCGCGCAGGGCCGTGGGGACCAGGGCGATGCCGAGCGCCGCGAGTGCGAGGGTGAACGGACGGATCATCTTCTTCTCCAGTCAGGGGTCAGGGGATGGACGAGACGACACGAACCGGCGCGCAGGATAGCCCACGGCGGAGGCGCGCGGCGAGCCTCGATGCCGGGGCCGCGATCCGCCGTCACTCCTCGAAGGCCACCGACTCGACGCGTCCCGCGCGGCCGACCAGCTCGCGCACGGCCAGCAGCTCCTCCCCGGCGTACAGCTCGACGCGCAGGCGCCCGGCCGGAACCGTCTCGAAGTTCTCTGCCCCCGGTCGCAGGGTCGCGTCGGCCGCCAGCACGCCGTCGGCGAAGATCCCGCAGCGCACGCTGCGCGCCAGGGCGTGGCGCACGCCGATGCGCGTGCCCTCCTCCAGGACGAGCGCCACGTCGGCCACGCGCCCACCCTCCGCCAGCACGACCTCGCGCACCGCCACGCGCCCGTCGGCGCCCTCGGCCTGGACCGAGTAGATCCCCGGCTCCAGGCCGACGAAGCGGAAGGCGCCCGGCTCGCTCTGCGAGGTGCTCTGCCCGAGCGAGCCATTGCGGCGCAGGAGGTGCACGTGCGCGTCCACCCCGCGGCCCTCGCGGTCGACCACGCGCCCGCCGATCGAGTGCACGGTGGGGAGCACGAGGAGCACGTCGCGCGCCCCGGCCGGCGCTATCACCTTCGCGCCCGGCCAGCCGAGCACGCCGTCGCCGCCGAGCGCCTGCAGGTGGTGCTCGCCCGGGACCAGCGGGCCCAGCCGGAAGGCGCCCGTGTCGTCCGTGAGCGCCTGCTGATCGCCGTCGCCGCCGATGAGCCCCCCGCGCACGTGCGCGCGCGCGAGTCCGCGCCGGTCCTCGTCCTCGACCCGCCCCTCGATCCACAGCCCGAGGTGCGCGACGAGCTCGACCCGGCGCACGGCATCCCCCGGCGCGAGCTCGAGCCCCACGAAGGACGGCGCGAGGGCCTCCTCGTCGCGCTCGCGCGCCTGCCACCACGGCTGGTCCGTGCTCGGCCCGAGCCACCAGCCGCCGGCGGGGACGGAGGGGAGCTCGAAGCGCCCGACGGAATCGGTGCGCGCGGAGAGCGCGTCGCCCGCGTCCTCGACCAGGTAGCGCGTCTGGCCCGCGACGGTCCCGTCCCCGCGCGCGGGCACCGCCAGGACCTGCCGGTCCGCCAGCGGACGTCCCTGGGGGTCGCGCAGCGTGCCGAGGACGAGCGCGCCCGACCCGAGCGCCACGACGAGCTCGCGCCGCTCGCCCGGCGCGAGCGTCCAGGGCTCGCGCGCGCGCCACAGGAGGGTCTCGCCCGCGCGCAGCTCGAGCTCGAGCGGCGTCTCCGCGGGGACGCCCAGCTCGCCCTGCCCGCGCGCGTCCAGCTCCACGCGCGCCGCCAGCAGGGGCTCGCCGCGCGCGGCCAGCTCGAGCGGGCCCGCGCCGGCATCCGTGACGCGCGCCACGACCGTCGCCTCGCGCGTGAGCGCAACCACGACCGGCACCCCGGGCACCTGGTCGAGCCACTGCGGGCGCAGCCGCGCCGCCGAGTAGCCCGGATGGAAGACGTACAGGTGTGGCGGGGGCGCCCAGGAGGAGTAGGCCAGCTCGAAGCGGCCCTGGGCGTCGCTGGCGAGCTCGTGGCGCGGCGTGTCGTCGCTCTGGACGCGCGCGCCCGGCAGGGGCCGGCCGTCCTCGGCGGCCACGACCTGCCCCAGGAGGACGCGGTCGCTGCCGTGCTCGAGCTCGACGTGCAGCGCCCGCTCCTCGCCCGGCTCCAGCGGCTCGAGCGGCACGGCCGTGCGGCGCAGCTTCTCCCATTCGTCGGGGCCGAGCTGCTCGCGGCCAGGCGGGTCGACCGAGAGCCACAATGGCATGCCGGCGGGCACCACGAGGCTGGCTTGCCCGCCCGGATCGGTCCGGCCCTCGGCGAGACGGCGGGGGTCCTCGCGCAGCGGATCCTCCTCGTCCTCCTCGCGGGGCGATCCGTCGGTGACGGTCAGGCGGGCGCTCGACGGGGCGAGGCCCGTGCGGCGCTTCACGACGCGCACGGCGAGCCGTGCCAGGGCGGCGGAGGCCATGGCGGAGGGCGCGGGCGGCGTCGCGACGGCCGGGGCCGGGGCGGAACGCGCGTGGCCTGCGCTCGCGACGTCCGGGGGAGTCGCCAAGGGTGCCGAACCGAGCGTGCCGCCCGGCGAGCCGACCTGGGCCGCGCTCGCCGCCGGCACGGCCCCGCCGCGAGCCGAGCGCGGGGCCCCCTCCCGGGGCGGCCCGAGCGTCCGTCCGCCGACCCACAGCGCTCCCACCGCGAGCGCGATCCCCGCCGCCACCTTGGTCTTCGTCGCCATGTCCACGCCTCCGATCAGCCCCGCGGGGCTCCACCACGGCTGCGCGAACGGGAGCAGCGCCTGGAGCCAGGCCGCGCGTCCGCCGCAGCGTCCGTCGAGCCGCGCGCGCAGCTTGGCGAGCCCGCGCTCGAGGCGCGTGCCCACGGTCTTGACCGGGACCCCCGCGCGGCGCGCGATCGCGCGCGGCGGCAGCCCGTCGAGGAAGCGCGCCACGATCGCGGCCCGGTAGGGCTCCTCCAGCGCCTGCACGGCCTCGAGCACGAGGCGCTGCAGCTCCAGGCGCGCGCTCAGGTCGTGGGCCGAGGGCGCCGGCTCGCCGGCCGGAACGCCGCCCTCGTGGTGCGCGCGCCGCGCCCGCGCGCGCGCGTCCTGGCGCAGCCGGTTACGCAAGACCCGGGCCAGCCACGCGCGCGGCCGTACGGGCGGCTCGCGGTCCAGGGCGGATGCGAGCGTCTCCTGCGCGCAGTCCTCGGCCCGGTGCGCGTCGCGCGTCAGCGAGCGGGCGAGCCGCCGCAGCCAGTCGGCCTCCGCCAGCACCGCCTCGATCGTGCGCTCGCCCGCCATGCAGGGAAGATAGATGCCGCTCGCGGCGAGGTTCCCTCGACTCCGTCCGCGACGCCTCCCGCGAGCTC
Organism: Planctomycetota bacterium; assembly: GCA_036376275.1. Taxonomy (GTDB): domain Bacteria; phylum Planctomycetota; class UBA1135; order UBA1135; genus JABFRZ01. Next base: position 9,316 of record DASVAP010000249.1, on the reverse strand, counting down.
CGGCGCGCTCGCGTGGAACGGACGTTGCTCTCCTTGCGGCCCCGCGCCCGGCCGGCATACTGGGGCCAGCAAGCCCCGCGCGCTCATACTGCTCGTGGCCGACCCGCCACGCACTGCGCGTGGAGTCGGGAGCAACTGTACCCGATGCGACGCGAGGCTCGACGAGGCGCCCGGGCCATGCACCCGGGCGCTTCCTTGTCGGGCCTGGCGCCCGTCACTGACGGAAGTAGCTCATCAGTCCGGTCACCCCCGCGGCGGGGATCGACTGGATGCCGGCGTCGAAGGCGTCGGTGTCGACGCGCTCGAGGTCCGGGAGGAGCAGCACGTCGACGACTCCCGGCCCTTCCGCGGAGGCCGGCACGGCCACGAACAGGAACTGCGGATTCGTCACGGACAGGACGCCGCCGCCGATCACGCGCACCAGGCCCTTGCCGTTGACCGAGAGCGGCTGGCCGGCCGAGAACACGGTCGAGAAGGTGGTCAGGGCCGAGAGGTTGCGCTGGTCGTCGAAGGCGAGGTCGACCGGGATCCCGGTCAGTCCTCCGGGGCCCTCTCCGACCGAGGCCAGCACACCCCACTCGAGGTTGCGGAAGGTCGGGAGCTCGCCGGGCTGGAGCGGGATCGGGCCAGGCGTCCCGCCGGTGATCCCGACGCGCGTCAAGGCACCGCCGTGCTGGCCCGTCGGCTGCCCGTCCGTTCCGAGCGGCCGCTCGTGGGCCACGACGAAACCCGAGTTGAGGTTCGTCACGTCCGGCTGGATCGCCCGTGGCGCGTGGAACACGAAGGGCAGCTCGCCGACGATCGCGTCGAAGCCAATGCCGTTGATGCCGCTGGGCCCGGACTCGAACACCGCGACGGTGCCGTCCGCGTTCAGGACGTATCCGAGGTAGACGTTGCGCGCGAAGCCGAAGGTCGTCTGGCGCGGCGTCAGGGCCACGTCGAGCGGCGCGCGCAGGTGTTCGCTCAGCACCTTGCGCACGTGCAGGGTGAAGGCCGAGAGCACGTACACGGCATCGGCGGCCGTGCAGCACACGAGGAGGTCCTCGTTGCCCGACTCCCAGGCGATGCCGCGCGGCCCGTCGCCCACGGGGGCGGCGTGGACCAGCTCGTGGAAGCTCGCCGAGGCCGGGTCGACGTCCAGGAACAGCACCTGGTCGGTGGCCTCGCTCGTGATCGCGAGGAGATCGAGGTTCGGCGACATCGCCAGCGAGGTCGGATCGGGCACGGGGATGCGCGCGAGCACGAGGAAGCGGTTCGAGTTCAGCACCACGACCTCCTCCGCGGCGCGGTCGAGCGCGTACAGAAACTGGCCGATCTGCTGGCGCACCGCGAAGGGCGAGCAGCTCGCGGGGTTCGGCTGGGGGCGGCTCGGGCCCAGGAAGAACGTGTTCTGCTCGGGCGTGAGCAGGCCCTGGGGAGGCAGGTTGATCTCCGGGATGCCCAGCGGGAACGGCCCGGGCACGAGCAGGTTCGAGAGGCCGAGCCCGACCGGCGGCGCGAGGCGCACGTCGATCGAGGTCGGCTCCTGGCCCAGCAGGTGCGGCGCCTGGCACAGCGGCGGGAAGGCGAGCGGCGGGGGATTCGGGTGCGGCGCGAAGGAGACGAGGTTCTCGTGCCCGAGCACGATCTTGATCGGGAGGACCCCCGGAGCCTCCGTGCTCGGCGCCAGCGTGCTCGGCCCGCCCGGGATCAGCGCCGCGAGCTTGAGCCCCGTGCTCGCGCAGAGATTGCCGCCACCCGAGGTGCAGCCGAAGGGCACCGCGTTGTTGTAGACCAGATCGAGCGCGTGCCCGAGCGCCATGTCCGCGACCGGTCCGAGCGTCGGCGCGCTCGCCAGCACGTCGCCGAGGTTCGACTCCTTCGTCAGCCGGAAGGCGCCCTCCGCTCCGCCCGCGAAGCTGCAGGTCCCGATCCCGAGCGGCGGGATCAGCAGCGCGCCCTGCAGGAAGACGTTGGGGTCGTTGGGGAAGTTCGAGTGGCCCTCGACGATCGGATGGAGGAGGTCGTAGGTCGGATCGCCGGTGCTGGCGCCGAAGCCGTTGAGGTCGACCACCGAGAGTCCGGCCGAGCGCGCCACGTAGATCGCGTCGGGCGTCACCGGCGCGTTGACCAGGCCCGGCCCCATCGCGGTGCGGAAGACGCTCGAGCGCGCGCGCAGGTTGTGGTTCGCGGCGAGGTCCGCGAGCGGCCCGGCGTTCACGTGCACCTCGATCGTGGCGAAGTCCGGACACGGCGGCTCGACCGGCCCACGTCCGGGGAAGTCGAAGGCCGGGTCGAGCTCGTAGGTGGCGAGGTCGAGCACCGAGGGCGGCCGGGCCGTGAAGGGCACCGACACGCGCGCCGTGTCGGGTCCGAAGAGGAGCTGGACCGCCGGCGAGGGGCCCGCGGGCTGCAGCCCGGCCAGGGGGCCGAGGCTCAGCGGCTGGATCGGCTCGCTGAAGTGGAGGCGCACGTCCGTGCGCGGATCGACCTCCTCCGCGCCGTCGAGCGGGACGACGTGCGGCGTTCCGAGGCGCCGCAGGGCGAGCTCCGGCGGGCAGGCGTCGGTGCCGACCGTGGCCGAGGCGAGTCCCGGGGCCGCCAGCGCGGCACCCGAGTGCGCGCGGATCTTGCGCGTCAGGCGCACCTGGACCTGGCAGCCGGCCGGGAAGGTCTCGTGCGTGGCGAGCGCCCCGTCCGCGTCCGGCACGAACACGAAGGCGCGTGGGTCGACCAGCAGCTCGGCCCCCGCGAAGCCGCCCTGCGTCCCCGGGAAGCCGAGCGCGCGCGAGTCGAGCGCGACCAGCGTCCCGCCGCCGCCGTCGGCGACCCAGGTCTCGAGCCGCAGGCGCGACGGATCGCCGGGCACGCTCGCGCCGAAGGTGCGTCCACCGACGAAGGAGCGCCCGCGCAGCGTGCGCCGCGCGCCCGAGGAGGGCTCGACGAGCTCGACGCGCAGCGCCTCCGTCAGGCTCCCGAAGGGCGCGCGCGCGGCCTCGTCGGTGAGGATCGCGGCCACGTCGAGGGGCTGGTCGAAGAGCGCGAGGACGAAGTGGTTCCCGGGCAGGGCGCTCGGCAGGAGCGCCGCGGCCGGCCACGCGCTCGGCGGCAGGACCGGGTTCGTCGGCCGCAGGTGCAGGAGGTCGGCGTGGGTGCGGATCTCGATCACCTGGCTCGTCGGCAGCCCGGCCGCGTCCGGGATCGCCACGCGATGCGGCAGGAGCTGCCCGAAGCCGTTCCGGACCGCGACCAGCCCGAGCGGCGGCTCGCCCGCGCGCGGCGAGCGTGCCTGCGCGGCGAACGGGCTCGCCAGGACGAGGACGCCTGCGACGAGGGCCCAGGGACGACGGGAGGGCGTGGGGGCAGACATGGGCTTCTCCTTGGCTCCTTGCAGGGTCGCGAGCCGACCCGACGGGACGCGGCCACCTCCGGCACGGCCGCTGACCCGTGCGGGGCAGGAATCATGCCACGCCCTTCGCGGCCCCAGGGGGACGACGTCCTGGTCCGGGAGCGTTCGCGCACGATCGCTCCGGCTCGGCGCGGCGTTCGAAATCGCCCGGCGCACGTCTTGACGCGATCTTCGCGCCTTTGCGGTTGTCCCGCGCGCCCTTCCCGAGCAACCTGCCGGCCGCCGTGCCGCTCCACTCGCCCGCCAAGGACCTCTACCGACGCCTGGACCTGCTCCTCGGCGAGCAGCACCGCCGCGCGCGCGGGCAGGAGTTCCTGGTGCAGGCCCTTCACGCGCTGTTCTCCGGCTTCGCGGCGGAGATCGGCGCGGCCGGCGCGCAGCTCTTCACGCGCCAGGGCACGGTGTTCGAGAGCCTGGCGCGCGCGGGGCGGCTGGACGCGGTCGGGTCCTCGGCCCTGGCGCTGGCGGGCGTCGAGGACGAGCTCGATTCCGCCGCGCAGCGCGTGCACCTGCTGGATCCGCAGGACGGCGCCGCGCCGCTGGCCTACTTCGCGATCCAGCACTCCGAGCACCCCTACGTGTTCCTGTTCGCCTTCGAGCGCGGCTGGAGCCGCGCCACGGCCGAGCTGGTGCTGGCCACGGCCTGCTCGATCCTCGCGGTGCGCCTGCTGGAGGAGCGCCTGGGCGCGACGATGCGCGAGGCGGCCGAGATCCAGATGAGCCTGCTGCCCGCGCGCGCGCCCGAGTTCCCGGGCTACGACATCGCCGCGCGCAGCCGCCCGGCCGAGGAGGTCGGCGGCGACTGGTTCGACTTCCTGCCGCTGGGCGAGGGGACGCTCGGGCTCTCGATCGGCGACGCCAGCGGCCACGGCCTGCCGGCCGCGCTGATGGCGCGCGACGTGGTCATCGGGCTGCGCATGGGCATCGAGAAGGAGCTCAAGGCGACCCACGCCCTGGAGAAGCTCAACCGCGTGCTGCACGCGAGCACGCTCTCCTCTTGCTTCGCCTCGCTGCTCTTCGGCGAGCTGGAGGAGAACGGCAGCTTCTTCTACTACAACGCCGGGCACGACGCGCCGCTCCTGCTGGACGAGGGCGGCTGCACGCTCCTGCGCGCCGGTGGCACGGTGCTCGGGCCGCTGCCGGACGCCAGGTTCCGCCGCACCTTCGCGCACGTCGATCACGGCGCGCTGCTCGTGCTCTACACCGACGGCATCATCGAGCGCCGCGCACGCTCGGGGCAGCTCTTCGGCCTCGAGCGTTTGCAGGCGCTGCTGGAGTCCGAGCGCCGGCTCCCGGCCGCCGCGCTGGTCGAGCACGTCTTCGCCGAGCTCGACCGCTTCGGCGAGGGCGGCCAGAAGCGCGACGACGAGACCCTGGTGGTCGTGCGCCGCCTGGGATAGTCGATCGTCGGACCGCCCGCCGCGATCCGGCGGGCTCCACGCCGCCCGTGGCTCCTGGGCCGGAGTGCGCACGCCCCGCGCTCGAAGGACGCACGCGAGCCGACCGGGGACGTCCTCCGGCGTCCGCCGGGCTAGGATCCGGATCGATGGGCCCCTCCTTCCGACCGATGGAGCGTGCGCGCGAGCTCGGGCGGCTCGGCGAGATCGCGACGACCTTCGCGAAGCACGGGCTGGGCGACCTGCTGCAGCGCCTGGGGCTGGCGGGGCCGCTCGAGCGCGCGGCGGTGGCGCTGCGGGTCCCGGCCGAGCCGGGCTGGGCCGAGAAGCGGCCCGAGGTGCGCCTGCGCGAGGCGCTCGAGCACCTGGGGCCGGCCTTCGTGAAGCTCGGGCAGCTCCTCGCCGGCCGCTCGGACCTCCTGCCGCCGGAGTGGTGCGCGGAGCTCGGCAAGCTGCGCGAGGAGGTGGCGCCGGTGCCCTTCGCGGCCCTGGCGGCCCAGCTGCGCGAGGACCTGGGCGCGGAGCCGGCGGCGGTCTTCGCCGCGCTCGACCCCGAGCCGCTGGCGGCCGGCTCGATCGCGCAGGTGCACCGCGCGACGCTGGCCGACGGAAGCGCCGTCGTGCTCAAGATCCGCCGTCCGGGCATCGAGGAGGTGGTGTCCGCCGACCTGGCGCTGCTCGAGCACCTGGCCGAGCGGGCCGAGGCCCACGGCGTGCTGCGCGCCTTCCAGCCGCGCCAGGTCGTGCGCCAGTTCGCGCGCACGCTGCGCGGCGAGCTCGACCTCGCGCGCGAGGCGCGCAATGCCGAGCGCCTGCGCACCCGCCTGCCCGAGGAGAGCCGCCTGGTCGTGCCGCGCATCCACCCCGAGCTCACGCGCACGCGCCTGTGCGTGATGGAGCACCTCGCGGGCCCGAGCCTGGGCGAGTGGATCGAGGCCGGCACGCCCGGCGATCAGGACCCGCGTGGCGTGGCGGCCGACGGGGCCGCGGCCCTGCTGCGCATGGTCTTCGTCGACGGGCTCTACCACGCCGATCCGCACGCGGGCAACGTGATCCTGCTGGCCGACGGACGCCTCGGGCTGATCGACTACGGGCAGGTCGGGACCCTCTCGGCCGCGCGCCGGGCCGAGTTCGCCGAGCTCCTGCGCGCCGTGGCCGCGCGCGAGCCCGAGGCCGCGGCCGACGTGCTGCTCGGCTGGTCCAGCGCGCGCGTCGACCCCGAGGAGCTCGAGCAGGACTGCGCCGAGTTCATCGAGCGCTACCACGGGCTCCCGCTGGCCGAGCTCGACGTCACGCGCCTCGTCGGCGACATCCATGCGCTCGTGCGCGCCCACGGCATCCTCCTGCCGGCCGAGGTGGCCCTGCTGCTGAAGCTGCTCCTGACCCTGGAGGGCCTGGGACGCGCGCTCGACCCGGGCTTCGTGGCCAGCGCGCACGTGCAGCCGTTCCTGGCGCGCGCCTGGACCGGCCGCCGCGCCGTCCTGCGCCAGGCGGCGCGCTCGGCGGGCGAGCTGGCGCGCCTGCTGGTCGACCTGCCGCGCGAGCTGCGCGGCCTGCGCGCGCGCCTCCGCGGCGGCCACCTCGGCCTGCACCTCGACCTGGGCGGCCTCGAGCGCTTCTCCGCGCGCCTCGACCGCAGCGTCAACCACCTGACGATCGGCCTGATCACCGCCGCGCTGATCGTCGGCACCTCGGTGGCGCTGACGATCGAGGGCGGCCCGCGCTGGCTCGGCCTGCCGCTCTTCGGCGCCCTGGGCTTCCTCAGCTCGGTCGCCGTGGGGCTGTGGTGGATCGTCGTGACGCGCCGGCGCGGCTGAGCGGGGCAGGCTGCGGCCGCGAGCGCGCGGACTCGCCAGGGCGCGCGGAGCTCGGAGACCGTGAAGGAAGCGGAAGGCGCGCGAGGATCGCGCGCTCGGCCGATCCAGAGCCCCCCGGCCAAGGATGCCCGCGGCATCCACTGGCCCGGCGGCTCAGTGCGCCGAGACCAGGGACGGATCCGGTCGCGCGCCCGAGCGGGTGCGGAAGCGCCCCAGTCCCTCGAGGATCTCGGCCTGGATCGTCACGGGCAGGCGCAGACCCTGCGCGGGCCGATCGTCCGCGGTGGTCGTCTCCGTGCCGAGGAAGCCCTTGGCCTGGGTCGCGAAGCTGGCCTTGAGCTCGGGCGTGACCACGCACAGGCGTGACCAGTCGGCCACGACCGTGGAGCCGCGCGCGAAGGGGCCGAGCAGGTCGTGGCCCAGGCTCAGCTCCTCCGGCGGGTTGCGCACGCCCAGGCGCGGCAGCAGCGTGGCGGGAAGGTCGAGGTGGCTCGTCAGGCGGTCGTCGACGCCGGGGGCGAGGCCCGGGACGCGCAGGACGAGCGGCACGCGCACCTGCTCCGCGACGAAGCTCGAGCCATGGCCCCAGCGGCCGTGCTCGAGGAACTCCTCGCCGTGGTCGCCGGTGATCACGACCACGCTCGCGTCGAGCAGCCCGCGCCGGGCCAGGCCGTCCAGCAGGCGCCCGAGCTGTCCGTCGAGGTGGTGGCACGAGTTCAGGTAGCGGTTGCGGATGCCCTCGATGTCGCGCGTCAGGTCCAGGGCCGCGTAGTTCAGGTCGGCGAGGTAGGGCCGGTGCACGGCGCACTCGGCGGGGAACTGGTAGCGCGCGTGGGCCGACTCGAAGAACGCGAAGGCGAAGAAGGGGCGCGCCGGGTCGCGGCCGTCGACGAACGAGAGCAGGCCGTCCACCATCGCGCGGTCGCGCTCCCAGCTCTCGCCCGCGCTCCACTCGTGCAGGTCCGCGCGCGGCAGGTCGGCGAAGACCGTCTGGTCGAACTCCGGGTAGGTGAAGCGCGCGCTGGTGTGCGCCGAGAACTGGTAGCCCTGGGCCAGGAGCGCCTCGATCAGCACGGGCCCGCGCCGGCTCTCCAGGGCCGGGAACCAGTAGGGACCGTAGAGGCCGTAGAACATGCCGAACACGCCCATGCGCGTGCCGTTGCCGCTGCTGTAGTGGCGCTCGAAGCGCCGGGCGTCCCGCGCGAAGTCCCAGGTACGCGGCATGACCTCGGGCACGAGCGAGTCGGCGCGCAGCGACTCGGCCACCAGCCACACCACGTTCAGCGGCTGCGCCGGCGGCTCGATGAGCGGCGGCGCGAGCGGGTAGGCGAGACGACCGTCGCCGGGTGCGAGCGTGTCCCCCTGGGGCGTCGCGACGCCCAGGCGCTGCGCCAGCCGGTCGAAGGTCAGCCGCGAGTAGAGCGGGAAGGCGTCGGCCGCAGCCAGCACCGGCCCGAGCCCGGCCACGTGGGCCGCGCCGTAGCCGACGCGCTCGCCCAGCGAGACGGTCAGCCAGGCCAGCGCGAGCAGGCCGAGGCGCGGACGCAGCGCGCGCAGCGGCCGGCTGTGCGCCAGGGCGAGCAGCGCGCCCGAGAGCCCCAGGATGCCGAGCGCGAGCAGCACGCAGGTCCGGTAGGTCGACGCACCGGCGCCCATCGACTCGATCCCGCCGGGCGTCAGGACGAGGTTGAGCACGAAGCCGTCGACGTGGAAGCCGTAGATCGCGTGGACGCGCGCATCGGCCAGCAGGAAGGCCAGCGCGGCCGCCGTCGCGAGGACCGCCACCAGGCGCGGAGCCCAGACCGACCCGCGCGCGCGCCCCTGGCGATCGAGCCCGCGCGCGACGAGGTGCGCCAGGCCGGTCCCGAGCACCGCCGGCAGCAGGTAGAGCAGCGCGTAGGTGCTCCACACCGCCAGCCCGAAGGCGAAGGCCGCCGCTCCCCCGGCGCGCGTCGCACCCAGGAACGGCAGGCTGAAGACCAGCGCCGCGAGGTACGCGAGCAGGAAGAAGCGCGCCAGGATGTCGCGCTCCGGGTTCGCGGGTCGCTCGGCCACGAGCCGTGCGAGGGCAAGCCCCGTTCCGCCGCCAGCCGAGGCCGGAACCACCTGCTCCACGCGCGCCGCGTTTCGGATCTCCACGCCGTGGGCGGGAGTTCCACGCCGAGCGGATCCCCGGATGGGCTCCTAGACTCGGGGCCCATGCGTTCGCTGGCACCCACACTGCTCCTCGCGTTCGCGTCCTGCTCGCCCCCGTCCGGGCCCGGCCCGCGGCCCGAGCTCCTGGTCCAGGCCGCGGTCAGCACGCGCGACGCCCTGCTGGCGCTGGAGCCGGGCTACGAGAGCGCGCACGGCGTCGAGCTGGTCTTCAACTTCGGCGCCTCGGGCGACCTGGCCGGCCAGATCCTCGCCGGCGCGCCCGCGGACCTGTTCCTCTCGGCCGACGAGCGGGAGCTGGCGCGGGTCGAGGCCGCCGGGCTGGTGCTGGCGGACACGCGCCGCGAGCTGCTCTCGAACCAGCTCGTCGTGATCGAGCCCGCCGCCGGGCCGTCGCTCTTCACGGCACCCTTCGAGCCGGCCCAGCTCGCCGACCTGCGCCTGCGCTTCGTCTCGATCGGCGACCCCGCCTCGGTCCCGGCCGGCCGCTACGCGCGTGCCTGGCTCGAGGCGCGCGGCCTGTGGAGCCGGCTGGCCGCGCGCATCCTGCCCGCCGTCGA
>DASVAP010000242.1:0-10459 GCA_036376275.1 Planctomycetota bacterium | reverse complement strand
CCGGCCCAGGCCTTCGTCGCCCGGGGCACCGAATCCGGCCTCGCTCCGACTGCCAGCGGGCCGTTAACACCCTCCAACGGACGGCCCGAGCCACTCCACGGCCTGCCATGCCTCCCGGGGCGGCTGCCCCAAGTACCTCACGGGCCGCAGGTAGCCGGGCGTCGTGCGCTTGGACCGCCTATCCCCGCTGGGGCGAGGACCGGGGCCGCGGTGGGTAGCCCGAGGTGCTCGAGGATCGCCCGGACGACCTTGCCGTCGGTGAGGAGCGCGATGAGCTTGCGCTTCTCGCCGCACCAGGGGCAGGTGAGGACGTCGATCTCGAAGGTGCGCTTCAGGAGCTCGGCCCAAGTGGGCCTCTTCCGGGCGTGATCGGGCCGCAGGGCGCGCTCGGCGAGCGCCTGGGAGGGATCCCTCGAGGGTGAGCGCGGCTGGGCGGGCACGATCCAGTCGCGCCACTCGACTGCCGGCGCGAGGACTCCGTGGTAGGCAACAGATGGGTCCTTGGTCGAGGCACCAGGGCCGCCAAGCGCGCAATGAAGTCGAGCGGCTCGAACACGACGGCCCGCGTTCCGTCCTTCCAGTGGCGGCGCAGTCGGTAGACGAGCACGCGCTCCTCGAGCACGCGCACATGGCGTGAGGCGAGCCACGCGGCAGAAAAGTAGCGCTCGGCGACCAGCACGCCGCTCTCAGGCGAGCTCGCGCTGCAACCAGAGTCGCGCGACGTGCCAGGTACGCACGACCGTCGGCACCGACGTGCCGAGCGCGCGCGCCGTTTCCTCGAGGGTGAGGCCCGCGAAGAAACGGAGCTCGACCAGCTGCGCGAGTTCGGCGTCCAAGGCTTCGAGGCGCACCAGCGCCTCGTCCAGCGCGAACAGGTCCGGCACACGTTCCTCGAAGGCAGCCACGATGCCCTCGAGCGGCAGGCGCTCGGCCGCGCCGCCGCGCTTCTCGGCGCGTTTGCGGCGCGCGTGGTCGATCAGAACGCTGCGCATGGCCTTGGCGGCCACGCCGAGGAAGTGACGATGGCCTTCCCAGTCCGGGCTGACTTCGGCTCCGGCGAGACGCAGATAGGCCTCGTGCACCAGCGCCGTCGGCTGCAGCGTGTGCCGCGCCGCCTCGTCGCGCAGGAGACCCGCCGCGAGCGCGCGCAGCTCGGCATAGACGAGCGGCAGGAGGTCATGCGCCGCCTGCGCGTCGCCAGCCGACAGGCGCTGGAGCAGCTGGGTGACCTGAGTCGGATCGGAAGCAGACACGGGTGTCTTCCGCTCGAGAATCGCAGGGCACCCACGTCTTGCACAAGGAACGGACACGAATACACAGCGGCCGGCGGACGTGCGTCCTCCGCCGGCCGCTGACCTCGAACCAGGGACGAATCAGCGCCCGCCCACCATCACCGGGATCTCGCCTTGGCCTGCGCTCCTGGAAGCGAGCGCCTTGCCGATCACCGTGCCGGTGCGCGGATCGGGGTCCGACATCGCGAATCCGGGCTCGGGAGACGCGACCAGGAGATCGCCCGCGCGGATCGCGCCGAAGCGCGCATCCACCTTGATGGCGCGGAACGCACCCAGGGTCACGACGTTGCCGTAGCCGCCGGGGAGGATGGCGCCCTCGACGCGCAGGATGCCGGGCGCCGCCGTGGAGCTCGTCACCGTGAAGCGCGGCTCCACGCCCTCACTCGGACGGGCGTGCGCCGACGGGGGGGTGAGCTCGGGCCCGAAGGCGAGTGCGTTGCTGATCGGACCGAGCACCGCGCGCGCGTTCGCCGAGCTCGCCCGTCGCACGATCGCGACCGGGATGTCGCCCAGCACGGCCGCCTCGGAGCCGACGATCTCCACCACCTCGCCGGGCGCGAGCGGAACGCCGTCGCCGTTCCTGATCAGGTCGACGACGTAGCCCGTCTTGCTGCCGGTGACCACGAGGTCGCCCTGGACTTGCGCCGTCCCGAAGCTGACGAGGCCGTAGGTCCCTTGCCCGGTGACTCCCTGGGTGCCGATTCCGACGGCGCCGAAAACTCCGCTGCTGACGCCGTAGGTTCCGAAGAGGCTGCCTTGGCCGAGGACGCCGTAGCCGTTGGAACCGAAGACGCTCGCGCCGTGGACGCCGACGCCGCCCCCAAGACAGTCGCCCCACACCGCGGCCTGGCTGCTGCTGTTGTTGCGCCCGACCACGCCGTTGTCCGGCCCATAGCCGTAGACTCCCGCCAAGCCGGGGACGGCGGCCGACGTGTAGCCCACGACTCCGCTGGTGGTGGCGCTGCTCCCAAAGAACACTTCTGCCATGGCCGTGCCGGTGATGTGCGAGTTCCCGGGCTGAGCGGCACCGGGCGTGCCCGCTTGCAAGCGAACGAAGGGGCCGATGGCCGAGAGCGAACTCGTTCCGCCCGGTGGGGACGACTGCGAGGTCTGGCCCTGGGACCACGCGAGCGCGGTCGGAGCGAAGGCGAGGACGAGGGCCGTGCGGAGGATCTTCATGGCTGGGATTCCTTGTTCCTTTGGATTTCGAACCGGACCCCTTGAGCACGCAGGGCGGGCCTGCGTCCGATCACGATTCAGGAATAATCGCGCGGCCATCGCCTTCGTCGAGGCTGCTACGATGACCCGCATGGAGGCCGAGCGCTGGCGGCGCGTGCGTGCGGTCCTGGAGCCGCTCCTGGCCCGGTCGGAGGCCGAGCGTGCCGAGTTCCTGAGTCGGGAATGCGCCGGCGACCACGAGCTACGCGCCGAGGTCGAGGCGCTCTTGGCGGTGGATGCCAGCGAGCCGCGGTTCGAGCCGCCGGGAGCGGGTGACTGGCTCTGCGCTGTACCGGTCGCCGGTCGGAGAGTCGGCGACTACGAGATCGAGCGCGAGCTCGGCCGCGGCGGCATGGGCACGGTGTACCTCGCGCGGCGCGAGGCCGACGGCTTCGTGCAGCGCGTGGCGCTCAAGCTCGTGCGGCGCGGCCTCGAAGACGCCGAGACGATCCGGCGCTTCCGCACCGAGCGCGCGGTGCTCGCCGCGCTGCAGCACGAGCGCATCGCGCGCTTCCTGGACGGCGGCGCCACGCCCGACGGCCAGCCGTGGTACGCGATGGAGTACGTCGACGGCGAGCCGATCGACCGCTGGTGCGACGGCCAGGAGCTCGGCACGCGTGCGCGCGTGGCACTGTTTCTGGAGGTGTGCGCGGCGGTGCAGCACGCGCACGCGAAGCTCGTGGTGCACCGCGACCTGAAGCCGGCGAACCTGCTCGTCGCGCGCGACGGACACGTCAAGCTGCTCGATTTCGGCATCGCGAAGCTGCTCGAGTCGGACGCGGCCGAGACGCTCACCGGTCGGCGCGCGCTCACCCCAGCCTACGCCAGCCCCGAGCAGCTGCGCGGTGAGCCGATCACGATCGCGAGCGACGTCTACGCGCTCGGAATCGTGCTCTACGAGCTGCTCACCGGCGTGCGCCCGTTCCCCACGCCCAATGCGCTCGCCGCGCGTGCCGAGCCCGAGCGGCCGAGCACCGTGGTCCTGCGCTCGCCAGACCCGGGAATCGTGCGCGGCGGCTCGGGCGAGCGCCTGGCGCGCGAGCTACGCGGCGACCTCGACACTATCGCGCTCAAGGCCCTGCACGTGGACCCGACGCGGCGTTACGCCACGGTCGCGGCTCTGGCCGACGACCTTGCGCGCCACCTCGCCGGACGCATCGTGCTGGCGCGGCCAGACACCGCGAGCTATCGCGTGCGCACCTTCGTGCGGCGCAATCGGTTGGCGGTCACGCTCGCGGCGATCGCGCTCACGGCGCTCGTAGCCGGTCTCGCCGGCACGCTTTCGATGTACGTCGAGGCGTCCGCGCAGGCCAAGCTCGCTCGCGAGCGCCTGGACGATGTGCAGGACGCACGCACAGCGGAGGCACGCGCGCGCGAGGACACCGAACAACGCTTCGCGGACGTGCGTCAGCTCGCCTCGAAGTTCTTGTTCGAGTTCCACGACCTGATCGCCGACCTCCCGGGCACCACGGCGGCGCGCGAGCTCAGCACCAGCACTGGTCTCGCTTACCTCGATCTCTTGGCGCGGGAGCGCGGCGACGAACCGGGCTTGCGCCTCGACCTCGCGCGCGGCTACCGGCGGATCGCGGACCTCCAGTATTCGACCCGGGCCGCCAGCCGGACGGATCTCGCGGGCGCGCTGGAGACCCTCGAGCGTGCCCGTGCGCTGCTCGATGAGCTGGGTGGCGAGGGTTCGATCGATCCGGGGGTACAGTTCGAGCTCGGCTCGCTCTACGGCGAGCGCTCCTCGCTACTGAAGAACCTCGGGCGGAACGAGGAGGCCGCCACCGACCTCGAGCGTTCCGCCTCGATCCTGACGGCGCTTTCGGCGGAGGGCTTCGACCCGGGCGAACTCGCCGCGCCGCTGGCGAAGGCGCTCCTCTACCGTGGTTACGCCGCGCAGGGCCGCGGCGCGCTCGATGAGGCGCGCACCGACATGACGCGGGCGCTGGAGTGGGCGCGGCGCGTGGCGACGGACGAGGATCCGGAAGGTCGCCGCGCGTACGCGGTGCTCAAGTCCCGTTCGGCCTTGGCGGGACTCGCGCTCGCGGCGGGCGATGCGCGGGCCGCGCTGGAGGAAAAGACCGCCATCGCGGCCGAGATGGACCAGCTCGTCGAGCAGCATCCGGTGCACCTTGGCTTCCGGCGTGCGGCGGCCGAATGCGAGCGCGACATCGCCATGTCCTTGATCGAGGGAGGGCGGCAAGCGGAGGCCATCGCCCACGCGGACCTGGCAGCGGCGCACCTGCGCGAGCTGGCGAGGTTCGACCCCTCCGACGGCATGATCAGGAACCGCCTCGCCGATGCCGACAAGGTGGCCGGGATGGCGCGCCACCAGGCCGGCCGGCCGGGCGAGGCCGTGGCTTGCTTCCGAACCGCACGCGTCTGGCTCGAAGGCCAGCGCGCGAGCCATCCCGAGGACGACAACACGCGGAAGGATCTCGGCGGCGTGCTGTGTTACGAGGGGCTGGCGGAGATGGCCTCGGGTGCGACGGAGGACGGTCGCGCCCACGCCCGCTTGGGCCTGGAACTCTTGGCCGCGGGCACCGGCGGGCTGAGCACCCGCGCCAGCCATCGCGCGAACTACGGCAAGATGCTGGTGTGGGTCGCGCGCCAGAGCGGCGAGACCTACGAGCGCCGCATCGAGTGCCTCGAGGAAGCGCTGACCGTCCTGGACGCCGCGCGAGCCGATTTCGACGCGCAGCGCGGGGAGGGTGACCTCCTCCCGAGGGACGAGCAGACCCTCGAGCGCTGCGACAAACTCACGGACCTGGCACTGAGCGAGCTCGAGAAGCTGACAACCCCGCCGTGAACGAGCGCGGTCGCTCAGGCCGACAGCGGGCGGCCGGAAAGCTCCGCGCCCTGTAGGGGTCCAGCGAGTTTCTGAGCCCTGTACTGGTCCAGGCCCCTTGGCGATAGGCGCTCGAAGCGCATGACGCCCTGCAGGCCGGCCGTCCTTCCCGGTTGTGCAGCTACGGGAGGCGGCCTGAAGCCATGATCCCGTCGCTCAAATCGGCCCTGGCGACGTCAGGAAAGCCGCTGGACCTGTACTGGTCCAGGGCCCTTCCCGAGCCTATCCCGCGCTTCCAAGCGTGTGTTGAGCCGAGAGCTCACGACTCTGCGACGAGTGTGCACGGAGCCCCCGCGGCCGGGGCGGCGCGGTGGTTCGACGGCGGAAGCGCAGTTGCCCTGGCCATCGAGCGGGCAGGCGCCCAGTGCTCGCGCCAGGCAGCTAGAATCGACGCCGCCGCATGCGGAGGGCCTTGATCGCGCTGGGAGTCGTCGCGCTCGCCGCCGAGGCCTTCTTCTCGTTCACACCCGGCGGAGAATCCCGGGAGCTGGTCGTCCTCGCGCGCCATGAAGTG
The DNA here is from genome assembly GCA_036376275.1 of Planctomycetota bacterium. Lineage (GTDB taxonomy): Bacteria > Planctomycetota > UBA1135 > UBA1135 > JABFRZ01. The sequence goes on along the minus strand of DASVAP010000242.1, from coordinate 4,584 downwards.
GATCGCGGTCGGCGTGACGTGCTCGGCCAGCATGGCGACGTGGCCTGACCCGGCTCGGCTCGCAGCCCGCCCGATGCCCCGGGCGCGGTCACGCTGGCGGCGAGATCAGCAGGCGATCTCCGATCGCCTACGTCGCGGCCCCGCTCATCCGCGAGGGGCGGTCGCGATTCCGGTCCTGTGAGTTCTTCACGAGGAGCACGATCACGGTGATGAAGCTGCCGATCAGCCCGAGGAAGAACCAGAGCCAGGGATTGCGACCGGTCTGCTGGGCCCACAGGGCACAGAATGCGCCGAAGAGCCACAGGACCGCGCCGGAGTCGTTCAGCTCCTCCACTCGTCGGCGCAAGGACTCGAGCGCCGACGAGACCTGCTGGATCTCACCGCGCCTCGGCGTCTCGCGCTCGAGGCGCACCAGCCTCTTCTCGAGAGCCTGAACCTCGGCTCGGGTTGCACTCTCCTGGCCCTGGGATCCGGCGAGGGTCGCGAGAGTCCCACACATGGCGATCATGACGAGGATTCGCATGAGCCAATCGTAGCCGTGGCCTGACGAACCCTCGCCGACTTCCGGAACACGTACCACCACCGGATCCCGCTGATGAGCCCGGTGCTCGCACGCATCGGCGTCAACGAGCGGCCCGCGCACCTGACCGTGGTCGACGTGGCCGGAGCCTTCGAGCAGTCGCCGAAGCAGTCTTGGCCCTGGCGCCTGCCGTTCTCGGTGCCCTCTCCTGGGGCAGCTCGGGCGCGCCCGACGAGCTGCGCTGGGACCCGCACCCCGGTTCGTGAGGCCGGCGAGGCGCCTCGCTCGCCGATGCGCGCCGTTGCGGCGTGGGGACTCCCGCCGGAGGCACGCCCCCGGTCCTTCGTCCGCACGAGCGAAGCAGGCTCCTGCCCACAAAAATCGTCGCACGAGACCCTGCGGGGGCGAGCTCGCACGCCTGACCACGCCCGGCGGCCTCCTGGGTCTCTTCAGCGTGCCGATCGTCGGCGGGGCGGAGCAGCGTCTGAACGGGGACCTGGAGCTCTCGTCACTCGACGTGGCGATCGACTCCGGGAGTCGTTTGGTGCTGTTCCACTCCGACACCGGCTCGCCGGACCTCGCTCGCCCCTTCGTGGCGCCGCTCTCGGGCGGCTTGCCCCCGTTCCCGGTCGCACGCCCGCACGTGGACAGCGATCCAGCGAGCCTGCAGGCCGCCTTCCGTCCGGGCACGCGCTCGGTCGTCTACCTGGCTCAGCAGGACGAAGCTGGCGGGACGGAGCTCTACCTCCTCGAGTTCCTGGCCCACGCGCCCCACCACCGCGCGCGCTAGGGGTCTCGTTCTCGGCGCGGCCAGCGCTGCGCCGCCTCGAACCCGGGCCGTCCGCGACCGACGCGGCGCCTGGTCCAGCGGGACTCGCCCGCCGTGGTGATGCAGCGCAGCACGTGGTCGTCGAACCCATGGATCGCCTCGCCGTCGGTGACACCGGCGGACGTCCGGCACGGACGGTGCCGACACCGCACCCGGCATCCGCGCGGTCCTCGACCGCATGGCTCTGCCTGCAGGATCGAGCCCCGGGGGTCGGAACGCCAGATCCAGGTGCTGGGCGCTGGCCACCCGGCGAGCAGGAAGCGACTGCTCAGGCCCGTGACGCCCGGCCGCTCGGGAACCTTCCGCGCGTTGGGTTCAGCGCCCGCGCAGCGCGGCGCGCTCGACGATCCGCCCGCCCTGCAGCACCAGCCCGATGCGGCGCGTGTTGCGGATGTCGGCCTCCGGGTCGGCGTCGAGCACCAGGAGGTCCGCGATCCGGCCCGGCGCGAGCGTGCCGAGCTCGGCCTCGGCGCCGAGGATGCGCGCGGAGGCGCCGGTCGCGGCGTGGAGCGCCGCGCGCGGGCTCAGGCCGGCGCGCACGAGCTCCTCGAGCTCGGAGTGCACGGCGTCGGGCAGCTGCCACACGTCGGTCCCGACGCCGAGGGTCACTCCGGCGCGCGCCAGCTTGGCCGTGGACTCGCGCCAGGCGTCGAGGAGGCGCGCGAAGCGCGCGCGCGCCTCCGGCGGGAGCTCGACCATCCAGCCGAAGCTGGCGGCCTCCGGCAGGAAGGGCACGAGCTCCGCATCGCCGGCGAAGGGATCGGGCCGGTCCAGGCGCGCGATCAGGCCGACATAGGTGAGCGTGGGCACGACGGCGACGTCGGCCGCGCGGTAGAGCTGCACGAGGTCGTCGTAGAGGCGCTCGGCGCCGCGCGTGCAGAAGCCCAGGTGCTCCTTCGAGTCGATCCCGGCCGCCACCAGCGGCAGGGGATAGGCGCAGTGGCCCGTGGCGCGCAGCCCGCGCCGGTGGGCCTCGGCCACGAGGCGCGCGTCGATGTCCCAGCGGCGGAAGGTGCGTGTCTTGACGTGCTGGGCGCCGAACAGCGCCGCCACGGCGACGGCGCGCGCGGCGTGCGCGGGATCCGCCTCCGGCTCCACGCCCTGGCCGCCCTCGTCGTCGAAGCCCCAGTCGCTGTAGTACTGGATCCCGCCGAAGCCGATGCGCGGCCCGGCCCAGGCGCCCGCGGCGACCGCCTCGGCGTAGGCCGCCAGCGGGGCCGGCGCCGTGCCCTGGTCGCGGATCGTGGTGACGCCGAAGTAGAGCAGGCCCGGCAGGAGGTCGAGCCGGTAGGGATGCGCGTGCAGGTCCATCAGGCCCGGCATCACGAAGCGCCCCGCGAGGTCGAGCTCCCGCGTCGAGCCGGCCGGGCGCCGGCCGGCGGGCTCGATGCGAGCGATGCGGCCGGCCTCGATCCACAGGTCGCGCGGCGGCGTGGCCGGCGCGCCGGTCCCGTCGAGGACGCGCGCGTTGCGCAGGAGCAGCGGCTCGGGCAGCGGCGGCCGGTAGCTGAGCGGCCAGCCGAGGACGCGCTCCGCGCCGGCGGGTGAGCGCAGGCGGAGCCCGTCCACCGAGACGTACAGGACCGTGCCGTCGCGCGCGACCGACGGGTGCGCGGCCGGCGCGTCGCCGAGCGGCTCCGGCGACCCGGGCACGCCGTCCGCGGCGAGGGACGCGCGCCACAGGCGCGCGTGGCGCACGTACACCAGCCCGCCGTCGCTCCAGCGCAGGTGGAGCGGCGAGTCCGGCGCGCCTGCCAGCGTCCGGCGCTCGCCCGCGAGCCCGATCAGGACCGTCTCCGGCGCAGACAGGCCGAAGCCGCCGGTCACGAGGAGGAGCCCGTCCGAGGTCGGGCTCCACTGCGGGGTGATCCGCTCCGAGGCGAGCCAGTCGACATGGACCGTGGCGAGCGCGCGCGTCCGGGCCAGGTCGTCCAGCTCCGGAGCGCCCGCGTCGGCGACGAGGAGGCGCCCGGTGCCCTCGGCGTCCACGTGCACGAAGGCGAGCTGCCGGCCGTCGGGCGCGAGGGCCGGCAGGACCTCGCGGCCGGGGAGCGCGCTCAGCCGGTGCGTCGCGCCGCTCTCCAGCTCGGTCGCGAAGAGGTCCTCCTGGCCGAAGGCTCCGCCCGACCAGACCACGCGGCGCCCGTCGGCCGCCCAGGCGAGGTGCCGCGCGCTCGGCGGCACGTCCGCGACGGCGCGCGGCGCTCCCCCGACCGGCACGAGCCACAGCTTGCCGAGCGCGAGCAGCGCGATGTGCCGCGCGTCGGGGGCCAGCGCGAGCCCGGCGAACCCGCGCGCCGGGCGGGTCACGCCGGGCACGGGGAAGTCGGCCGCCGGCAGGGCCCGGCGCGGGCGCGCGAAGGCGAGCTCGGCGCTGAAGGGGATCTCGGCCGGCTCGGCCGCGGCCAGGTCGCGCCGCCACAGCCGCCCGTCGGCGCTGTAGAGCAGCGCGCCGTCGCCCGCCCAGCGCACGCGCGTCGGCGCGACGTCGGCGTGCCGGGTCAGCACCTGGCCATCGACCCACACCTGCAGCCGCTCCTCGGCATCCGGCGCGAGGCAGGCGAGGCGCGCGCCGTCGGGGGCGATCGCCGGCGCGAAGGCGCGCGGCGGCGCGTCCGCCACGGCTGCCGTCCGCCCGCTCGCGAGCTCGACCGTCCACAGGCTCCCGCCCCGGCCACCGGGCTCACGCGCGACCAGGGCGAGCCGTCCACCGTCCGGGAACCAGGCCGGATCGCCGAGATCGCCCTCCGGCAGGCCCTCGGCCACGAGCGCGCGCAGCGCCCCGCTGGCGAGGTCGAGCAGCGCGATCCGGCCCGCCGCCGGCGGCACGTGCTGCTCGAAGGCGACCGTGCGGCCGTCGGGTGCGACCGCCGCGCGGCCGTCGAAGCCGGTCGGCTCCGCGAGCTGCGTGAGCTGGCGCGGGCGCGCCGCGCCCGGCTCGAGCCACCACAGGCCGCTGCGCCCGCCGCGCTCGGCGCGGAAGACCAGGCCGCGCCCGTCGGGCGCGAAGGCCGGCTCCAGGTCCTCGGCCGTGTCGCGCACCGAGTCGGTCAGCGCGCGCGCCTCTCCGCCACTCGCCGGAAGCGTCCAGAGCTGCCCGAGCAGGTCGAAGACGAGCGTGCGCCCGTCGGGCGCGAGATCGAAGCCGAGCTCGGTGCCCTCGCTCACCCGCAGCCGGACGAGCTCGGTGCCGCCCCCCGCCGCCGGCTCCGGGACCGGCGCCGCGCAGGCCGCG
>DASVAP010000241.1:0-3726 GCA_036376275.1 Planctomycetota bacterium | reverse complement strand
CTTCTTGCGCCGCGGCCTGGGCAGCGGGGCGTGCAGCCCTTCCACCGAGAGCACCTTGCGCACGCTCCCGGTCGAGACGCGCTGCCCCTGGAAGCGCGCCAGGAAGTCGCGCACCTTCTTCAGCCCGAAGAAGGGGAAGCGACGCTTCGTGCGCACGATCTCGGCTTGCAGCGGCCCCGGCAGCGTCGAGCGGCCAGCGCCGGACGGTCGACCCAGCTTCTTGGGCTCGAGCGCCTGCGGGCCGCCCAGCTCGTAGCGCGAGCGCCAGCCGCGCAGGCTCTCCGCAGAGACGCCCCACAGCCTCGAGAAGGCGATCGCCGTCAGCCCCGACTTGGACCACGCCTCCAGCGCCGCGCGGCGCTCCTCCGCGCTGAAGCTCGGCCGGCCGGTCCTGCGACCTGCCCGGCGTGCAGGCTCGCCCAGCCGCACGCGACGACGCCACGTGTACAGCGTCGTCGCGTGCAGCCCGTGCGCCGCCGCGAACGCCGTCACGCTCTGCCCGCTCGCCTCCAGGGCACGCACCAGCGACTCCTGCTCCGCCGGCGTCAGCACGCGCCGCGCCCCCACGCGCCGCTCCGCGGCGCTGCTCCGCCCTCCCGGGAGGCTTGCCGGGTCCTCCATCTTCTTCGAGAAGGAGGAAGAAGACCGATCCAAAGACCCCTCCGGGTCCTGTCGCTCTTGCGCCATCGTCAGCTCCTGCCCGGCTTACGCCGGCTTCCAGGAGGCCGATGGACCGCCCCTGCTCTACCTAGTCAAAGCGGTAGGACTTTCTGCCAGCCCAACAATGTCACGGCATGCGGGCGAGTGGGGCGGGTGACGGGTGCAAGCGAAAGGCCAGCAACCTGCGCTCCCTCCGCCCTGAACCAGCAGCCTTCCGCGGACCTCAAGGCGATCCGCCAGTGCCCCCCGCTCGCCGCCGTTCAACCGCCCCTAGGCAGCCACCGCCCAGACCGGCGCGCACCCCAGGCACACCTCCTGCTTGTACGAGGCCCGCACTCACGAGCGTCGCCGCAACCCACGTCTCGCACGCAGCTTATGGAGCGGGCGAAGGGACTTGAACCCTCGACATTTAGCTTGGGAAGCTAACGCTCTACCAACTGAGCTACGCCCGCACCGGGCGGCCGCGACCAACAGCCACTAAACAGCCACATGCCGTGGCCGAATAGGCTGCCGCATCGGTCGGCGGCGCCCTAACTATCGAGTTGTCAAACGCTTGCGCCACTTGGCCGGCGCGACATAGGGGGTAGGAGATTCAGCTTGGGAAGCTGACACTCTACCAACTGAGTTACGCCCGCTCAGGGCGGCAGGAGGATAGCGTCGGGGGTGCGGTGGCGGAAGGTCCCGAGCGCGGGGCCACCGGGGTGAGGGGACAGTCGTCGCCGCCGGCGAGGAGGCCATGCGCGTGGCGGCCCGCGGGGCGCGGCGGCACACTCCGGCGGCATGACGGGCAACGGTGGGCGTGGCGGGAGCCGGCGTTGGCTGGCGGGGCTGGGGCTCGTCGTCCTGCTCCTCCTGCACCTCGATCCGTGGCGGCCGGAGGGGTGGCCGGGGGCGGTGGCGGGGGTGCCGGGAGAACTCGTCTACCGGCTCGCGTGGATGGGGCTCGCGTTCGGGTACCTCGCCTGGGTCCTCGCGGCGCGCGAGGGGGAGTCGCGGTGAGCGGGGTCGGCTGGATCGTGCTCTACTTCGCGGCGTTGCTCGCGATCGGGGTGTGGGCCGAGCGGCGGCGGGCGCGGGGCGCGGGGGGAGCGGTCGAGTACTACCTGGCGGGACGCGGGCTCGCGCCGGTGGCGCTCTTCTTCGCGCTGTTCGGGACGAACTGCTCGCCCTTCGTGCTGATGGGGATCCCCGGGCAGAGCTATCACGACGGGGTCGGGATCTTCGGGCTGAACGCGCCGATCCTGGCGCTCGGGATCCCGCTGACGTTCTGGTGGCTCGGGGTTCCGGCGCGCGCGATGGGCGCGCGCCTCGGGGCGCTGTCGCCGGCGGAGCTGGTGGCGAAGCGGCTGGCGAGCCGCGCGGTCGGGTGGGCGCTGTTCGCGGCCTTCACGCTGTTCACGGTGCCCTACATGGTGACGGGGCTGCAGGGCTGCGGGCTGGCGCTCGAGCGCTGGTCGCAGGGCGCGCTGAGCGCGCGCGCCGGCGCGGCGGTGGCGCTGGGCGTGGCCCTCGCCTACACCTTCCTCGGCGGGATGCGCGCGACGGCCTGGACGAACGTCGTGCAGGGCGCGCTGTTCCTGGTCGTGGTCCTGGCGACCCTCGTGGCCCTGGTGGCGGAGCTCGGCGGGCCCCAGGCGGCCTGCGCGCGCCTCGCGGCCGAGCGGCCGGACCTCGCCGTGCTCGACCGGACGCGCCCGCGCTTCGAGCCGCGCGCCTTCGGGTCCTACGGCCTCGCGATCACGCTGACGGTGGTGTGCTTCCCGCACATGCTCGTGCGCCTGATGGCGGCGGGCGGCACGCAGGCGCTGCGGACGAGCTGCCGGCTCTACCCGCTGGCGCTGACGCTCCTGTGGCTGCCGGCGGTGGGGATCGGGGTGCTCGGGGCCTTGGAGTTCCCCGGGCTGGCCGGCAACGCGAGCGACGGGATCTTCCCGCGCGTGGTCGAGCGCGCGCTGGGGGGCGAGCGCGCCGTGCTCGGCACCCTCGCGGTGCTGGCGGCGGCGATGTCGACCCTCGACGCGCAGCTCCTGACCCTCGGCTCGATGCTCTCGCGCGACGTCCTGCCGCGGCACGCGGCGGGGCTCGGCGTCGAGCGCCTGTTCCTGCTGGCGGTCGGCGCGGCGGCGTTCCTCCTGTACGAGGCGGTCGAGCGCTGGCAGGTCTCGATCTTCGCGCTGGCCCAGCTCGCCTTCTCCGGGTACGTGATGCTCTTCCCGACGATCGCCCTGGCGCTGCTGTGGCGCCGCTTCACGGCCGCAGGGGCGCTGGCCTCGATCGTCCTCGGCAGCGCGAGCCTGGCGGCGCTGACGGGCGGCTGGCTGCCGAGCGCCGGCTTCCTGCCGGTCCTGCCGGCCTTCCTGGTGGCCCTCGCGGCCGCCGTCGGCGTGAGCCTGGCGAGCGCGCCCCCACCCCGCGCGCACGTCGCGCTCGCCTTCGAGGGTGCCGAGTCATGATCCGCAAGGCCTTCGTGATGTCCGTCCGTCCGGGGATGGAGGCCGAGTACGAGCGCCGCCACCGCCCGATCTGGCCCGAGCTCGAGCAGGTGCTGCGCGCGCACGGCGTGCGCACCTACTCGATCTTCCTCGAGCCCGGGACGCGCCAGCTCTTCGCCTGCGCCGAGGTGGAGAGCGAGGAGCGCTGGCAGGCGCTCGCCCGCACCGAGGTCTGCCGGCGCTGGTGGCGGCACATGGCCGAGCTGATGCCGACGAACCCGGACGCGAGCCCCGTCGCGCACGAGCTGCGCGAGGTCTTCCGCCTCGGCTGAGCGACCACTTGCCCGAGCCTTCGCCTGCCTCCACGATCCTGCGGGAGGTGGTCGCTCATCGCGTCCCGCGAAGCCGGTCGCCGCCAGCAACCCTCGCTGGGAGCCGTCGGCCCTGCTCGACCCCCGCGCGAGGCGTCAGCCCGCGCCGAGGGCCGCGCGGCGCTCCCGTCAGGCGTCGACCAGACCCTCGCGCACGGCGAGCTGCGCCAGCTCGGCCGGCGAGCTGCAGGCGAGCTTGCGCTGCAGGTTCTCGCGGTGCTTCTTGGCGGTGCCCACGGTCATGCCGAGCGCGTGGGCGACCT
>DASVAP010000239.1:0-7168 GCA_036376275.1 Planctomycetota bacterium | reverse complement strand
TGGCCGACGACCAGGTCCACGGCGTCGTCGCCGTCCACGTCGGCGCACTCGATCTCCCAGGCGGCCATCGGGTAGCTCGTGTAGGGTCCGAAGAGACCCTGCCCCTGGTTCAGCAGCACCGCCGCCTCGGCGCCGCCGACGAACGACTTGGCCACGGCCAGGTCGCGGTCGCCGTCGCCGTCGAGGTCGGCCGAGTCGAGCGAGCGCGAGGCGTAGGGCGTCGAGGAGCGCGGCGGACCCGCCAGGTCGTTGCCGCCGTCGAGGAGCACCGAGAGCGTGGCGGCATCGGTGTTCACGACGACCAGGTCGCTCTGGCCGTTGCCGTCCAGGTCGCCGGCCTCGACGGTGGACGGGCTCGTGCTCACCGTGCGCCGCAGGGAGAAGGCGAGCGCGCCCGAGCCGTCGTTGGCGTACACGACGACCGACGGGTGGGCGCCCTCGAAGCCGGGGTTGGCGGGATCGCCGCTGGTCGCCACGGCCAGATCGAGCGTGCCGTCGCCGTCGTGGTCGAGCGGGACGAGGTCGTTGTTCCTGGGCGGCGTGAAGGTGTGGACCGCGGCTCCGAAGCCGGCCGCGTGCTGGTTGGGGTAGACGGAGAGGACGTTGCCCGTGAAGGGCAGGGTCTCGTTGCTGAGGGTGGCGAGCTCGGCGAAGGTGTCGCCGTCGAGGTCGGCCGCGATCACCGCGCTGGGAGCGGGGAACGAGGGCAGCTCGAGCGGGGCCGCGAAGGTGTTCCCGAGGTTGCGCAGGAACTGCAGCTTCTCGCCCCCGAAGCAGGTCACGGCCACGTCCGCGCGTCCGTCGTGATCCTGGTCGAGGGCGGCGAGCGAGCTCGGGCCGCCGGCCACGGCGAAGGGGATCGCGCTCGAGAAGGCTCCTCCGACCAGGTTGACGAGGACCGAGATCCGGTCGGAGCCGCTGTCGGCGCTGAGGAGCTCGGGACGCCCGTCGAGGCCGAGGTCCACCGCGATCAGCGCTCCAGGAAAGTCCCCGACGCCCAGGCTCGCACCGGACAGGAACGTGCCGTTGCCCTGGTTCTGCACGAGGACGATGCGGTCGTTCCAGGTGTCCGTCAGGGCCAGGTCGAGATCACCGTCCTCGTCGGTGTCGAGCACCGCCAGCGCGACGGCGCTCGAGCTGAAGACGTCCGTGCGCGCGGCGAAGCGCCCGCCGCCGGTGCCGCGGAAGATCGAGACCATCGGCTGGGTCAGGTGCCCGACCGCGACGTCCGGCGTCCCGTCGCCGTCGAGGTCGGCCACCGCGGCCGAGTGGGGCTGGCCCAGGGTGGTGAGCTGCGGGTCCGCGAACATCCGCTCCAGCGGGCCGTCGCAGGGCCCCGCCGGCCGGGAGCGCTGCGCGGAAACGGTCGTCGCGAGCGCGAGGGCGGCAGTCAGGACGGACCAGGAGCGAAGCATGAGCGTGGCGACCGGAGGCGTTCGAGGTCGTCAGGAAAAATGCTACCCAACCCTGGCAAGGGCGCCAGGAAAGCCCTGGATCGCGACGCCTCAGCGCTCCCCGCCCTCGCCGCCGCGGCCCCTCGGGCACGTCGCGGCGAGGAAGTAGACCAGTGGCAGGGCCACGCCGGAGAGCGCGAGGCCCCACAGGCCGAGGCCCACCACGAGCGCATGGGCGAGGACGAGGAGCCCCGCGATGAGGAGCGTGCTCCACGCCGTGAACCACAGCGGCTCGCGCGTCCGGGCCCGCCAGGCGGCGACGCCCTTCTGGACGTCGGAGTCGACCAGCAGCGGGATCGCGATCAGTCCGACGATCGGCAGTGCGACCGAGAGCAGCGTCTGGGAGAGGGCGTAGCGCGCTCCGCCCGTCGCGCGCGCGAGGCGGTACAGGGCCGACCAGGTCACGACCGCGCTGACCAGCCCCAGTCCCGCGAGGACGAGGAGCGCCCAGGGAAGGGCCGACCCGACCCACAGCGGCAGGACGATCCAGCTGCCGAGCAACGGCACGCCCAGGCCGAGCACGAGCATCCCCATCAGTGCATCGAGCGCACGCGCACGGCCGCGCAGCATCCGCAGCCGGATCTCCTCCAGCGCCTCGCCCGCGCCGAGCTCCGTGCTCGTCTCCATCACGCCAAGCCTCCTTCGGTCCGCGCGCGCTGATGCCGCGCGCTCGCACGCATCAGGCTAGCTCATCCGGGCGCGGCGCGCCTCGACCTCAGAGCCCGAAGCGTCCGCCCCAGGCTTCGCCGCCGCGGAAGCGGGCCGGATCGAAGAAGGCCGGGTCGAAGGCGGTGACGGGCTCGCCGTGCAGCATCTGGGCCACGCCCGCGCCGACCGAGGGCGCGAGCTTGAAGCCGTGACCGGAGAAGCCGCTGGCGACGAGGAGGCCCGCGACGCCGGGCACCGGACCGATCAGCGCCTGCGCGTCGGGCGTGAGCGTGTACCAGGCCGCGATCGAGCCGGCGTCGGGGCGCGTGGCGTAGGGCGGCAGGCGCCGGGCGAGGGCGGCGCGGGCCCAGCTCTTCAGGCCTGCGCTCACCTCCTCGCGCAGCGCGTCCGGGTCGGCGAGCTCCTCGTCGTCGTCGTAGTCGACGCGCCCGGTGCGCGTGCGCACGCCGGCCGGGTCGTAGCGCGCGTAGCACTCGTGCTCGAGGTCGATCAGCACGGGGTGGAGCGCGCCGTCGGGCGGCACCTGCCCCGCGGCGTCGGCCGTGCCGAGGTAGTGGTTCTCGGGCCGCACGACGCGCAGCGGCAGGCGGATCCCGAGCGGCTCGAGCAGGCGCCGCGTCCACGGGCCGGCGCAGAGCACGACGCGCTCGCAACGCACCGTCCCGGCGCTCGTGCGCGCGCCGAGCACGCGCCCGCCCGCGAGGTCCAGGCCCGTGAGCTCGACCCCCGTGCGCACCTCGGCTCCGGCACGCCGCGCGAGCGCGCCGAAGGCCGCCACCGTGCGCAGCGGATCGACGAAGCCCCCGCCCGGCTCCCAGGCCCCCACCGCGCCCTCCGCGAAGCGCCCGCCGGGCACCAGCGCGCGCATGCGCGCCGCGTCGACGAGCTCGGTCTCGATCCCGAGCCCGCGCAGCATGGCGACGTTCTCGCGCACCCGCTGGCACCACTCCACCTGCCCCGGCCCCGCGACGGTGAGCACGCCCGAGCGCACGAACCCGAGCGCGAGCCCCGTCGCGCGCTCGAAGCCCGCGTAGACCGCCAGGGAATCGCGCGCCATCCGCGCCACGACCGCGTCGCGGTAGTGCTGCCGCAGGATCGCGCCCGAGCGCCCGGACGAGCCGGCGCCGAGCTCGCGGCGCTCGATCAGGAGCACGCCCCCGCCCCGCCGCGCGCTGTGCTCGGCGATCGCGAGGCCCATGATGCCGCCGCCGACGACCAGGAGCTCCGCTCGCATGGGCGAGAGTGGATCAGGAAGCGCACGTCCGCGCCAACGCCGAGCGAATGAGCGCGATCCGCGGCTCGACCGCGCCCCTCCGCCGCTACCCTGACCGGGGCCTTGCTCGTCCTGGCCCTGCTCCTGGTCGCGACCTTCGGCGTGCTCGTCAGCGGGCGCGTGCGGGTGGAGGTCGTGTCCCTGGCGCTGATCGCGGTGCTGGGGCTGTCGGGGCTGCTCTCGCCGGCCCAGGCGCTGGGCGGGTTCGCGAGCCAGGCGACCCTGGCGGTGGCGGCCATGCTGGCGCTGAGCGCGGGGCTCGAGCGCACGGGGGTGGTCGAGTACCTGGCGACCTTCCTGGCGCGACGCGCGGGGCGCTCGCTGTGGCGCACGCTGCTCGCGCTGGCGCTGCCGACGGCGCTGCTCAGCGCCTTCATGAACAACACCGCGATCGTGGCGCTGATGATCCCGGTGGCCCTGCGCCTGGCGCGGCGCGGTGAGCAGAAGCCGTCGAAGCTACTGCTGCCGGTGAGCTACTTCTCGATCCTGGGCGGGACCTGCACCCTGATCGGGACCAGCACGAACCTGCTGGTCGACTCGCTCGCGCGCGAGGCCGGTCGGCCGGGCTTCGGGATGTTCGAGTTCACGGGCCTGGGCGTGTGCTACCTGCTCGTCGGGGCGCTGTACCTGGCGCTCGCCGGCGTGCGGCTCCTGCCGGAGCGCACGGGCATCACCGACCTCCTGGCGGTGCAGGCGCCCGGGCGCTTCCTGACCGAGGTCGTGCTACGGCCCGGCAGCCGCTACGCCGGGCAGACGGTGGGCAAGGTCTTCGCGGGCAGCGGCGAGGTGCAGGTGCTCGAGGTCGTGCGCGACGAGGAGCCGATCCTGGGGCCCACCGGCGACTTCGAGCTGCACGCGGGCGACGTCCTGTACGTCGAGTCGACGGCCCAGCGCCTGACGCTGCTGCTCGCCGATCCCGAGGTCGAGCGCGGCACGGCCGTGGCCGACGACCAGCGCGTGCCGCTGGACGAGCTGCTGGCGGGCGAGATGCTCCCGGGCGCGAACGCGCTGTTCCAGGAGGAGGCACCCCAGGCCGCGGCCCGCACCCAGGTCGACCTGCGCATGGCCGAGGCCGTGATCACGCCCAGCTCGCGCTTCGTCGGGCGCGCCGTGCGCGAGCTCGGCCTGAGCCGCCGCCACGGCGTGCAGGTGCTCGCCATCCGGCGTCTCGGGCGCCAGCACCTCTACAAGCTGCGCGGGCTGCGCCTGAAGGCGGGCGACGTGCTCTTGCTGCAGGGCGAGCCGGCGGCGCTGCGCGGGATCCACGAGGAGGGCGATTTCCTGCTGATGGAGGGCGTCGAGCGCACGCTGATCTTCCCGCGCAAGGCGCCGCTCGCGATCGGGATCCTGGTCGGGGTCGTGATGCTGGCCTCGGCCAACGTCGCGCCGCTCGCCTTCCTGGCCCTGGCGGGCGTGGCGGCCATGCTGGTGGGCCGCTGCATGGACGTGCGCGACGCGACGCGCGCGCTCGACCCGGGCGTCCTGCTCCTGATCGCGGCCATGATCCCGCTCGGCACGGCCATGGAGGTGACCGGCATGGCGCGCGGCATCGCCGACGGCGTCGTGGCCCTGGCCGGCGCCGCCGGCCCGCTGGTGCTGGTCAGCGCCTTCTACCTGCTCACCAGCATCCTGACCGAGTTCCTCTCGAACAACGCCGCGGCCGTGCTCCTGACCCCGATCTGCCTCGAGATCGCCGGGCGCATGGGGATGTCGCCCGAGCCACTCCTGATCGCCGTCATGTTCGGCGCCAGCGCCAGCTTCGCCACCCCGATCGGCTACCAGACGAACACGATGGTGATGGGCCCGGGCGGCTACGCCTTCCGCGACTACCTGCGCGTGGGCGTGCCGCTGAACCTGATCCTGTGGGTGGCGGCGTCGCTGCTGATCCCGGTGTGGTGGCCGGTGTAGGGCGAGCTCAGCGGTGCACGCCCGGCGCCTCGTGGCCGGTGTGCTCGACCCAGCGCGCGTAGTCGCCGGGGAAGACCAGGGGCTGCCCGATGCCCTCGCCGCCGCCCGAGAGGTCGAGGACGCGCGTGGCGAGGCCGCGCAGGAAGGCGCGGTCGTGGGAGACGAACAGCATGGCGCCGTCGAAGTTGGAGAGGGTCTTGACGAGCATCTCCTTGGTCTCGAGGTCGAGGTGGTTGGTCGGCTCGTCGAGCACCAGGAAGTTGGGCGGGTCGTAGAGCATCTGGGCCAGGACCAGGCGCGAGCGCTCGCCGCCGGAGAGGACGCGGATGTGCTTGTCGATGTCGTCGCCGGGGAAGTCGAAGGCGCCGAGCAGGTTGCGCTTGGAGGGGATCGTGGCGAGGGGGAAGGCGTGGTCGATCTGCTCCCAGACGGTCACGGTCGGGTCGAGGATCTCGAGCGCGGACTGGGCGAAGTAGCCCATCTTCAGCGAGGCCCCCAGCTTGACCGTGCCGCCGTCGGGCTGGAGCACGCCGGCGACCATCTTCAGCAGCGTCGACTTGCCGGCGCCGTTCACGCCGATCACGGCCCAGCGCTCGCCGCGCTTGATCTCGAGGTCGAAGCCGTCGTAGACGGCGCGCTCGCCGTAGCGCTTGGTGACGCCCCGCAGGGTGGCCACGTCGTTGCCGGAGCGCGGCGGCGGCTTGAACTCGAAGGGGACGAGCACGCGCTTCCGCGGCGGGTCGAGCTTCTCGATCTTGTCGAGCTTCTTCACGCGCGACTGGACCTGGGCGGCCTTGGCGGCGTGGCGCTCGAAGCGCTCGATGAAGCGCTCCTCCTTCTTCAGCATGGCCTGCTGGCGCGTGTAGGCGGCGGCCTGCTGGGCGGCACGCACGGCGCGCTCGCGGTCGTAGAAGTCGTAGTTGCCGCCGTACTCGACCAGCGCGCCCTCGTCGATGTCCAGGAGGCGCGTCACGACGCGGTTGAGGAAATCGCGGTCGTGGCAGGTCATCAGCAGCGCCGACTTGCTGGCCTTGAGGAACTCCTCCAGCCACAGGATCGACTCGATGTCGAGGTGGTTGGTGGGCTCGTCGAGCAGCAGCACGTCGGGCTGGCCCAGAAGCACGCGCGCGATCGAGACGCGCATGCGCCAGCCGGCCGAGAGCGCGCTCATCGGCCCGTCGACCTGGGCATCCGCGAAGCCCAGGCCGTGCAGGATCTCCCGCGCGCGCGCCTCGAGCTCGTAGCCGCCGAGCTGCTGGTAGTCGCCCTGCACCTCGCCGAAGCGCTCGAGCAGGCGCTCCAGCTCGTCCGCGCGCTCCGGGTCGGCCATGGCGTGCTCGAGCTCGGCCAGCTCGGTGTGCAGCTCGCCCAGCTTGCCCGAGCCGGCGATGGCCTCGTCCAGGACGCGCGCCTCGCTCGGCTCGCCCGCCTCCTGGCGGAAGTAGCCGATGCGCAGGCCCTTCGGCACCGAGACCTCGCCGCCGTCGGGCGCGTCCTCGCCGACGATCAGGCGGAAGAGCGTCGACTTGCCCGAGCCGTTCGGGCCGACCAGGCCGACCTTGTCCCCAGGATTGAGCTGGAACGAGGCCTCGGTGAAGAGCGCGCGCCGGCCGTGGTGCTTGGAGACGTTGCTGAGGGCGATCACCAGCCGCGCAGCGTAGCAGACGCGGCGGGCCGCGACGGGGCGACGCCCGCGCGTCGCGCCCGCCCGCGGCCCGCTCCCGCGCTCAGAAGCCGATGACCAGGTCGAGGGCGTTCGTCAGGACCTGGCGGGCCTGGCGCACCTTCGGGCCGGAGGAGCTCGAGCCGTGGCAGGAGCCCTGCGCGTAGAGGCGCGCCCCGAGCAGGGCCAGGCTCGGCGGGA
>DASVAP010000230.1:0-3328 GCA_036376275.1 Planctomycetota bacterium | reverse complement strand
CGCTGCACGGCAAGTACAAGGTCCCGCACTTCGACGGGAAGGGCGAGGCCGACGCTTATTTCGACCCGAAGACCACGACGTGGCTTCTGACGTCGTTCTACTGGGACAACCTGATCCACTTCGGGATGGGCCCGAAGAAGGGTCCCGACGGCCGGCTGGCCTTCACGCTGCCGATGGCGGACAAGAAGCTGCCCGGCATCGCGGCGGCGGACATCGGCCGCTGCGCCTACGGGATCTTCAGGAAGGGCGCGGAGACCCACGGCAAGCGCATCGGCATCGCCGGCGAGCACCTCACGGGCGCGCAGATGGCGGCCGCGCTGTCGAAGGCGCTGGGGAAGGACGTCGTCTACAACGCCGTGACGCCGGCCGTCTACCGGACCTTCGGGTTCCCGGGGGCCGACGACCTGGGCAACATGTTCCAGTACAAGGCCGAGTTCGAGCGCGAGTTCTGCGGCGCCCGCGACGTGGGTCTCGCGCGCGAGCTGAACCCCCGCCTGCAGACCTTCGCGCAGTGGCTGGCCGCGAACCGGGAGCGGATTCCCCTGGGCTGACCCGGGGTCCAGGCGGGGAGTCCTTCCCGCCCGGCCGGGCGACGGCCGCGCGGGATCCGACCCGGATCGAGCGCGGCGTGCGGGTGGTACATTCCGCCGCCCGCCGTGTTCGCCTCGATTCCCCCCGAGCTCGTCGAGTTCCTGGAGTCCGGTATCGGCGTCCTGGTCGGCTCGCGCGACGCGCGTCTCCAGCCGGAGGTCGCGCGGGCCTTCGGCGCGCGCATCGGGGCCGGCGGGCGCGAGCTGACCGTGTTCCTGCCGGTGGCCACCTCGGCGCGCACCCTCGCCAACGCGCGCGAGAACGGGCGCCTGGCGGTGTGCTTCTCCGCGACCGACCACCGCTCGTACCAGATCAAGGGACGCCTGGCGGACGTGCGCACGGCCGACGAGGAGGACCGGCGCGCGGTCGAGCGCTACCGCGCGGCGCTGGCCCAGCACTACGGCCACGTGGGGATGCCGCCGCTCCTCACCTACCGCATCACCCACTGGCCCGCCCATGCCGTGCGCCTCGCGGTCGAGGCGGTCTTCCTGCAGACCCCGGGTCCCGGCGCCGGGGGGGCCCTCGGAGAGCCCCGCAGGGGCACGGGCTCGTGAAGCGCCTCGACGAGCTCCAGCGCTGCTTCCAGGGCGTGATCCCGTCCCTGATCGCGACCTGCAGCGCCGACGGCGAGCCGAACGTCACCTACCTCTCGCAGGTCTACTACCTCGACCCCGGGCACGTGGCGCTCTCGTGCCAGTTCTTCAACAAGACGCGCCGCAACGTCGCCGAGAACCCCTACGCCACGGTCATCCTGCAGGACCCGCTCACCTTCGAGAACTGGCGCCTGCAGCTGCGCTTCCTGCGCGCCGAGACCGAGGGGCCGCTGTTCGACACGATGGCGATGCGGATCCAGGTGATCGCCTCGCACACCGGCATGGCCGGCGTGTTCCGGCTGATCTCCGCCGACGTCTACGAGGTCCTCGCCCTGACGCTGGTCGAGGGCTTCCTGATGCCGCCGGACCCGGTGCTCGACGCCCAGGCGCCGCCGGCCCCCGCGGGGCCGATGACCGAGCTGCGCGGGCTGCAGCTCGTCTCCGAGCGCATCGCGCGCGCCGCCGATCTGGACGGGCTGCTGACCGAGACCCTGGCGGCCCTCGACGAGTGCCTGGGCTTCTCGCACTCGATGGTGCTCCTGCTCGACGAGTGCGCCGGGAACCTGGTCACGCTCGCCAGCCGCGGCTACACGAGCTGCGCCGGGGCCGAGGTCGCCCTCGGGCAGGGCGTGATCGGCACCGCCGCGCAGAAGCGCCGCATGGTGCGCATCGCGGGGATGGGGGCGGAGCTGCGCTACGGGCGCGCGATACGCGGGCGCGTGACCGAGGTCGGGGAGCAGGCCCGGCTGGCGCCGGAGATCCCGCTGCCCGGCCTGTGCGACGCGCAGGTCCAGCTCGCCCTGCCGCTGATCTCCTGCGAGCGCATGGTGGGCGTGCTGGCGGTCGAGAGCCGGGATCCGCTCGGCTTCGACGAGTGGGACGAGGCCTTCCTGCAGATCCTCGGCCACCAGATCGCGCTCGGCATCGACCGCATGCAGACGCTCGAGGCCGACCCCGACTCGGGCACCTCCTTCCGCCGGCGCGCGGACGGCAAGCGCGCGCCGCGCGCGCGCGCGGGCCGCAAGCACAGCTTCGTCTACTACCGCAACGACGACTGCGTCTTCGTCGACGGCGAGTACCTGATCCGCAACGTGCCCGGCAAGATCCTGTGGAAGCTCCTGCGCCAGCACCGCGACGAGGAGCGGCTCGAGTTCTCCAACCGCGAGCTGCGCCTCGACCCGACCCTGGGCCTGCCGCCGATCAAGGACAACCTCGAGAGCCGCCTGATCCTCCTGCGCAAGCGGCTGGCGGAGAAGTGCCCCGACGTGCGCATCGTCCCGGTGAAGCGGGGTCGCTTCGCGCTGGAGATCGATGCCGAGATCGAGCTCGTCGAGAGGGAGCAGGCCTGACCGGGGGCCCGGGCGCGCGGCCTCGTGCGCCCGACCCCGACTCGGGCAGCGTGCGCCGGCGCGTCCCGGGCTCCTAGCGCGGGAACAGCAGCGTCACGAACACGCGGAAGCTCAGGCCCTCCGGTGTCCCCTCCCAGTCCTCGGCCCAGTAGCGCAGGCCGCCCCCGACGCTGACGAGCTGGTCGCCGACGCGCAGGACCTTCGAGACCAGGGCGTGCACGGGCGCGCCCAGCTCGTCCTCCTCCCAGTCGTAGCTGGACTCCGAGTTGAGCGTGTACGTCCACGCCTCGGGCGTCGTGTACGACAGGAACGGCTGCACGAAGCTCGCGTTGACGTCGGCGCGGTCGTCGTCGCCGGCTACCGACCAGACGTGGTTGACGAGCGCGCCGTAGGTCCAGGGACCGACCTGGCGCAGGGCCACGGCGGTCGGCCCGAGGCCCCACTGCTCGGCCCCGAGCGTCTCGTCGCTGGCCGTGGGCAGCAGCAGCACCGGCCCGAAGCCGAGGATCCAGCCACCCGCGGTCGGCTCGACGGGCGAGAAGAAGAAGCTCTGCAGCACGTCGCCGAGGCCGGTTTCGTCCTCGCCGGCCGGCACGTCTTCCTGGTCGATCAGCGGCACGATCGTGCGCGAGATCAGGTTCCAGTCCTCGCTCAGCGTGATCGGCACGACGGGCTGCACGTTGAGCGTCCAGCGCTCGCCGTCGCTTGGCCCGACGTCCCGGTCGTGGTTGAGCTGGAACGGCACGCTGATCAGCGCCGCGACGGGGTTGGAGAGCTGCTTCGCCAGGGCCGCGG
>DASVAP010000216.1:0-3989 GCA_036376275.1 Planctomycetota bacterium | reverse complement strand
GAGCGCCTCCTGCAACGCGGAGCTCCTGTCCTACGACTCGCCCCTCGGGCGCCTGTGGGTGCGGCATCGACCGGGGCACACGCCCGGCTCGGTGGACCTCGTGCTCGACGTGCTCGGCAACCCGGCCGACCGCTGGTTGATCCAGGGCTCCTCCTCCGGCGGCTGTCCCGCACCGAGCGGCGTGCAGATGACGCTGGCCGCCCACGGCACGGCCATGGTCGGCGGTCCGCGCCGCGCCGCCGTCACGCAGTACAACGGCACGGGCACCAACCGCACCTGCTTCACCAGCGTCACCCCGCCGCGGGTCGGCAGCACGTGGGTCGTGCAGCTCGACCTGGCGAGCCACGCGGGCGCGACGCACACCTACGTGTTCGGCTCCGACTGCCACTACGAGCCGGGCCTGGCCACGCCCTACGGCGAGATGCTCGTGGACCCGCTCGGGCGCTATCCGCTCAACGTCCTGCGCCCGGTCTTCGCGGCCGACAAGGAGCTGGTCGGCATGGACATCCCCAAGATCCCGAGCCTGATGGGGCGCGTCCTGTACGTGCAGGGCGCGATCCTCGGCGGGCGCGTGGAGCTGTGCAACGCGCTGCGCATCGTGCTCGGCTTCTGAGCTGGGTCGAGCGGACGAGCTTCAGGACGTCGCGAGCTCGGTCATGGTCCTCGCGATGAGCGCGCACTCCTCGTCGCTCGTGCAGGCCGGCGGGACGGCGTAGAGGACGTCGCCGAGCGGGCGCAGCAGGACGCCACGCTCCAGCGCGCGCCGGCGCAGCTCCAGGGCCCGCTCCGAGCCGTAGCCGGGGCGCGCGCCAGGCCGCGGGGCGAGATCGAGCGCGACGATCCCGCCCAGCTGGCGCAGCTCGCGCACGGCCGCATGCCCCCTCAGCGGCGCCAGCTCCTCCACGATGCGCGTCCCGATGCGCGCGAGGCGGGCCGGCACGTCCTCCTCGCGGCACAGCGCGAGCGAGGCCAGCGCCGCCGCGCAGGCGATCGGGTTGGCCGTGAAGGTGTGCCCGTGCGGGAAGAAGCGCGTGCGCTCGGTGTGCAGGAAGGCCTCGAAGAGCGCCTCGGTCGCCAGCGTCGCCGCCAGCGGCAGCGTCCCGCCCGTCAGGCCCTTGCCGAGGCACAGGAGGTCCGGCGCGATGCCGGCCCGCTGGCAGGCGAAGAGCGCGCCGGTGCGTCCGAAGCCCGTGAAGACCTCGTCGGCGATCAGCGGCACGCCGTGGCGTGTGCACAGCTCGCGCGCGGAGCGCAGGAACTCCGGCGGGTGCAGGCGCATGCCCGCCGCCCCCTGCACCAGCGGCTCGACGATCACGCCGGCCGCGCGCCGCCCGAGCACCTCCAGCGCCGCCCGCAGGGCCTCCTCCTCGGGTTGCACGCGCAGGACCGCGAACAGGAACGGCTCGAAGGCGCGGAAGAAGGGCTCCGGATCGCCGGCCGCCATCGCGCCGAAGGTGTCGCCGTGGTAGGCACCCTTCAGGGCCACGAAGGCCGTGCGCTGCGGCTCGCCGCGCTGGTGCCAGGCCTGCGCGACCATCTTGAGCGCGACCTCGACCGCGGTGGAGCCGTCGTCCGAGTAGAAGACGCGCGTCAGGCCAGGCGGGGCGAGCGCCAGCAGCTCCTCCGCCAGGCGCACGGCCGGCGCGTGCGTCGCGCCGGCGAAGAGCACGTGATCGAGGGTGCGCGCCTGCGCGGCGATCGCCGCCACGATGCGCGGATGGCCGTGACCGTGCAGGCAGGCCCACCAGGAGGAGATCGCGTCCAGCACGCGCCGCCCGTCGGCCAGCTCCAGCCAGGCCCCGGCGGCGCCCACGACGGGCAGCGGGTCGCGCTCGAGCCCGTGCTGCGTGTAGGGGTGCCACAGCACGCGCGCATCGCGCGCCACGAGCTCGGCCGCCTGCTCGGAACTCCCTGCAGATCCAGGGGGCGTGCTCACGGGGTGAAGAGCGGGCCGAGGTCGTTCTGCTCGAGCCACCCGGCGAGCGCGGCCGGCGCGAGCGGCTCGAGCACGGGCAGCTCGTAGACGCGTGGCACGTGGGTCACCTGCGCGAGCGTGCGCCGGTTCGACGCGTGCGGCGTCCCCACCAGGAACAGCGCGCGCGGCTCGAGGTGGCGCGCGCGCAGCGCCTCCAGCGTCAGCAGCGTGTGGTTCAGCGTCCCCAGGCCCGCGCGGGCCACCAGGACGAGCGGCGTGCCGGCGACGGCGAGCCAGTCGGCCTGCGTGACGAGCTCCGGCTCGCTGCGGTAGGGGACGAGCAGCCCCCCGGCCAGCTCGACGACGATGCGCGTGCCCGTCAGCGTGCGCACCAGGCCGCGCAGGCCCTCGCCCAGGCGCCCGGGCTCGATCGCCTTGCCGGCCGCGGCCGCCGCCTCGTGCGGCGAGGCCGGCAGCGGGAACGACCAGGCGTTCGGCAGCCCCTCGTGCTCGCTGGCCTCGGCCAGGGCCAGCACCGCGGCGCGGTCGCTCTCGTCGCCGGTCTGCACCGGCTTCCAGTAGGCCGCGCGGCCCAGCGCGCGCGCGGCGCGCAGGAGCAGCGCGCTCACGACCGTCTTGCCCACGCCCGTGTCGGTGCCGACGACGAACAGGGCCGAGCCGGGCGGCTCGCTGGCCGCGCGCGGCGCCGGCTGGGCCGGGAGCGCCGCCAGCGCGCGCGTGAGCTCGTCCAGCTCGCTCGCGGTGTTGAAGGCGTGGCACACGACCCGCAGGCGCGAGCCGTTGGCCGGGACCGTCGGCGGGCGCACGGCCGGCACGAAGAGCCCGCGCGCCTCGAGGCGCTGGGCGAGCTCCAGCGCCTGCCTCGGCGAGGCGCACGGGAACGGCACGATCGCCCCGGCCGGCGCCGGCAGGCCCAGCCGTCGCGCCAGCTCCGTGGCGAGCCCGCGCAGGTGCGCGCGCTCGCTCTCCATGTCGCGCGCGAGCTCGATCGCGGCCAGGAGGCCGCCGGCGACGGGCGGCGGCGATGCGGTGGTGAAGAGCAGCGCGCGCGCGTGGTTGACGAGCTGCTCGCGCAGGATCCGGCTCCCGACGACGAAGGCACCCGCGACGCCCAGCGCCTTGCCGCCCGTGACGACGCGCGCGGCCAGGCGCGTGTCCGGGCCGCGCCCGAGCGCGGCCCACGCGCCCGCTCCTCGCGGTCCGACCACGCCCAGGGCGTGGGCCTCGTCGATCACCAGCCAGGCGTCGTGGCGCGCGCACAGCTCGTCGAGCTCCGAGAGATGCGCCGCGTCGCCGTCCATGCCGAAGATCGACTCGGCGACGACCAGCCGGCGCCGCGCGCCGCGGGCCTGCGCGAGCTGGCGCCCGAGCTCCTCCAGGTCGCCGTGGGCGTGCACCAGGACGTGCGCGCGGGAGAGCCGCGCCCCGTCGACCAGCGAGGCGTGGTTCAGCCGGTCCGAGAAGAGCGCGTCCCCGCGCCCGGCGAGCGCCCCGAGCAGCCCGAGGTTGGCCTGGAAGCCGCTCGGGAAGAGCAGCGCCGCCTCGGCGCCGAGCCACTCGGCCATGGCTGCCTCGGCGCGCTCGTCGAGCGGCGAGCCCCCGCGCAGGAGGCGTGCGGCGCGTCCGCCGGCGCCGTGCTCCTCGAGCGCCGCGCGGGCCGCCGCGACGACGCGCGGATGGCGCGCGAGGCCCAGGGTGTCGTTCGAGCCCAGGTCGACGCCGTCGATGCGTCCACCCAGGCGCGCGTCGCGCCGCAGCCCGTCCGCCGCGCGCCGCTCGAGGTCGGCCGCGAGCTCCCTGTCGAGGGATGAGCCGTCGAGGGGTGAGCCGTCGAGGCGCGAGCCCATCCCGCGCCGCGTCAGCGCGCGGCGAGCGCGTTCAGGCCGAGCTTCGCCAGCAGCGCCGCGTCGCTCGAGGGCGTCGGGTTGGGCGTCGTCAGCAGCTCGTCGCCCACGAAGATCGAGTTCGCGCCGGCCAGGAAGCACAGCGCCTGGGCCGCCTCGTCGAGCTCGGTGCGCCCGGCCGAGAGGCGCACGACGGTGCCCGGCATCAG
>DASVAP010000215.1:0-7654 GCA_036376275.1 Planctomycetota bacterium | reverse complement strand
GGAGGATGTTGTAGCGCTCGCCGAGCTCGCGGATCGGCCCGACGAAGACCTGCAGCCAGAACCAGAAGAGGATGAAATCGCCCGGCGTGACCGCGCCGGAGTGGATCGCGCCGCCGCCGCGCAGCAGCACCGAGGCCTGGATCAGCACGGTGACCCAGGCCACGATCGGGAAGAACAGCGCGAACAGGAAGATCGTGCGCACGTTGGCCTCGAGGTAGGCCGCCAGGTGCGCGCCGAAGCGCTGCGAGACGCGCTCCTCGCGCCGGAAGACCTGCACCACGCGGATGCCGGAGAGCACCTCCTGCAGGTAGCCGTTCAGGCGCGCCAGACGCGCGCGCACGGAGCGGTGCGCGCGCCGCGCGCCGCCGCGGAAGACCAGGCTCACGCCGATCAGCACCGGGGTCAGGAGCAAGACGAGCGTGCCCAGCGCCGGGCTCACCAGGAACAGGAGGCCCATCACCACGGCCACCTTGATCATGTCGAAGAGCAACACGACCAGGCCCGAGGTGAAGAGCTCGTTCAAGTTCTCGACGTCGTTCGTGACGCGCGTCACGAGCGAGCCGGTCGGGTGCTTGTCGAACCAGGCCAGCTCCAGGCGCTGCATGTGCGCGAAGAGGTGCGTGCGCAGGTCGTTGACCACGGCCTGGCCCGTGCGCGTGAGCTGGTTCTCCTCGAGGTAGCGGAAGACCGCCGCCAGGAGCACGATCGCGAGGTAGCCCACGCCCCAGCCGGCGAGCGTGCGCAGGTACGGCTGGGCGTCGAACTCGCCGCCCTCGGCCGCCGCGCGCGCGTCGACCGCGCTCTGGATCGGCCCGTCGATGGCGTGCTTCAGCATCCAGGGCGAGGCGAGCTCCAGGAAGAACAGCCCCGCCAGGATCGTGAAGCTCAGCGCGAACTTCGTGCGGTGCGGGCGCGCGAAGCGCCACAGGCGTCCGAGCACGGCGCTGTCCCAGGCCTTGGTCGCGACCTCGTCCTTCTCGAGCTCGTCGGGCTCGTGCTCGCCTCTCGTCACAGGACCTCCAGCTCCGCGCTCATGCGCTGGCGCTCCCAGGTCTCGCGGTACCAGCGCGAGCGCTCCAGCAGCTCCTCGTGCGTGCCGAGGGCCTCGGCGCGCCCCTCGCGCAGCACCAGGATCTGCTCGGCCGTGCGCACCGTCGCCAGGCGGTGTGCGGCGATCACCACCGTGCGCCCGCGTCCCGCGCGCCGCAGGCTGGCGAGGAGCCGCGCCTCGGTCTCGGTGTCCACGGCCGAGAGCGCGTCGTCGAGGATCAGGACGCGTGGCTCGCGCGCCAGGGCGCGCGCGATGCAGGTGCGCTGGCGCTGGCCGCCCGAGAGCGTCACGCCGCGCTCGCCGATGAGCTGGTCGAGGCCCTCCGGGAAGGCCGCCACCTCCTCGGTCATGGCGACGAGGTCGATCAGCACCCGCAGCTCGGCGTCGGACAGCCCGCGCTCGGCCCCGAAGGTCAGGTTGGCGCGGTACGTGTCGGAGAAGAGGAAGCTGTCCTGCGGCACGTAGGCCAGGGCCCCGCGCAGGGTGTCGAGCGCCAGCTCGCGGATCGGCACGCCGTCCAGGCGGATCTCGCCCTGGGCCTCGAACAGGCGCCCGAGCAGGTTGAGCAGCGTGCTCTTGCCGGAGCCCGTCGGACCGACCACGCCGAGGGTCGTGCCGGCCGGGACGGTCAGGCGGATGCCCGCCAGGGCCGGGCGCGGGGCGCCGGGATGGGCGTAGCCCACGCCCAGGAGCTCCAGGCGCCCGGCGACGCGCTCCAGCGTGCGCGGCGCGGGCGGCTCGGGCACGTCGGTCGGCGCCTCGAGGATCTCGTCGATGCGCTGCGCGCTGGCCACGGCGCGCGGGTAGAGCCCGACGATCCAGCCCAGCGCGATCACCGGCCAGAAGACCTTGAAGCCCAGGTCGATGAACTTGAACAGGTCGCCGACGTCGAGCGTGCGGTCGATCATGGCCCAGCCGCCCGCCACCAGGACCGGCAGGAAGGCCAGCTCGAAGGCCAGGTGGATCAGCGCGTCCTGCACGCCGCGCATGCGCGCCAGATCCACCTGGTGCCCGCGGTTCGTGGCCGAGGCCGCGCGGAAGCGCTCGTTCTCGTGCCCGGCCAGCCCGTAGCCCTTGACCACGCGGATGCCGCCGAAGCTCTCCTGGGCGCGCACGGCGATGTCCGCCAGGCTCTCCTGCACGCGCAGCGAGTAGCGCTGCAGGCGCGGCGTCATCACGACCATCGCCACCGAGACGAAGAGCAGCGGCAGCGTCATCGCCAGCGTGACGCGCGGCGAGACGTGGTAGAGCGCCCACAGGCTGCCGGGGACCATGAACAGCGCCGAGAGCACGTACATGCTGCCGGGGCCGATCAGCATGCGCAGGTTCTCCACGTCGCTGGTCACGCGCGAGACGATGTCGCCCGAGCGGCTCTTGACGTGGAAGGAGAGCGGGAGGTGCACGAGCTTGTCGAACAGGTCCTGCTTCAGCTCCGCCTCGAACTTGCGCGAGACGCCCACGATCCACCAGCGCGCCAGGAAGCGCAGGACGCCCTGCGTCGCGGCGATCCCCAGGATCCAGGCGAAGAGGCGCGGCAGGAAGTCGGGCGCCGCGCGCGCCTGGAGGCGCGAGAGCGCGTCCCCGAACCACAGCGTCAGCCGGATGTCGCACAGCGTCACCAGCGGCAGGCAGGCGATGCCCAGGAGCAGCGACGTGCGGTGGCGCAGGAAGCGCCGCACGAACCCGAGCAGGCGCTTCACGGACGGCCGGCGAAGCCGTTGGACGCGGGGCGGCTCATGCTGCGCGGCAGAGCATAGGGGCCCGCGGGAGGGGGAGCGAACCGGCGCCGGTGGGGGCGCACCGGCCCCGGCGGACCCGCGCTCGACCACGGGGAGCGGATTCCCTGCGCGTGAACGGGTCGGTCCCCGTTCTGGTGTCCTCGAGGAGCCGAGCGCGGGTCGAACCTCGCCGGGGTGCAAGTCCTGGGTGAACGGGACCGGTTGCCGAGCATCCGGGCGGGGTAGAGGGTTCGTGGAGGCGTCCCCGACAAGGTCCTTCCAGCCCCCACGGAACCCAGCGCTTCCCACGCTTCGTCCAAGACACCGCCCATGATCCCCCGCTCGCCTCGCTCGCCCCGGGCCGCCCGGCCCACGACTCCAGGGGCGACCTCCTCCCGGCCCTGCTGCCTGGTGGCGGCGCTCCACCCCGAGCGGGGCCTCGGGCACGCCCTGGCCCAGCACCTCGCGAGCGTCCTGCAGGACCTGGACTTCACGCTGCACGAGAGCGCGAGCATCGACGCCGTGTGGCTGTGCGGCTACGAGCCCGGCCACGCCGACCTGGTGCGCGCCTGGCGTGCCCGCCACCCGCGCGCGACGCTGGTCGTGACCGGCCGCGCCCCGTCCGAGCTGTGGGCCGGCGAGGTCCTCGCCGCCGGCGCCGACCACGCCCTGGCCTGGCCGGTGGACCTCACGCGGCTCGCGCGGCTCCTGCGTCCGCGCCCGCTGGTTCGACGGACCTGAGGGGGCGAGCCGACTGCGGATACGGGCCGACCGCGGTTCGCACCTTGCCCCCGCGGCCCGGCCGCCAGCTCGCGCGCGCTATCCTGCGGGCCTTGCCGCCGCCGATCTGCTTCGACGCCGTCGTCTTCGACCTCGACGGAACCCTGATCGCGACCGACCGCTTCTGGATCGAGTCGGCCGAGCGCGGCGCGCGGCGCGCCCTGGCGGAGCTCGGCCTGGAGCGCGCCCTGCCGCGCCCGGAGCAGTGGCTGGCGCTGGTGGGGCTGCCGCTCGACGTCGGCTTCCGCTCGCTCTTCCCCGACCTCTCCGAGGGCGCGCGCCTGGCGGTCCTGCGCGCCTGCGTGGAGGAGGAGCACGCCCTGCTGGCGCGCAGCGGGGTGCCGGCCATGGAGGGCGCGCGCGAGCTGGTGCAGGACCTGGCGGAGCGCGGCCTCTCGCTCGGGATCGCCTCGAACTGCCAGCAGGACTACCTCGACCACATGCTCGACGGCCTCGGGCTGCGCGAGCGCGTGCGCGGCGCCTACTGCCGCGAGTCGCAGGGCATCGCCAGCAAGGCCGACATGCTGGCGCGGCTCCTGGCCGACTTCGGCACGCGCAGCGCCGTCATGGTCGGCGACCGCGCCAGCGACCGCGACGCGGCCTGGGAGAACGGCTTGCCGCACGTGCACTGCGCCTTCGGCTTCGCCCAGGGCGACGAGGCGGTCGAGGCCGAGGGCCGCATCCAGGCCCTGGCGGAGCTCGGACCGCTGCTCGAGCGCCGGGGGCGCTGGATCGAGCGTGCGCTCGCGCGCCTGGGGGCCTTCTCGCGCGCCGGCTTCCGCCTGGGCGTGAGCGGCGGGCCGGGGGCGGGCAAGACGCTCTTCGCGCGCGACGCCGCGCGGCTCGTGGGCGCGCGCGGGCGCCCGGCCGTGGCCGTCGCGCTCGAGTCCTTCGCGCGCCCCGTCCCCGAGGTCCCGGGCGACCTCCCGCGCGACGCGCTCGAGGCGCGCATCGACCTCGAGCGGCTGGCGCGCGAGCTCCTGCAGCCGCACGAGGCCGGCCGGGAGGTCCCGCTGGCCGTCCCGGGCCTGGGCGGGGAGACGAGCGTGCCGGCCGGGGCGCTGCTCGTGCTCGAGGGCGCCGAGCTGCTGGGCGCCAAGCTGCGCACCGGGCTGGATCGCCTGATCCACCTCGACCTGCCCGAGAACGTGGCCTGGCGCCGCCTGGCGGGGCGCGCGCGCGGGCCCGAGGGCGGCGAGCGCCTGGCCGTCCCGCCCAGCGCGCGTGAGGCCCTGGCCCGCCAGCGGGTCCTGGAGCGGCGCTACCCGCCGCGCGTGGCCGCCGACCTCGTGCTCGACGGCACCAACCCGCTCGGCTCGGCCGCGCGCGCCCCCGAGGGCGCACGCGGCGGGCTTGGCGCGGACCCCCCGGGGCGCTAGAGTGCGCGATCCGACCGGCGCCCCCGAAGGCCCGGCGAGCGCCCCGCGTGCCGGTCCCGGCGCGCCTCCTCCCGCGACGTCACATGGACACGACGCTGCCGCAGCGCCTGCAGAAATCCGTCTCCGGCTCCTTCCACAAGACCGCCCTGCTCCAGAAGCGGGTGCGCGAGCTGATCCGGGGGGCGGCGCCGCTGATCGAGACGCGCGAGCAGAACCCGATCAAGATCGCCTTCCTGGAGATGGAACGCGGCCTGATCGAGCTGATCCCCGAGGAAGACAAGCCGCTGGTCTAGCGCGGCGGGAGGAACCGCCCCGCGTGCGCGCTCGCCTCGACCGGGTCCTCGCGCGGCGCGGCGGGGCGCTGGAGCTGCTGCGCCTCCCCGCGGCGCTCTTCGCCGGGCTCGCGCGCCTGCGGGCGGCTGGCTACGCGCGCGGCGTGCTGCCCAGCGCGCGCGTCCCCGTGCCGGTCGTCTCGGTCGGCAACCTCACGGCGGGCGGCACGGGCAAGACGCCCTTCGTCGCCTTCCTCGCGCGGCGCCTGGCGGCCGACGGGCTGCGGGTCGGGATCCTCTCGCGCGGCTACGGCGCGGGCGGGGCGCGCGAGAACGACGAGGGGCGCATGCTGGCGGCCGCCCTGCCGGACAGCGAGCGCGTGCAGGACCCCGACCGCGTGCGCGGCGCGGAGGAGCTGCTCCTGCGCGGCGTGGACGTGATCCTGCTCGACGACGGCTTCCAGCACCGGCGCCTGGCGCGCGACCTCGACCTCGTGCTGGTCGACGCGACGCGTCCGTGGGGCCTGCCGCCGCCGGTCCCGGGTGCCGCCAGCGTGCGGGCCTGCCTGCCGCGCGGCCTCCTGCGCGAACCGCCCTCGGCCCTGGCGCGCGCCGACCTGCTCGTGCTGACGCGCGCCGACCAGGTCGCGCCCACGGCCCTGGCCGAGCTGCGGCGCGAGCTGGAGGCGCTCGCCCCCGGACGCCCGCAGGCCGTCGGCCGGCACCGCGCGACGCGCCTCCTCGCGCCCGACGGGCGCGAGCTGCCGCTCGCGACGCTCGCGGGGCGCACGCTCGACCTCCTGAGCGCGCTCGGCAACCCGGAGGCCTTCCAGCGCTCGCTCGAGGCCCTCGGCGCGCGCGTGGCGACGCACCGCGCCTTTCCGGACCACCACCACTACGTCGCGCAGGACCTGGCGGGGCTCGGCGGCGACGGGCGCTGGCTGGTGACGAGCGAGAAGGACGCGGTCAAGCTGCCGCCCGGGACGCGCGCGCACGTGCTGGCGACCGAGTTCGAGCTGCTGGAGGGCGAGGCGGTGCTCGCGGCCCTGCTCGGGGCGCTGCCGCCCGGAGCTCCGCGCCGCGAGCGCCTCGCGCTGCACGAGGGCCTGCATGGCTGAGGCGGGCACGCGCGCGGGCGCCGACGCGGCCGACCCGGACGGCTGGCCCGTCCCCTGGCAGCCGGTGTGGGGCGAGAGCGCCGGGCTCGGCAGCCGCCTGGGGGCCTGGTGCGTCCAGGCGGCCCTGGCGGGTGCGATCCGCCTGCCCCAGGCGCCGCTCGACGCGCTGATCGCCGCCCTCGCGGCCCTCGGGCACCGCCTCGGCCGCGCGCGCACGCGCGCCGCGCACGAGTTCCTGGCCCAGGCCCTGGGCGAGCTCTCCGCCGGCGAGCGCGAGCGCCTGACGCGCGCGGCCTGGCGTCAGCTCCTGCGCGTGAGCGTGGACACCGAGCGCCTGCTCCGGCGCGTCCCGCCGGAACGGTTGCTGGCGCACTTCGAGGTCGAGACGAGCCCCGAGGCGCGCGCCGCCTTCGCGGCCCGGCGCGGGGTCCTGATCGCCGGGCCGCACCTCGGCAACTGGGAGGTGGCGCTCTTCGCCCTGCCACTCCTGGGGCTCGTGCCGGCCTACGCCGTGGCCAAGCCGCCCAAGAACCGCTTCCTCGCGCAGGCGCTCCAGGCGAGCCGCGAGCGCCGGGGCGTGCGCATCCTCTCGCGCAAGGGCGCGATGAACGACGCGCCGGCGATCCTGAAGGCCGGCGGCGCGCTGGCGCTGGTGATCGACCAGCGCACCAGCGGACGCGCGCTGCTGGCGCCGTTCTTCGGGCGCCTGGCGCGCTGCGAGCGCGCCCCGGCCGTGCTGCTCAAGCGCCAGCGCGTGCCGATCGTGCTGACCGCCTGCCTGCAGGCGGCCGAGCCGCTGCGCTACCACCTGCGCTTCGGCGAGGTCCTGCACCCCGACGAGTGGGCCCGGGCCGAGGTCGAGGCGATCGTGCGCCGCGTGAACGAGGGCTTCGAGCGCATGATCCGGGCGCACCCCGAGCAGTACATCTGGATCCACGACCGCTACCGCGACACGCCGCGCGCGCAGCCGCCCGGCGCCGGGCCGCGCCTCGCGCGCCGCGCAGCACCGCCGGCCGTGCCGGAGGGCCCGGACGAGGGGTAGCGGCGCAGGCCGGGGAGTGGACTTGGCTCCGGCCCATGCGCACAGTACCCGCGAGGCTCCAGGACCCCATGATCCTCGTCACCGGCGGCGCCGGCTTCATCGGCTCGAACCTCGTGCGCGGCCTGAACCGGCGCGGGCACGACGACATCCTGATCGTCGACGACCTGACGCAGGGCGAGAAGCACCGCAACCTGAACAGCCTGCGCTTCCGCGACCTCCTGGACTACCGCGACTTCGAGCAGCGCCTGGAGCAGTTCGGCGGCACGAAGATCGAGGCGCTCTTCCACCAGGGGG
>DASVAP010000103.1:0-6575 GCA_036376275.1 Planctomycetota bacterium | reverse complement strand
GAGCTGTTCGCGGTGCCCGGCGACGGCGGCGCGCGAACGCGCATCGCCGGCTCGCGCGTGGAAGGCACGCGGCCCCTGGGGGTCATCCCGGACGTGGCGGCGACCCGCGAGCACGCGCTGTTCGTGGGTATCCAGGCCCCTGCCCTCGCGCAGGAGGTCTTCAGCGTGCGCCTCGACGGGAGCGCGCCCCCGTGCCGGCTCGGGCGCGGGACCACGATCTTCGCCGAGGACACGCTCGTCCTGAGCCGGGACGGAATCCACGTCGTCTATCGGTTGAGCGCCCACGGCCTGGACCAGCTGTGCAGCGCGCGCGTCGGGGTGCCCGACTCGGAGGTCGTGCTCGCCGCCGACGGGCTCGCCTTCGACGGCAACGAGGAGAGCGTGACGGACTTCGCGCTCACGCCGGACGGCGCCTCCGTCGTCCTGGCCCTCGCGAGCGCGGGGTCGCTCTCGGTGCGCCGCGCCCGGCTCGACGGGAGCGGGCCCGCGGAGGAGCTGACGAGCTGGCCCGATGCGACGGCGCGCCTCCACCTCTCTCCCGACGGGAACTGGCTGGTCCTGGCCGGAGCCGCGGGCCTCCACTCCCTTCCGGCGGACGGCCAGGGGTCCCCGCTGCGTCTCGATGCCGGGGGGACGGACTTCCCCCACGTGCGCTTCACCCCGGACTCGAGTCGCGTGCTCTTCGCCGCCAGCGGCACGGGCAGCGGTCTCTTCTCGGCCCGGCTCGACGGCTCGCAGGCGGCGGCACAGCTCGGGACCGGCACGGTCTCCGCGCTGGAATTCGCGCACGACGGGACGAGCGTGCTCTTCCTGGAAGGCGCGCAGCCGGGCCAGAGGAGCCTCTACCGCGCGCCGCTCGACGGCGGCGGGCCGACGAGCCTGCTCGCCAGCGGCTACCTCCAGTACTTCCAGCAGGACCCGCTCTCCGGGCTCGTGGTCTTCTACGATTACTTCAGTGACACCCTCTCCTCGGTGCCCGCGCTCGGGGGTTCCGCACCGACGACGCTCGCTCATTTCGTTGCGGCACAGATGGCGGGGAGTCCGCTGCGCTTCTGCGGACCGCGCGTGATCTACCTCGCCTGGCAGACCGAGTGTGGCGGCTACAACAGCGTCGAGCGCCTGTACTCGGTTCCCGTGGGCGGAGGAGAGGCCCCGCGACGCCTGGACATCGGGAGCTGCTCCGAGGGGGTCGCGCTCAACGTCGAGCCCGTCGACTTCGCCCGCGGGCTCCTGTTCGTGCTCTGGCCCGGCCTGGGCGAGGAGATCGGCCTGTACGGGGTGCCCGCCGACCGCAGCACCCTGGCGTCCCGTATCGCGGGCCCACGCTGGCTGGACACCTATCCACGGGCGATCGAGCAGACGCCCGACGGCCGCTTCTTGCTCTGCCGGACGAACGCCGAGGCCTCGTCCAGCCCCTACCAGGGCTTCGACCTGCACGTCCTGCGGCTCACACCCCGCACGCGCCGCTCTCGCTGAGCCGCCCGGACACCGGGCCTGCGACGCACGTAGGATGAGCGGCGCGCGTGCTCCTCCCGCTGCTCCCCATCCTGCTCGCCGGACCGCTCGGCACCGGTGATGCGCGCGAGCTCGTCGTCCTGGCGGAGGAGGGGCACCTCACGGCCTGGGAGGAGATCCAGGGACTGGCGCGCTCGTTCGAGGCCGAGCATCCGGGCCTGCGAGTGAAGCTGCTGCCGCTCGGCGGCGCGGCCGGGGCGCAGGACAAGCCCAAGTTCCTGCTGGCGGGCGGGGTGCCGCTCGACGTGCTGCGCATCGACGTCACCGAGCTGGCGGCCTACGCGGGCGAGGGCGCGCTGGTCGATCTGGCACCCTTCGCGGCGCGCGACGCGGCGTGGGACGAGGGCGCGTACTTCCCGGAGGTGATGGGCGCGCTGCACGGGCCGCGCGGCGAGCTGTGGGGCCTGCCCTCGACCTTCACGCCCTACGTGATGTACGTGAACCTCGACCGATTGACGGAGCTGGGCGAGGGGCGGCCGGCGCCGGAGTGGGACTGGGACGAGTTCCTGCGCCTGGCGCGGCGCGCGACCGAGGACGCGGACGGCGACGGGCGCGCGGAGCGCTTCGGGATCTCGCTGACGCAGTGGCTACAGGCCGTGTGCCCGTGGATCTGGCAGGCGGGCGGCGACCTGCTCGACGCCGAAGGTACGCGCGCGCGCATGGCCGAGCCGGAGTTCGTGGCGGCGATGACGTTCCTGCGCGCGCTGCTGCACGAGGAGCAGGTCGCCTCCTTCGACGCCTCCTTCGCGAACCAGCTCACCCAGGGCCTGTTCCAGGCCGGGCGCGCGCTGTTCTACGGGCCGGTCGGGTACTGGGAGACGTACCGCTTCAAGAACCTGGAGGCCTTCCGCTGGGACGTGCTGCCCCTGCCGCGCGGGCAACGCGCGGCCACCGCGATCGCGATGACGGTCTACGTCGTGCCGCGCACGGCGCGCGAGCCGGAGCTCGCCTGGGAGTTCCTGCGGCGCCTGGCGGGGCCGGAGTACCAGCGCATGCTGGCGCGCATCGGCAACGGCGTGCCCGGGCTCGTCGCGGCGGCGCGCTCCACCGACTTCCTCAAGCCGGACGTCGCGCCGGCCAGCGAGCAGGTCTTCCTCGACGTGCTGGCCCACGCGCGCGTGCAGCCGCCGGTCGCGAGCTGGCGCAAGATCGAGGCCCTGTGCCAGGCGGAGCTGGAGGGCATCCTGCTGGAGCCGCGCTGCGACGTCGCGGCGGCCTGCGCGCGCATGGCGGCCAAGACCGACGCGTACCTCGCACGCGAGCGCGAGCGGCGCGCGCTGCCGGCGCTGCCGCGCGGGGCGCTGGAGCTCGCGCTCGGCCTGAGCGTCCTGGCCGTCGCCACGCTCCTCGTGGCGCGCCGCGGACCGCGACCGGACGCGCTCGGACGGCGCGAGGAGCGCGCGGCCTGGGGCCTGCTCGTCCCCTGGGCCTCCGGCTTCGCGCTGTTCCTGCTGGGCCCGGCGCTCGTCTCGGGGCTCCTGGCGCTGTGCGAGTGGTCGCCGCTGCGTCCGCTGGCGGACGTGCGCTGGGCCGGGCTCGCCAACGTCGCGCGCCTGGCGGACGACGGCACCTTCCATGCCTCCATGCGGGCGACGGCGCTCTACGCCGTCCTCTCGGTGCCGCTCGGGCTGGCCCTGGCGCTCGCCCTGGCGCTGCTCCTGCGGGCCCGCTCGCCCTTCGCGAACGTGGTGCGTACGGTCGTGTACCTGCCGTCGATCGTGGCCCCGGTGATCGTCGGCGCGGTCTTCCGCTTCCTGCTCGACGAGGAGCGCGGCCCCGTGAACGAGCTGTTGCGCACGATCGGGCTCGAGGGCGTGCCCTGGCTGCGCGCGAGCGGCTGGGTCGTGCCCTCCTTCGTGCTGGTCGGCCTGTGGAGCGTCGGCACGCAGGTGCTGGTCTTCCTGGCGGCGCTGCAGACCCTCGACCCGAGCCTCGAGGAGGCCGCGCGCATCGACGGGGCCGGGCGCCTGCGGCGCCTGTGGCACGTGGTCCTGCCGCAGCTCGGGCCGGTGCTGCTCTTCAACCTCGTCACCGGCACGGTGGCGGCCTTCCAGATCTTCGCGCAGCCCTACGTGATGACCCAGGGCGGTCCGGGCGACGCCTCGCGCTTCCTCGTCCTGTACCTGTACGAGAGCGCCTTCCAGCACCTCGACGTCGGCTACGCCAGCGTCCTGGCCTGGGTGCTCGTGCTCGTGCTGGCGCTCCTGTGCGCCGCGATCCTGCTCGGGGCGCGGCGCTGGGTGCACTACCGCGGCGGAGGGGCGCGGTGAGCGCGCGCCCCGGACGCGGGCTCGCGCTGCTGGCGGCGGCGGCGCTCTTCGCGCTGCCGCTCGTCTTCGTGCTGGTGGTCTCGTTGCAGCCGGAGGGCACGGGGCTCGGCGCCCTGGCGCTCCCGGACGAGCCACACTGGGCGAACTACCGCGTCGCGCTGGAGCGCATGGGCGGCTTCCCGCGCTTCCTCGCCAACACCGTGCTCGTCACGCTCGTGGCGGTGCTCGGGCAGTGCTTCACCTGCTCGCTGGCGGGCTACGCCCTGGCGCGGCTCTCCTTCCGCGGGCGCGGGCTGTGCTTCGTGCTCGTCCTGGGCGCGATGATGCTGCCGGAGCAGCTCGGGGCCCTGCCGCGCTTCCTCCTGTTCCGCACGCTGGGCCTGGTGGACACCTTCTGGCCGCTGGTGCTGCCCACCGTGCTCGGAGGTGCGCCCTTCTTCGTGTTCCTGTTCCGGCAGTACTTCCGCGCCCTGCCGGCGGAGCTCGGCGAGGCCGCGCGCATCGACGGCTGCACGAGCTGGCAGGCCTACTGGCGCGTGTTCCTGCCGCTGGCGCGGCCGATGCTCGCGACGGTGGCGCTGGTGACGTTCCTCGCGACCTGGAACGACTTCTGGGCGCCGCTCCTGTACCTGCTCTCGCCCGAGAACCGCACGCTGACCCTGGCCCTGGCGAGCTTCCAGCGCACCTACGACACGGCGGTCGAGCACCTGATGGCGGCCTCGGCGGTGATCCTGGCGCCCTGCGTGCTGGTCACCTTCCTGGCCCAGCACCTGTTCCTGCGCGGGATCCGCGTGGCGGCGAGCAAGCAGTAGGGCGGGAGCGCACGGCTCGCGCGCCCGGGTCCCGTTTCGGAGACTCTGGCCCCCGCCGAGATGCACCCCCGTCCCCTCCGACCGTTCCTCGCCTGGTGCCTCGCGGCCAGCGCGCTGCTCGCGCTCGCCTTCGCGACCTACCGCGCGAGCCTCGAGGTGCCGTTCCTGTGGGACGACGAGATCGCGATCGTGCGCAACCCGCGCCTCGCGCGGCTCTGGCCCTTCGGCGACGCGGGCCACGCGCTCGAGACGCCGGAGGATGGGCGGCCGGTCGTGCGCCTCACCCTGGCGCTGAATCACGCGCTGGGCGGGCTGGAGGTCCCGGGCGAGGGTCCGGGGGCAAGGATCGCGCGCTCCTTCGGGATCGGACGCGGCGCGCTGGCCGTGCGCGGCTACCACTGGCTCAACCTGGCGCTGCACTGGGCCAACGCGCTGCTGCTGGCGGCGCTGGTGCGCGCGACGCTGCGGCGCCTCTCGCGCTGGAGCGCGGCGGCGGACGGCCTCGGCTGGCTCGTCGCCGCCCTGTGGCTCGTGCACCCGTTGCAGAGCGAGGCGGTCACCTACGTGATCCAGCGCACCGAGCTCCTGATGGCGCTCGCCTACCTGGCCACGCTGCTGTGCGCCGCACGCGCCCTGGAGGAGCGACGCCGGGCGCTCTGGAGCGCGCTGGCCGTGCTCGCCTGCGCGCTGGGCATGGCCAGCAAGGAGGCCATGGCCTCGGCGCCCCTCGCCGTCGCGCTGTACGACCGCGCCTTCGCCTTCCCGAGCTGGCGCGCGGCCTGGGCGCGGCGCCGGAGCCTCTACCTGGGCCTCGTGAGCACCTGGCTCGTGCTCGGCGCCCTGGTCGCCGGCGGCCCGCGCGCCCAGTCGGTCGGCTTCGGCCTCGGGGTCGCGTGGTGGGAGTACGCGCGGCTGCAGGTCGGAGTCCTCGGCGACTACCTGCGCCTCGCGCTGTGGCCCAGCGAGCTGCTCTTCGACTACGGCACGGCCTTCTCCACGCGGCCAGGACCGCTCTTGCCGGGGGCGCTCGTGCTCGCCGCAGTGCTGCTCGCCACCGGCTGGGCCCTCGTGCGCCGCCCGCAGCTAGCCTTCCTGCCGGCGGCGGCGCTCCTGGTGCTCGCACCGAGCTCCAGCGTGGTCCCGATCGTGTCCGAGATCGGCGCGGAGCGGCGCGCCTACCTGCCGCTGGCGGCGCTGATCGTGGCGCTGGTGCTGGCCACGCACGCCGGGCTCGCGCGGTTCCTCGCACCTGCGCGCGCCATGCGCGGGGTGAGTGCCCTTGCGCTCGTGCTGGTCGGGCTGCTGGCCCACGGCACCACGCAGCGCCTGCACGACTACCGCAGCGCCCTGGCGATCTGGCGCGACGCCGCGCGCCTCCGCCCGGACAACCCGCGCGCGCGCAACCACGTCGGGCGCGAGCTCCTGCACGGCGGGCGACCCGACGAGGCGCTGGCGGAGTTCAGCGCCGCGATGGCGCTACCCGGCTGCGAGCTCGAGGCCTTCAACAACGCGGGCCACGCCCTGGCGGCCCTCGGACGGCGCGAGGAGGCCCTCGCCCACTTCCGCGACCTCGTCGCAGCGGACCCGACGAACTGCGGCGCGCAGGAGGGTCGCGGGGTGACCGCCATGGAGCTCGAGCGCTGGGCCGAGGCCGTCGAGGCCCTCGAGCGCTGCCGCGCGCTCGGCTGCGCCACGGCGAACGTGCTGAACAACCTGGGGCGCTCGCTCTACTTCCTCGGACGCGGCGAGGAGGCCCTCGCGGCCTTCGAGGCCGCCCTGGTGCTCGAGCCAACCCACGCGGCGGCGGCCGAGAACCTGGGCAAGGTGCGGGAGCGGCTCGCAAACCAGCGCTGAGCACGGCGAGGGTCTCGCCGGGCAGCTCCGACAGCGGATCGACCGCCCTACAGGTGCCCCTGCGCCTTCAGGTGTTGCAGCAGGGTGCGCAGCGCCTGGGGCGAGTTGGTGGGCGTCGGGCGGC
>DASVAP010000183.1:0-4075 GCA_036376275.1 Planctomycetota bacterium | reverse complement strand
TGGTCGCTGGGCCGGCGCCTGGCTCCGCGCGGCGCCGACCTCGAGGACGTGGTGCAGGAGATCTTCGTCGCGCTGTGGAAGAGCGCGCCGCAGTTCGACCCGGCCGTGGCGCCCGAGTCGATCTGGGTGACCACCGTGGCGCGCCGCAAGTGGATCGACGCGCGCCGCCGTCACCGGCCCGTCGAGGGCGCCGAGGCGCTGGAGGCACTGCCGGCGCAGGCGCCCGGGCAGGCCGAGCTGGCCGAGCGCGCGGACGAGGCGCGCCGCGCCGCCGAGGCCCTGACCGAGCTGCGCGCGGAGCAACGCTCGGTGCTGCAGCTCGCCGTCGTGCACGGCCACACCTACGAGCAGATCGCCGCGCGGCTCGGCATGCCGCTGGGCACGGTCAAGACGCACGCGCGCCGCGGACTCGCGCGCGTGCGCGAGCTCCTGGCGCGCGGTCCGGAGGGAGCGCGGGCATGAGCGCCGATCCGCGCCACGAGCGCCTGCAGGAGCTGCTGGCCGACCGCGCCCTGGTCGGGCTCACGAGCCGCGAGGAGCTGGAGCTGGCCCGCCTCCAGGTCGAGACCGGCACGCCCGACGACGAGAGCTACGAGCTGGCCGCCGCCGCGCTCGAGCTCGGCCTCGCGGGCGAGCTCGAGCCGCCGCCGGCCACGCTGCGCGCCGGGCTCGCCGCCGTGGCGCGCGACTTCGTGGTCCTCGCGGCCCGCGGTCCGGCTCCGGTGCGCGGCCGCGCCGCGGCGAGCGCCCCCGCCGCCCCCCGCGCGCCGGCACGCGGGCTGGTCCTCTCCGGCTGGCTCGCCGCCGCCGCCGCCAGCCTGGTGGCGCTCTTCGCCTGGAACGCGCGCCAGGCCGAGCCCGACCCCGCACGACAGCGCGCCGCGCTGCTCGAGCGCGCCGAGACCCTGCGCCGCCCTTGGACCCCGACCGAGCAGGCCCCCGGCGCCAGCGGCGACGTGGCCTGGTCCCAGGAACTCCAGCAGGGTGTGCTACGCATCCGCGGCCTCGCCCCGAACGACGCGGCGCGCGAGCAGTACCAGCTCTGGATCTTCGACGGCACCCGCGAGCACCCGGTCGACGGCGGCGTGTTCGACGTCACCGGCGAGGAGGCGCTCGTCCCGATCGACGCCAAGCTGCCCGTCGGAGCCCCCACGCTCTTCGCCGTCACGCTCGAGAAGCCCGGTGGCGTGGTCGTGTCCGATCGCCAGCGCATCGTCCTGACCGCCGGGGTGTGAGGGCCCGGCCCGCTCCGGCCCGCTCCAGCGCAGCTCAGGGCGGCCCGATCTGGAGCTCGAGCGCGTTGGTCAGGCGCAGCGTGCGCGTCCGTCCGGGGATCCCGAACAGGCCCTGCAGGGTGAAGGTCGCGTTCACGAGGGCCATGCTGTTCGGCACGGCGAGATCGAGCTCGCTCGGGTTGACGCCGTCCCAGGGCGGCAGCACGAGCACGTTCCGCAGCGGTTGCGCGAGCATCAGCTCGCCCTGGACGGTGAACTGACCGCAGCCGGCCGCGGACAGGTTGCTGCGCGAGGAGAGGAGCAGGAACGGCACGGCGCCCGGAGCGGGCCCGTCGTCCATCGCCACGCGGAACGGCTGGCCGACGCGCGCCGCGCCGGACACGTGCCGCAGCGTGCCCTGGTTCAGGCCGAGGCACCCCTCCAGCTCGCGGATCAGGCCAAAGTCGAGGAACACCACGGCGTCGGTCCCGCCCTGGAGGATGACGCGCCCCACGAAGTAGCGGCCCTCCGGGCTGACGGCAAAGCAGTCGTCGCCGCCCAGGACGGTGACCACGAGCTGCCCCTCGACGACCGTCACGGCCTCCTGGATCAGCGGCGTCTGGTCGAGCATGTAGGCCGCGCCGCCCGCGCTGGCCGTGACCGGCTGCGCGCGCCAGAACAGGTTGCCGCGGTTCGACAGCTCGATCCTGGGAGTTCCCTTCGCCAGCGGGTGCGGCGAGAGCGCCGGCAGGACGTCGCCCGACTGCGCCAGCTTCTGGCCGTCCTTCACGATCAGGTAGTTGGTCGGCTCGCCGGGATCTCCGCCGATCGGGGTCATGGACCCGGTGAAGGCGACCTCTCCCCGGTCGTTGATGGCCACCCGGCTCAGGGCAAAGGCATTGGCGTTCCAGGTGCGCCCCGCGACGGGCGCCGGCGCATGCTCCTCGGCGATGAGCGTGTCCATGTTCTTCAGGATCCCGCGCCGTCCGATCCCCGCGACGGGCAGCACGAAGTCTCCCGACCGGTTGAGCTCCAGGCTGTGCTCGGGAACGGTACTGGTCCCGAGGGTGTCGATCGGTGACCCGAGGACCGCGCTGAACATGTTCCTGGCACCGAGCGTGGTCCTGTCGATCACGTTGCCCTGCGCGTCGAGCCGGAAGCGGATCAGGGCGTCCACGGGCCGCGCCGAGATCTGCGGATCGCGGACCCGCACCAGCGCCAGGAGGCCGCGGTCCTCGGTCAGCCGCACGACCGTCACCTGTTCGAGCGTCGTGCCCGGCGAGAAGGGCGCGAAGTCCAGCGAGTCTCCCTCGAGGGCGACGGGGACCAGGTTCCAGTAGAGCCCGTCGCGCTGGATCGGCCCCTCTCGCAGGAGGAGGTGCATCGCCAGGTCCCCGTTCGAGGCCACGTCCAGCGAGCCGAAGTCGTCGAGGATCGCGTTCGCAGGCTGCGGCAGGACCATGCCCTCGCGCAGCACCGGAAAGCCGCTGCGGAGCACGAGAACGTCGCGGTTGAAGTCGAAATCGAAGGTCTCCACCCGCGCGACCCAGGCCCCGGAGTCGCCGACCGTGACGTAGTCGAAGCGCTGCACGGACTGGCCCCCGATGAGGGGATCGCCTTCCTTCAGAAGGATCCTCGGGGTCTGGGCGGCAAGGGCGGTCACGAGCGTGAAGAGACCGACGACGGCAAGTGCGCAGTGCTTCAAGTGAAACTCCATACTGGGGTGGCTCGGGTCCGGGCGAACACGCTCCCGGGCGGGGATGTCTCCTTCGCTATCCGCAGATCGGGTCGCGGTAACGTCAGCCGGCGCCCCCTCACGGGCCCGACCTGTGACTATCCTACGCGAGACCGGTTCCCACCGGCCTCCCCCCACGATGAGCACGGCCCGAGCGAAGCGCGTCCTGTCGATCCGCACCACCTCCGAGGGCCACTGGGTGGGCGACGGCTTCCCGGTGCGCACGCTGTTCTCCTACTCGGACGGCGGCGAGGAGCTCTCGCCGTTCTTGCTGCTCGACCACGCGGGCCCGATGGAGTTCTCGCCGACGGAGGAGCGCCTCGGCGTCGGTCCGCACCCGCACCGGGGTTTCGAGACCGTGACGATCGTGCACGCGGGCGAGGTCGAGCACCGCGACTCGTCCGGGGCCGGCGGACGCATCGGCCCGGGCGACGTGCAGTGGATGACGGCGGCCGCGGGCGTGGTGCACGAGGAGTTCCATGGGCGCGAGTTCGCGCGCCGCGGCGGGCCCTTCGAGATGGTGCAGCTCTGGGTCAACCTGCCGGCACGGCACAAGCTCGCGCCGCCGCGCTACCAGGCGATCCTGGCGCGCGACATCCCGGACGTGCGCCTCGGCGCGGAGAGCACGGCGCGCGTGATCGCGGGCGAGCTCGGTGGGCGCAAGGGCCCGGCCGAGACGGTCACGCCGATGCTCGTGGCCGAGCTGCGCCTCGACGGCACGGCCGAGCTCGCGGTGCCGGAGGGCTGGACCGCGCTGCTGGTCGGGCTGGCGGGCGAGCTGCGCGTGAACGGCTCGGCCCCGCTCGGGCCGGACGCGCATGCGCGGCTCGAGCGCTCGGGCACCGGCCTCGCGCTGACCGCCGCGCCCGGCACGCGGGCCCTCCTGCTCGCCGGGCAGCCGCTGGACGAGCCGATCGCCGGCTACGGGCCCTTCGTGATGAACACGCTGGCCGAGATCCGCCAGGCGATCGCCGACTTCCAGGCCGGCAAGATGGGCCGCCTCTGAGCGCGGCCGGGAGCGCCTGGCTCCCGCCTTACCGCCTTCCCGCCTCCGCGCCCTCCGCGTCTTCCCTCCGCGTCTCCGCGCCCCTTTCCTCTTCGGATCGGAATCGGAGGAGCGCGGAGA
>DASVAP010000176.1:0-5063 GCA_036376275.1 Planctomycetota bacterium | reverse complement strand
CGGTCGGAGCCTCGCGACGGTCGCCTCGGTGGCGAGCTCGGTGTTCCTGCTGACGGTGGCCGGCGCGAGCCGCCAGGGGCCGGCGGGCGCGGGCGGGCACGACTCGGGCACCGGCGGCTTCGCCTTCCTCGGGCGCACCAGTCTGCCGGTGCTGCACGACCTCCAGTCCGCCGAGGGGCGCGCCTTCTACGGGCTCACCGAGGAGGAGCTGGCGGACGTGACGGTCGTGCCGCTGCGCGTGCGAGCGGGCGACGAGGCAAGCTGCCTCAACCTCGACCAGCCGCGCACGCCGCGTCTCCTGGGCGTCGCGCCGGAGCGCCTGGCGGGCCGCTTCCGCTTCGCCGCCAGCGCGGAGGAGCGCGACGATCCCTGGACCCTGCTCGACGAGGAGCTCCCGGACGGCGCCGTGCCGGTCGTGGTGGACGCCGTCAGCCTGCAGTGGACCCTGAAGAAGTCCCTGGGCGACGAGCTGGAGCTCGCCGACGGCCGTGGGCGGCCGTTCCAGGCGCGCGTCGTGGCCACCGTGGCCGACTCGATCCTGCAGGGCGACGTGCTGCTGGCCGAGGGGCGCTTCGAGGCGCTCTTCCCGGAGGAGGTGGGACACCGCGCCTTCCTGATCGATGCGCCGAGCGCGCGCGCGGCGGAGGTCGGGGCGCGTCTCGCGCGGGCCCTGGCGGACGAGGGGCTGGCGCTCGAGCCGGCCCACGAGCGCCTCGACCTCCTGCACGGCGTCCAGAACACCTACCTGGCGATCTTCCAGGCCCTGGGCGGGCTCGGGCTGGTGCTGGGCAGCGTCGGGCTCTTCGCGCTCGTCCTGCGCAGCGCGCTCGAGCGCCGCGCGGAGCTCGCCTGCCTCGGCGCCGTGGGCTTCGCGCGCGGCGAGCTGCGCGCCCTGTTCGTCGGCGAGCACGGCGGCCTGGTGTGGGCCGGGCTCGCGCTGGGGAGCGTCGCCGGCGCCTGCGTCGTCCTGCCGCGCCTCGAGCCGGGCACGCTGAGCGCCCTGCGCACGCTCGGCCTGGTGCTGCTCGCCGTCGGGCTCTCTGGCGCGCTGTGGAGCTGGCTCGCGACCTTCCCGGCCCTGCGCGGCTCGCTGCGCGAGACCCTGGCGCGCGAGTGAGCCCGTACAATCCCGACCCCCCGCGTCGTCTCCCCCGCGCCCATGAATCGACTCGTCCTCATCCCCTGGGTCCTGCTCGCCTCCACCGCCCTCGCCAATGCCGGCGACGAGGGCCACTGGCCCCAGTTCCGCGGCCCGCGCGCGAGCGGGCTCGGGAAGGGCGCCACCGTCAGCGAGTGGGATCTCGCCACAAGGAAGAACGTGCGCTGGCGCGTTCCGCTGCCGGGCCTCTCCCTCTCGTCCCCGGTCGTGTGGGGCGACCGCATCTACCTGACGAACGCCGTGCGCAAGGCGGGTGAGGCCGAGCTGCGCGTCGGGCTGTACGGCAGCATCGAGCCCGTGGCCGACGAGGGCGAGCACCTGTTCCAGGTGCTGTGCCTCGATCGCGCGGACGGCAAGGTCCTCTGGACGGAGACCGCCTTCGAGGGCACGCCGAAGTTCCCGCGCCACCCCAAGGGCAGCTACGCCGCCTCGACCCCGGCCACGGACGGGCAGCACGTGGTGGCCTTCTTCGGCACCGAGGGACTCTTCTGCTACGACGCCGCGGGCAAGCTCCTGTGGTCGAAGCACTTCGGCGACCTCGACGCGGGCTTCTACATGGTGCCCTCCGCGAGCTGGGGCTTCTCGGCCTCACCCGTGATCCACGAGGGCGTGGTCTACGTGCAGTGCGACGTCCAGAAGGACAGCTTCGTCGCGGCCCTCTCGCTGGCCGACGGCAAGGAGCTGTGGCGCACCCCGCGCGCCGAGGTGCCGACCTTCGGGCCGCCGACGGTGGACGTGCGCGCCGAGCGCAAGCAGCTCATCTGCAACGGCTGGAAGCACATCGGCGGGTACGACCTCGCCACCGGCAAGGAGCTGTGGAAGCTCGAGGGCGGTGGCGACATCCCCGTGCCGGCTCCGGTCGTCGGCGACGGCCTGGTCTACATCACCAACGCCCACGGGCGCGTGGCGCCGGTGCTGGCGATCGACGTCCTGGCGGAGG
The DNA here is from genome assembly GCA_036376275.1 of Planctomycetota bacterium. GTDB lineage: Bacteria > Planctomycetota > UBA1135 > UBA1135 > JABFRZ01. Next base: position 2,964 of record DASVAP010000176.1, on the reverse strand, counting down.
GTACGCTGAAGCTGACGCCCGACGAGAGCCCGCACATGCGCTGGAGCGACCTGCGCCGCGGGGCCTACATGCAGACCCCGCTCGTCCTCGGCGAGTTCCTGTACGTGTGCAAGGACAACGGCGTCCTGACGTGCTTCGACGCGGCCGGCGGCGAGATCGTCTACGAGGAGCGCCTGGGCGACGGCGTCTCGGGCTTCACGAGCTCGGCCGTCGCGGCCGACGGCAAGCTCTACTACGCCAGCGAGGAGGGCGTGGTCTACGTCGTGGCCGAGGGCTTCGAGTTCGAGCTGCTCGCGCGCAACGAGCTGGGCGAGGAGTGCATGGCGACGCCCGCCATCGCCGAGGGCACGCTCTACTACCGCACGCGCGGCCACATGACGGCGCTCGGCGCACCCTAGCAGACCGTTGAAGAAGTCCCTGCTGCGGCTTCGCGCGCTTCGCCAGGGCGTCGTCACGCTCGTCGCGCCGTGCTCGGCGGCCAGGAAGGCCGCCTGCGCCGTCGCTCCGTCGCGTTCCTAGCCCTGACGGAGCGCGCTTCGCCTCGCGACGGGACTTTCTCAACGGCCTGCTAGGGGCCGGCACGGCGCGCGCGGCTCCAGGGGCACCGGTTCAGGAGCGCTCGCTCGAACCCGCGCGCGGGCTCGCCGCGCAGCGGGCCAGCCCGAACCCCACGTAGCCCAGGCCCCCCAGGATCCACAGCCCGGCCGCCAGGCGGAAGCCGAGGCTCGACAGCTCGCACGCGAACAGCGCGCGCGCGACCCACATGGTCACGAGGCCCCCGAGCCAGAGCGCGAGGCACGTGCGCAGCAGGGGCGTGGGTTTCATGGGCGGGTTCGAGCCCGACTCGACCCGGAGCTCATTCGCCGGGGCGGCGCTCCGGCCCTCATCGCGGCCGCGCCGCCCTCCGCCGGAGCGGGGCGTTGACGCTCGATCGCCGCCGGCTATCCTCCTCGCTCCTCGTTCCCCGCGCCGGGAGCGCGAGGCGGCATAGCCAAGTGGCCCAAGGCGACGGATTGCAAATCCGTTATTCCTCGGTTCGAATCCGAGTGCCGCCTCCATCCGCGCCGGTGCGGCCGGGTCACCGGCGCGCTCCGGCGCGCTAGCTTCGAACGCGTGCTTGTCGTGTCGTTCTCCCTTGCCGTCGTGCTCTGCCTCGCCCTCCAGGGCGGAGGCAAGGAGCAAGCCCAGTCGATCCCGCTGACGCTGCGCGTCAACCACGCGATCGCGCTCGGCGTCGACCACCTGAAGGGCCGGCAGCGGGGCGACGGCTCCTTCCGCGGCTTCGAGCGGCATCCAGGGGGCGCGACGGCGCTGGTCGCCTACACCCTGGTCGAGTCGGGCGTGCGCCGCGGCGATCCGGCCCTGCGCGCGGCCCTGGGCGCGCTCGCGGAGGAGGGGCTGGTCAGCACCTACTCGACCGCGATGCACCTCATGCTGTGCGAGGCGCTGCGCGACGAGGAGGCCGTCGAGGCGGCGCGCGCGAGCCTGGCGTTCCTGATCGCGAACCAGGACCGTGACCACGGCGTGTGGGCCTACCCGTGGGGGCAGGTGGACAGCAGCAACACGCAGTTCGCGCTGCTCGGGCTGCGCGCGGCGGCGCGCATGGGGCTGGCCGTGCCCGAGGCGACGCTGGTGGCGGCGGCCGAGGGTCTGGCGGCCTTCGATCACCAGAAGGGCGGCTTCATCTATGGCCTGGGCGCGCAGGGCTTCAGCTACGCCGGGATCACGGCGGCGGGGCTGGGGGGCTTCGCGGTGCTCGAGGAGCTCTCCGCCAGCTCGGCCCGGCTGCGCAGCGTGCTCGAGCGCCGGGCCGACGTGCGCCGCAAGGCCGAGGCCTGGATGGAGGAGCGCTGGGATCCGCTGCGCAACCTGAACGCCGATGGGACCTGGCGCGACTTCGCGCACTTCGCCTACCTGTGGGCGGTCGAGCGCTGGTGCGGGCTGACGGGACGCGCGCGCATCGGCCCCCACGACTGGTACGAGGAGGGCGCCGAGTGGCTCGTGTCGGTGCAGAACCGCGACGGTTCCTTCGGGCGCGAGGGCTCGCTCGAGGACACCTGCTTCGCGCTGCTCTTCCTGCGTCGCGCCACGGTCTCGGAGAGCGCCGAGCTGGACGAGCTGACGGCCGAGCTGGAGCGCCTGCGCGCCGCGCGGCCCGAGCGGCGTGGCGGCCCGGGCGCCGGGGCGGTGCGCCTGGTGGACTGGTGGCTGGCCGGTCCCTGGCCGCAGAGCGGCGAGGGGCCGATCCTGCTCTCGCCGCCCTTCGAGCCGAAGGAGGTCGAGCCGCGCGCGCGCGGCAAGATCGCGCGCCGCGACTGGGAGCCCGTGCGCCTGCGCGAAGACCAGTGGACCGACCTCGAGCTGCTGGGAGAACGGGTCGGGGACCGGCTCCTGTGGCTGGTCGCCGTGCGCCTGACGGTCACGGGGAAGGAGCCGGTCGAGGCCTGCCTGTGGCTCGAGCTCGATGACGGCTGGGACGTGTGGCTGGACGGCCAGCGGCTCTCGCGCGAGCGGCGGCGGGCGCTGGTCGTGCGGCCGGACTTCGCGCTCGACCTCGTGCTCGAGCCGGGAAAGCACCTGCTGGCGGTGCTGGTGGAGGACAAGACCGAGGCCTCGGCCTTCGGGGCGCTGCTCACGGGCCGGGACGGTGGTGCGCCGCCGAGCGCGATCGAGCTGGAGCGGCATGCGCAGCCGAAGGCGCGTGGGCGCTGAGTCGGAGGAGCGCGGCGAGGCGGAGGGAGGGCGGTGGGACGAAGGGCGCGTCCGTGGGGCTTCGAATGTGTTTTCTCCTGGGAGCCTCGGGCTTTCGTGTCGGGCTGGGGCTGCTTGGAGTGGGCTCGCCCCCTGGGGCCCCGCCCTCGTCCGTGACCCGCTTGTCCGGCCCGCTGGCGCCCGTGCGGTCGAGCTCTCGAAGGGCGCCAGGCGGTCCGGAGCGCGCGCTTCGCGCGCTCGTGGGGCGTCCGG
>DASVAP010000174.1:0-12146 GCA_036376275.1 Planctomycetota bacterium | reverse complement strand
GCGACGTGGCGCCGATCGTGTTCGCGCGCTGCGCGCCCTGCCACCGCCCGGGCGAGGCGGCGCCCTTCGCGCTGCTCACCTACGAGGACGTCCAGAAGCGCGCCGCGCAGATCGTGCGCGTCACGGAGGAGCGCTTCATGCCGCCCTGGCTGCCGGATTCGAGCGTGAACGCCTTCCAGGGCGACCGCTCGCTGAGGGAGGCCGAGATCGCGACCTTCCGGGCCTGGCTCGCGGCGGGCTGTCCGCGGGGCGAGCCCGCCGCGCTCCCGCCCGCGCCCGTCTTCGCGAGCGGCTGGCAGCTCGGTCCGCCGGACCGCGTCGTGACGATGAGCGAGGCCTACACCGTCCCGGCCGAGGGCCGCGACGTGTACCGCAACTTCGTCATCCCGCGCCCGGTCGAGGCCGGCACGCGTCACGTGCGCGCGCTCCAGTTCCGGCCCGACAACCGCGCCGTGCTGCACCACGCGATCCTGTTCGTCGACGGCTCGGGCCACGCGCGCGCCGAGGACCGGCGCGATCCGGAGCCGGGCTACGAGAGCATGGGCCTGGGCGTCCTGCGCCCGCCCAACGGGCAGTTCGTGAGCTGGACGCCGGGCAAGGGCGCCATCGAGTACGAGCCGGGCATTGCCTGGACGCTCGACGAGACCCTCGACGTCGTGCTGCAGCTCCACCTGCGGCCAGCGGGCAGGCCGGAACCGATCCGCGTCGTGGTCGGGCTCTACTTCGCCGACGCGCCGCCGACCAGGCACCCGCTGGCGATCCGCCTGTGGTCGCGCGACATCGACATCCCGGCCGGGCAGGCGGACTACGTGATCGAGGAGCAGTACACGCTGCCGGTCGACGTCTCGCTGCACGGCGTCTACCCGCACGCGCACTATCTGGGCAAGGACCTGCGCGGCTGGGCCGTCCTGCCGGACGGGAGCGAGCAGGCGCTGATCCACATCCCGAGCTGGGACTTCAACTGGCAGGAGGAGTACTTCTACGCCGAGCCGCTCGCGCTGCCGAAGGGCACCGTCGTGCACGCGCGCTACGTCTACGACAACACGGCGGCCAACCCGCTCAACCCGCACCAGCCGCCACGGCGCGTGCGCTACGGGTTCCAGTCGAGCGACGAGATGGCCGAGCTCCAGCTCCAGGTCCTGACCAGCGAGTGGGACCGGCCGCTGCTCTACCACGACTTCGTGCAGCTCTCCTACACGGTGGACCAGCGCTACGCCGAGCGCGCCCTGGCGACCCAGCCCGCGAACCAGGCCCTGCGCGACGACGTCTTCAAGTACTGCCTGCGCCGGCGCGACGCGGAGGGCGCGCTGCGCGTCGCCGGAGACATGCTGGCGCGGGCGCCAGACGATCCCGAGGGCCTCCTGCGCCTCGGCCAGGCGCAGATCCTGGCCGGGCAGGCCGAGGCGGCGGTGGCGACGCTCGCGCGCGCGATCCGCGCGAAGCCCCGCGGCGCGACCCTCGGGAGGCTCCACTTCCAGCTCGGGCGCGCCCAGCGCGAGCTGGGCAAGCTGGAGGAGGCCCAGGCCACGCTCGAGCTCGTGGTGGCCAACGACCCGACGAACTTCCTCGCCAACGCGGCCCTGGGCGAGGTCCTGGCGCGCCGCGGCGAGACCGAGCCGGCCCGCGCGCGCCTCGAGGCGGCCCTGGCGCGCAACCCCGAGCACCTCCAGGCGCTGTGGAACCTGGCGCGGCTCGAGCTCGCGAGCGACCGGCCGGAGCGCGCCCGCGAGCTGTGTGCGCGGGCGCTCGAGATCGCGGCCGACGCGGGCGGCGCCCATTACGTGCTGGGCCTGCTGGCGGAGCGCGAGGGGCACCGTGCCGACGCCTTCCGCCGCTTCGAGCTCGCCACGCGCTTCGAGCCCGACGAGCCGGCCTTCGCCGAGGCCCGGCTGCGCCTCGCGGACGCGGATCCGACCCGATGAGGCTCGCCGCGCTGCTCCTGGCGCTGCTCGCGGGCTGCTCGACGACGCGTGTGCGCGACCTCGACGGCCGGGCGCTCGACCCGCTGGCCCGCAGCGACGCGCGCGCGACCGTGCTCGTCTTCTCCGACACGGAGTGCCCGATCGCCAACGCCTACGCGCCGGAGCTCGGGCGCCTGCACGCCGAGCTCGCCCCGCGCGGCGTGGCCTTCTTCCTCGTCTACGCCGACGGCACGCGCGACGCGGAGGAGGTCCGCGCGCACCACGCGGCCTACGGCTACCCCTTCCCGGCGCTGCTGGATCCCGGGCACGAGCTGGTGGCCCGCGCCGGGGCCGCGACCACGCCCGAGGCCTGCGTCTTCCTGCCGGACGGCGAGCTCGTCTACCGCGGCCGCATCGACGACCGCTACGTCGACTTCGGCAAGCAGCGCGCGGCCCCGACCGTGCGCGACCTCCGCGCGGCACTGGAGGCCGTGCTCGCGGGCACGCGCCCGGGCCGGCCCTGGGCGCCGGCCATCGGCTGCTCGATCCCGCCCTGATCACCGCCGACGGCGAAGCCGGACGCCAGGCGCATGCCCTCGGATCGCCGGGAATCGGCCGGGCGTGCCAGATTTCTCCGAGAAAACGCTGCGGCCGAGGCCCGCCGGGCGGTTGTAGAGGGAGGAGGGAGAAGCTGCTCCCTGGGTCGCCGAAGTGCGGTTCCCCCGCAGGCAGGGTGTAGACCCGGCGGCCCTGGGAGTGGCTTTCGTCTCGTCCAGCCGGACCGGGACATCGGTGGCTCCGTCGTGCGCGGGCGCAGCTCTCAGTCGCGCCCACACACGAGGCGCACGGCGTCCACCAGCGCCTCCGGTCCGGCTGCGGCGAGCGCGAGGCGCAGGGCGCGCGTGCGCCGGGGGAGGCGTCCGGAGAGCGCGAGCGGCGTCCAGCCGGCCCGACGCAGGCCCTGGTCCTTCCGCGCCGGCTCGGGCAGGGCCAGGCTCGCGCGCTCGATCGGGCGGCGCCTCTCGGTCAGGAACTCGAGCTCGAGCGCGACGCCGGCGGTGGAGTCGCGCGCGAGCCCGAGCAGGGCCGAGAGCTCGTAGCGCAGCGCTCCGCGGTCGATCTCCTCCGCCAGGGCGGCGAGGTCGATCGTCTGCTCCAGGCGCGCCCCGGCGCTGCCCTGGAAGGCGTTCCGGCCGCGCACCTCGGGCCCGGGATCGCCCGCCAGCCCGGGGGCGTGCGGCGCGGCGCGGAAGCCGCCGAGCTGGCGCCAGCCGGTGAGGTGCGGGCTCTCGGCCGTGACGTGCGCGTAGCCGGGCGGCTCCTCGGCCCCGCCGTTCACGACCAGGTCCTGGCCGAGCTCCGGTGCGCGCCCGGGCGTCAGGAGCCGCCCGTCGAGCCCGAAGGAGCGCCGCGGCTCGAGCCCGAGGTGCGCCAGGGCGCTGGGCACGAGGTCGACCAGCGCGATCTCCTCCAGCAGCTCGCCCGGCCCGCGCGCGCGCGTGACGAGCCCGAGCGGCACTCCGCTGCGCGCGCGCAGCTCCTCCGGGGTCGGCTTCTTGCTCGGCGCCCTCGCCTGCGGTGGCACGAGCCCCGTCAGCGCGATCCACCAGTCCTCGGCCGCGAACTCGGGTCGCGCGCGCAGCGCGGCGAGCAGGGTCCCGAGCTCCTGGTCGATGGCCGCCAGCTCCTGCGCGCGGCGCGCCTCCGGCTCCGGCTCGGCCCCGGGGACGGTGAAGCGCGTCCAGGCGGCGACGACGCACAGCGGCGCCGGCAGGGCCAGGGCCTTCACCGCGGCCTCGGCCGAGCCGCCCTTGCGCGCGCTCGCGGAGGCGACGCGCAGGTCGACGCGCCCATCCATAAGGATGCCGCTGGCGGCCGCGTCGTCGAGCAGCGCCGCGGTCGAGACGCGCGGCAGGGCGCGCTCGAGGCGCGCCAGCAGGCTCTCCTGCGTCTGCAGCGCCGCCTCCTGGGGGCGCGCCAGCGCGAGCCGGCTCTTCGCCGCGCCGACGCCCCACACCAGCGCACCGAGGCTCGCCAGCGCATCCGGCTCGGCCGCCGCGTCGGAGGTCCAGGCGGCCTCCTTCCAGAGCGCCGCCAGGTTCGGGAGGCGCGCGCTCTCGAGCTCGCGCAGGCTCAGGTCCTGGATCGCGAGGAGCAGCACCCCGCGGTTCTCCGGCCGCGGCGGCAGGGCCGGCAGCTCGGCCGGCGCCTTCCCCGGCTCGAACTCGATCAGCGCGCGGTAGAGCTCCTTCTCCGCGTCGCCCGCGAGGTCGCCCCAGGCCCCCGGCTCGCCGAAGTTCAGCACCGTGAAGGGCTCGCGCGCGCCGCCGTCGGGCTGGCCACGGAACCAGTGCGTGAAGGCGTAGGGCTCGCCCGTGTGCCACGCCTCGCGCGGGAACTCCAGGCCGATCCAGTAGCCCTCCTCGGCCCCGAAGTTGTCGAGCACGAAGGTCTCCTCCTCGGCCGAGGTCAGGCTCACCAGCGTCCCGCCAGCGTGCCGCGCCAGGGCGTCGGCCTCGAAGACGGTCAGCGGCTCGGCGCTGCGCACGTAGGTGTGCCCCGACGCCGGATCGACCGCCCGCTCGGCGACCTGGGGCAGCGGGAGCAGGGCGAGCAGCAGCGGCGCGGGCATGCGCGCCAGTATGCGCTACGCGCGTCCTGGGCTCAGGCCGCCAGCCGGCGGCGCTGCAGGCGCTCGACGAGCCGGCGCGCGAGCACGTCCACGTTGGGCGGCTGCAGCACCGAGAGGTGCCCGCCCGGCACGCGCACGACCTCGACGCCGCCCAGGGCCACGCGATCCCAGCCCATCATGCTGCCGAGGCCGAGGAAGGGCGACTGGAAGCGCGAGCGGAAGAGCGTGATGCGGCCCGGGTAGGGCTTCGGGCGGTAGCGCATCACCGCCGCCCAGTGGCGCGCGGCGATGCGCTGGTTGTTCTCGGGCCAGTGCGACATCTCGACCACGTCGCGGATGTCCATGGCCTCGGTGCCGGTCGGGGTCGGGACGGCCGGTGACGCGGCGGGGGGCGGGCCGAGCGGGCGCGGACCCTTGGCCTTGCCGGCCACGAAGCGCAGCTTCTGGCGCAGCGCGCGCGTGAGCTCCTCGGGATTGCGGCGCAGCTGGCTCAGGGCCTCGGCCGGGACGTAGGGCAGCCCGCGCAGGAAGGCGAAGACCGAGGCCAGCCGGTCGAGCGCGCTCTTGTCGAGGTTCGGGAGCGCGGAGTCGAGGATGAAGAGCAGCGCGACCTCGTCGCCCCGGTGCGTGAGCTGCTGGGCGATCTCGTAGGAGACGATGCCGCCGAAGGAGTGCCCACCGATCACGTAGGGACCGCGCGGGGCGACCTTCTTCATCGCCGCGACGTAGGCCGCGGCGTAGTCCTCGATCGCGGCCGGGTGTCCGAGCTCGCGCTCGAGGTCGATGGCCTGCAGGCCGTGGAAGGGCTGGTCGGGGCCCAGGCGCAGGGCCAGCGGGCGCTGATTGAGCACCGTTCCGCCCAGGGAGCACACGCAGAAGACCGGCGGGCGCGTGCCCTTCGGCTGCAGCTTGACGACGGCCCCCGAGCTCTTCGTGCCGACGCCCAGGTACAGGCGCTGGGCCTGGGCCACGAGGGTGGGGGCGGCCAGCAGCTCGCTCAGCTCGAGCTCCTGCCCGAAGGCCTCGCGGATCGCCTGCACCAGCTTGACGGCCAGCAGCGAGTGCCCGCCCAGCTCGAAGAAGTCGTCCTCCGGCCCGACGCCCTCGACGCCCAGGATCTGCTCCCACAGCGCCGCGAGGTGGGCCTCCATCTCGTTGCGCGGGCGCTGGCCCGAGCGGGCCGCGAAGACCGGCTCGGGCAGGCGCCTGCGATCGACCTTGCCGTTCTGGTTCATGGGCAGCGCGTCCAGCGCGACGAAGGCCGAGGGCACCATGTAGTCCGGCAGCCGCTCGGCCAGCCAGGCGGTGAGCTCGCTGGCCTCCGGGGCGCGCGCCGCGCGCGCCTCGACGTAGGCCACGAGGAGCTTCTCGCCCTGTGCGTTCACGTGCACGGTCACGAAGGCCTTCGCCAGGCCCGGATGGGTGCCGAGCAGCGTCGCGACCTCGCCCGGCTCGATGCGGTGACCGCGGATCTTCACCTGGTCGTCGATGCGCCCCAGGAACTCGAGCGTGCCGTCCGCCAGCCAGCGCACGCGGTCGCCGGTGCGGTAGAGCTTCCCGGGGCCGAAGGGGTTCGGCACGAAGCGCTCGGCGTCGAGCTCGGGCCGCTCCAGGTACCCCAGCGCCAGGCCGTCGCCGCCGGTGACGAGCTCGCCCGGCACGCCGATCGGCACCGGTGCGAGGCGCGCGTCGACCACGTGGACCTTGGTGTTGGCGATCGGCCGCCCGATCGGGATCGAGGGCGTGTCCGCGGGGAGGTCGCGCGGGATCGGATGGCAGCAGGTGAAGGTCGTGTTCTCGGTCGGGCCGTAGCCGTTGATCAGCTCGACCGTGGCGGGGAGGGCGGCGTAGGCGCGGCGCACGTGGGCGACGGAGAGGGCCTCGCCGCCCGTCAGGCACTGGTCGACCCCGGCCAGGGCCTGCGGGCGCTCGTCCACCAGCGCGTTGAACAGCGCGGCCGTCAGCCACAGGCTCGTGACGCCGTTCTGGAGCAGCACGCGCTCGAGCTCCTCCGGCGTCGGCACCCGTTCCGGGCAGAGCACGAGCCTGGCCCCGTGCAGGAACGCGCCCCAGATCTCCAGCGTGGCCGCGTCGAACGAGATCGGCGCGAGCTGCAGCCACGTGCGCGTCTCGTCCAGGCGCGCGAAATCGCTGTTCAGCACCAGGCGCGCGATCGCGCGCTGCGGGATCACGACGCCCTTGGGCTTGCCGGTCGAGCCCGAGGTGTACATCACGTAGGCGGGGTCGCCGCCGGCGGCCCGTGCCGGCAGGTCGTGGCCCGGGTGGAGGTCGAGGTCGAGCTCCTCGACGACCAGCTTGCGCGCGCCCGTCTCGGGCAGCCGCTCGACGTTGGCCCCGTCCGTCAGCAGGACGGCGATGCCCGCGTCGTGCAGCATGAAGGCCAGGCGCTCGGGCGGATAGCCGGGGTCGAGCGGCACGTAGGCGCCGCCGGCCTTCAGGATCGCCAGCGTGGCCGTGAGCATGTCGAAGGAGCGCTCGAGGCACAGGCCGACGCGATGGCCGCGCTGCACGCCGAGCGCGACCAGCTGGCGCGCCAGGCGGTTGGCGCGCTCGTTCAGGGCCCCGTAGGACAGCGTCTCGCTCTCCAGGACGAGCGCGATCGAGGAGGCGCGGCGTGCGGCGATGCGCTCGAACAGGGCCGCCAGCCCGACGTCGCGCGGGTAGTCGGGGGTCGGGCCACTCCAGGCTTCCAGGCGCGCGCGCTCGGCCGGGCCCATCATGCCGAGCTCCCACACCGCCCGCGTGGGCTCGGCCAGGGCGGCACCGAGCAGGTGCTCGAAGTGCTCGGCCAGGCGCACGAGCGTGGCCGGCGCGAACAGGTCGGTGGCGAAGGTCAGGTCGAGCAGCCAGTCGGCCGGCACGCCGTCGCGGGCCGGGCGCTCCTCGACCGTCACGGCCAGGTCCGTCTTGGCGCTGGCCGCGTCGAGCTCGACCGCCGGCTCCAGCACGAGGTCGGCGCTGGCGACCGGGGCCGAGGCGCGCCGCAGGCTGAAGAGCACCTGGTGGATCGGCGTCACGGCCGGGTCGCGCTCGCCGCCGACGGCCTCGACGATGCGCTCGAAGGGCACGTCCTGGTGCGCGTGGGCGGCCAGGACGCGCTCGCGCGTGCGCCGCAGCGCCTCGCGGAAGCTGGGGGCGCCGGCCAGGTCGGCGCGGATCGGGAGCACGTTCAGGAACAGGCCGATCAGGCCCTCGCACTCCGCGGTGGGCCGCGCGGCGACGGGCGTGCCCACCACCAGGTCCTCGACCCCGGCGTAGCGCGCGAGCAGGACCTGCGTCAGCGTGAGCAGCGCGAGGTACGGCGTCGCGCCCTCGGCGCGCGCGAAGGCCTCGAGGCGCGCGACCATCGCGGCCGGGAGCGCGCGCTGGACCTTGGCGCCGCGCCAGGAGGGTCGCGCCGGGCGCGGGTGGTCGAGCGGCAGCTCGAGCACGGGCGGCGCGCCAGCCAGGGTCTCCCTCCAGAAGGCGAGCTCCGCGTCGCCGGCGGCGGAGGCGGCCGCGAGCCAGGCGGCGTGGTCGGCGTACTGCAGCGCCGGTGCCTCCAGGGGCGCGCCCCGGCCGCGCGCGAAGGCGCCGTAGAGCTCGGCCAGCTCGCGCACGAAGACCTCGAACGACCAGCCGTCGAAGACGAGGTGGTGGACGTTGATCGCCAGCGTCGCGCGCTCGTCCGACTCGCGCACGAGCCGGGCGCGGAAGAGCGGGCCGCGCTCCACGTCGAACGGCTCGCGCGCGAAGCGCTCGAGCGGAGCGCCGCGCGCGCCGCTCTCCGGCGCGGCGTCCTCGATCGTCAGGATGGAGTCGGGCTGGAGCCCGCCGGTCCCGGGCCCACCCCCGGCGCTGAGGCCGGGGGGGGGATCCACGACCTGCACCGGCTCGCCGTCGAGCAGGGGGAAGCGCGTGCGCAGGGCCGCGTGGCGCGTGACGATCTCCGCCAGGGCGCGGCGCAGGGCCTCGACGTCCAGCCGGCCCACGAGCGGCAGCGCGAAGGGCACGTTGTAGAACGGGCTCGCGGGCGCGAGCTTCTGCAGGAACCACAGGCCGCGCTGGTTGGGCGCGAGCGGCGCCGGGCCCGCGCCGGCGCGCTTCGTCGGACCCGGGCGCTCGGCCCCGCGCCGGGTCTGGTCGAGGTGGCGCGCCAGGTTGGCCAGCGAGCGCTCGCGGAAGAGCACCGCCAGGGGGAGCTCGAGCCCGAGGTGGCGCCGCACGCGCGCCGCGAGCACGGTGGCGGCCAGCGACTGGCCGCCCAGCGCGAAGAAGTCGTCCTCGCGCGCCACGTCGGGCACCTTCAGGAGCTCGCTCCACAGGCTCGCCAGCAGCTCCTCGGTCGCCCCGCGCGGCCGGCTGCGCTGGGCGGCGGGCGTCGCCTCGGGCGCCGGCAGGCGCGCGCGGTCGACCTTGCCGCCGGGCGTGATCGGCAGCTCGTCGAGCAGCACGCAGGCCTCGGGCCGCAGGTACTCGGGCAGTGACCGCGCCGCGTGGGCGGCCAGCTCGGCCAGGCTCGGGCGCTCGCCGGCGGGCACGACGTAGGCCACCAGGCGCTTCGTCCCGGGCACGTCCTCGCGTGCCACGACCAGCGCGCGCGCGACCGCGGGGTGCGCGGCCAGGCAGGCCTCGATCTCGCCGGCCTCGATGCGGTGCCCGCGGATCTTGACCTGCTCGTCGCCGCGCCCGAGGTACTCGAGCACGGCCCCGCCCGCGCTCGCGCGCCAGCGCACGCGGTCGCCGGTGCGGTAGCCGACCTCGCCCGTCGGCAGGGTCACGAAGCGCTGGCGGGTCAGCTCGGGTCGCTGCCAGTAGCCGCGCGCGATCGAGTCGCCGCCGACCACCAGCTCGCCGACGACGCCGAGCGGTACCGGCCGCAGGCCCTCGTCGAGCACGTGCACGCTCGTGTTGCCGATCGGCGTCCCGATCGGGGCGCTGGCGAGCTCGTCCGGCAGCGTGCGCGGCGCGCTCCAGGTCGTGGCGATCACCGTGGCCTCGGTCGGGCCGTAGCAGTTGGCGATGGCGAGCTCCGGGCAGCGCTCGCGCGCGCGGCGCAGGTGCGCCAGCGAGAGCGCCTCGCCCCCGGTCGCCACCTGGCGCAGGCGCGCCAGCGTCTCGGGCGCCTCGTCGACCAGGGCGTGGAACAGGGCCGTGGTCAGGAACAGCGTGTCGATCGCGTGCTCCTCGACCACGCGCGCCAGGCCGTCGAGCGTGGGCGTCTTCTCGGGATGGAGCACGAGCGTGCCCCCGCCGAGGAGCGGCCCCCAGATGTCCAGCACGGCGGCGTCGAAGGACTCGGGCGCGAGGTGCACCATGCGCACGCGCTCGTCGAAGCGCAGCCACGCTTCCTGGTCCGCGGCCGAGCGGAAGAGGCGCAGCACGCCGCGGTGCGGGCAGGCGACGCCCTTGGGCGTCCCGGTCGAGCCCGAGGTGTAGATCAGGTAGGCCGGATCCCCCGGGCCGGCGCGCGGCGGTAGTGCGTCGGCGGACCGGCGCACGAGCTCCTCGCCGAGCGCGTCCAGGCACAGGCACTCGAGCCCCGCGCGCGGCAGGGCGCCCGCCAGGGCCGTCTCGGTGAGCAAGAGGTGTGCGCCCGAGTCCGCCAGCATGAAGCGCAGGCGCTCGGCCGGATAGTTCGGGTCGAGTGGCAGGTAGGCGCCACCGCTCTTCAGGATCGCCAGCAGCGCGACCACCAGCTCGTCCGTGCGCGCCAGGCACACGGCGATCGGCTCGCCCGGCCGCGCGCCGCGCGCGATCAGGTGGCGCGCCAGCCGGTTCGCGCGCGCCTCGAGCTCGCGGTAGCTCACGCGCCGCGTCCCGTGCACGAGCGCGACGTGCTCGGGGCGGGCCGCGGCGCGCTCGGCCAGCACGGCGTCCACGGTCGTCTCGCAGCCCGGGACCAGCGGGCCGCGCGACCAGCGCGCCAGCTGCTCGCGCTCGCCGGGCCCGATCAGCGCCAGCTCCTCCAGGCGCGCCTGCGGGTTGGCGGCCAGGTCGGCCAGCAGGACCTCGAAGCGCTCGAGCAGGAGCTCGATCGTGGCGGGCTCGAACAGGTCCGTGCGGAACTCGGCCGAGACGCGGAAGCCGCCGTGCCCGAGCTCGGTGTAGAGCGCCAGGTCGACCTTCGAGGTGCCGGTGTGCAGCTCGTCCTCGAGCACGAGGCGCGCCGAGGCCAGGCCCGCCAGGCGCAGCTCGTGGACCAGGTTCGCGCGGTGGTCGAACATCACGTCGAAGAGCGGCGCGCGCGCGGGGTCGCGCTCGCCCGCCCGGCCCTCGAAGGCGCGCTCCACCACGGCCTCGAAGGGCGCCGCGCGGTTCGCCGTGGCCTCCAGGGCCGTCTCGCGCACGCGCGCCAGGGCCTCGACGAAGCTCAGCCTGCCCTCCAGGCTCGTGCGCAGCGTCAGGGTGTTCACCAGGAAGCCCGGCATGCGCTCGAGCTCCTTCCGCTCGCGCAGGTCGATCGGGATCCCGACCACGAGGTCGCCCTGGCCGCTCAGGCGGTGGAGCAGAACGTGGAAGGCCGTCAGGAAGAGCTGGAAGGGCGTCGCGCCGTGCGCGTGGGCCAGCTCGACCAGCGAGGCGCCCAGGCTGGCCTCCAGCCGGCGCGTGCGCCACGCGCCGTGCGGCGTCCAGCGGCGGGGGCGCGGGTGGTCGGTGGGCAGCTCGAGTGCCGGGAGCGGGCCGCGCAGGCGCGCGACGAAGTGCGCCACCGCCTCACGGGCGGGGGCCTCGCGCGCGATCTCGCGCTGCCAGCGCGCGTAGTCGCCGTGCTGCAGCTCGGGCTCGACCAGGCTCAGCGGGCGGCCGGCGCGCTCGGCCGCGTAGTGCTCGGCCAGCTCGTCCGTCAGGATGCGCATCGAGGCCCCGTCGCACACGAGGTGGTGCAGCGTCAGGAGCAGCAGGTGCTCCTCGGTGCCCAGGCGCCACAGCGCTGCGCGGATCGGCGGGCCCTGGGCCAGGTCGAAGGGCCGGCGCAGCTCGCGGCGCGCGAGCGCCAGGGCGCGCGCCTCGCGCTCGGCCGGCGGGACGTCGGCCAGGTCCTGGGGGACGAGGCGCAGGTCGACGGCGGGCAGCGTGTGCTGGTGGACGCCCTCCTCGCCGCGCACGAAGCGCGCGCGCAGCACGTCGTGCCGCAGGACCAGGGAGTTCAGCGCGCGCTCGAGCGCGCCGACGTCGAGCGGGCCGGAGAGCCGGGCCGCCAGGGGCACGTGGTAGAGCGGGCTCGGCCCGAGGATCTCCTCGGCGAGCCACAGGCGCTCCTGCGCGGTCGAGAGCGGGTCGACCCCGCCGCGCTCCCGGCGCAGGAGCGGTGCGCCCTCCGCGGGGGGGACCGCCTCGGTGGCGAGCGCGCGGGCGAGCCGCTCGCGCGCCGCGGCCGAGAAGCGCGGCATGGGTCGCTTGGGGCGTTCGGACATGCGGGGAGAGACCCGCGCCGGGGGGCCGGCGGGGCTCGGGGACCGCTCCGAACATCGGCCTTCGGGAGGCCTTTCCCTGACCGTCGGCCGGGCTTCTCTGGCTTCCCCCTCCTTCCTCCTTCTTCTCCGCGTCCTCCGCGTCTTCCCTCCGCGTCTCCGCGCTCCTCTTCTCCTCTGGTCGGAACCGGAGGAGCG
>DASVAP010000171.1:0-17466 GCA_036376275.1 Planctomycetota bacterium | reverse complement strand
GGCGCGGAAGCGCAGGCGCATGTTGCTCGTCGGCGTGACGAAGTCGGCGATGCGCGCGATGTGGTGGATCCACCCGCCGAGCACGTCGGGGCCGGTCGGACCGACGGTCTCGAGCAGCACCCAGCTCGTGCCGCCGTTGTTGGAGATGTGGACCGTCAGCGTGTCCTCGCCCGGACTCGCCCCGGCGCTGTTCGAGTACCAGCGCCAGTAGCTGATGTACGGGTCGGAGAGGCCCGCGGCGTTCAGCACCGGCGAGCGCAGGCTGGTGGCCCCGCTGTCGACGTCCGCGTCGCCCACGCCGCCGCCGACCGCCCCGTTGGCCGTCACGAAGCAGTTCGTGCCGGGAGCCGAGTGGTCGTCCTCGGGCTGGGCCGCGGAGCCGACCGGGTTGGAGCGCACCCAGGTCCCGGTCGTGGCCGTGGAGAAGCCCGTCAGGTCAGCGGCCAGGTCGACCTGCCAGCCGGTGTTCGCCTCGAAGTTCTCGGTGAAGGCCACGAGCTCGCCGTAGGCGGCGGTCGCCAGGTGCGCCTGGGTCGGCGCCGCCGGCGGGTCGGTCCAGGTCACGTCGTCCACGGACTGCGCGCTGACGTAGTAGTCGAGCTGCGCGCCGCAGGGCGCGGCGGGCAGCGTGGCGCGGTAGAGGTCGCCCCCCAGGTGCGTGGCCGAGACGGTCGTGAACGGGCCGCCGGTCGAGAAGTGGAACTCGACCGTGCCCGGCTGCAGGTCACCCGGCAGGTTCTCGCTGACCTCGAAGTCGACCGTCCCGCCACCGGGGCCGATGAACTCCGGCAGGCCGCTCGGGAAGTCGAAGCTCAGCGTCGGCGCGCCCAGGCGGAAGACGAACAGGCCCTTCTCGATGTCGCTGCCGATCACCGTGCCGCTGGGGAAGAACGGGTAGTTGCTCCACAGGCCGTTGAACTCGGGCAGGTCGTCGGCCTCGTAGGTGTCGAAGAAGCCGTAGACGCTGGGCGCGGTCGGGATCGTGTTGTCGAACACGCGCAGGCCGCTGCGGTAGTTGGCCTCGAAGATCTTGTCGGCCGTGACGTAGAGGTTGTGGTCGATGGCGGGCACGCCGGAGGTGAAGAAGCCCAGGAACACGGGCGCGGCCGGGTTCGAGACGTCGAAGATGCGCGTGCGCGTCGTGAAGCCGAAGGTCGACTCGTCGAGCTCGTCGTTCAGGTAGGCGTAGCGCTGGTCCGGCGTCAGCCACACCTGGTGCGAGAAGGCGTTGCTGGTGTAGGCCGAGGTGGCGACGGTCGTGATGCTGGCCTTGTTCGTGACGTTCAGGATGTGGAGGTTGGCCGTGCCGCCGCCCGAGCCGTCGTCGGCCGCGCAGAAGGCGAGCTGCTGGCCGTTGAGCGCGCCCGGCCGCGTGGAGACGACCACGACGGCGTCGTGCACGTAGCGGTTGTTCCACTGCCCGGCGAAGGGCGGGTTGTTCGGGTTCGTGTTGAGGTTGTAGATCACGAGGCCCTGCGGGCCACCGCTGCAGGGACCGCTGCTGCCGCCGCAGCGGTAGAGGAAGCCCGAGGTCGTGTCGATCGCGACGTTGTGCGAGGCCGTCGTGCAGCCGCCGTTCGTCTGCGTGCCGACCAGGGTCACGGTGCCCGAGTCGATGGCCGACATGTCGAAGACCTGGATCCCGCTGCCGCCCTCGCTGACGACGTAGGCGTTGTCGCCGAAGACCTTCATGTCGCGCCACAGGCTGACCGGCCCGGAGTGGAACGACAGGAGCTGCGCCGCGCCCGGGTCGGTCACCTCGACGAAGGCGGTGCCGTCGTCGCAGCCGATGATCGCGTACTCGCGCCCCGAGGGGCTGGTGTAGCCCCAGCAGTCGTTGCCCGAGGTCGCGCTACCCGACAGGCTCCCGAGCGGGAGCCAGCTCATCAGGTTGACGTTGCTCGCGGTGAACGGGACGCGTCCTTGACCGCTGTGGCGCGGCGAGACGTAGGGGCGGAACGTGCCGCGGTCCTCGTCGGCGTGCAGGGTGCAGAGGGGCAGAGCGGCCAGGGCCAGGCCCAGGCGCAGGGGGACTCTCATCGAGGGGCTCCGGGGGGGCAGGAGGGGGGAGGACCTCAGGATGCGGCACGGCGCCGAGTCCTGCAATCCGTCATCGTGCCCTTGTTGCCGGGAGGGCTCGCCGTGGGACGCTATTTCTTTCCGTCCCCGACCACGGAGGGGCCGCGCGCGGCCACCAGCTCACGGAAGGCCGGGGCCGCCAGCAGCCCGGCCAGCACCCGCTCGGCCTGCAGGGCCAGGCCCGGGTCGCGCAGGTGGACCGTGTCGGCGAAGTGCGTGGCGTCGCCCGGGATGGTCTCCTCGCCCTCGATCAGGACCGCCCCGGTCGCGCGCGCCACCTCGCACAGCACGCGGTTGTACTCGGCGTAGCCGTCCATCAGCCGCGGCGGGTCGAGGAAGGGCATGTAGAAGAGCGCCGAGGCGGCGGCCGAGCGCTGGCGCTCTGGAGCCTGGTCGCGGCGGATCTGGATCGCGAAGGTGACCAGGGCCACGACCGGCGCGCGCGCCTGGGCCGCGGCCACCAGGCGTCGCAGGCGCTCGTCGTAGCCGCGCGAGAGCTGGCGCGCGTCGAAGTCGAGCTTCGCTCCGCCCTGGAACATGCGCAGGACGCGCAGCACGTTCTTCTCGATCAGGTAGTAGGTCAGCCACCACTCGCCGACCTCCGAGTGGTCCTTCTGCTTGTGCTCGTAGAGCCCGGCCTGGATCGCCAGGCGGCGCGTGTCGACCACCAGGTCGTTGGTGGCCTCGTAGAACACGATCACGTCCGGCTCGAAGGGCGCGACGCGCTGCTCCAGGTTGACCAGCGAGTCCTCCAGCGTGAAGCCGCCCGAGCCGCCGTTCACGTAGTCGAACTCGAGCTCCGGGTGCGCGGCGCGCAGGCCCGCCACCACGCGGTCCGGCCAGGTCGCCTCGAGCGTGCTGGCCTCGGCGCAGAACGTGGTCGAGGCGCCCAGGAAGGCGACGCGGATGCGCCCCGTGGGCTTGGGCAGCTCGATCTCGGGGCCGCGGAAGCCGCGCGAGTTCACCTTGATCCCGCCGATCTCGTAGCCCGGCTTGGGGATGCGCAGGCCCGTGGCCGGGTCGCGGACGAACTGGTAGTAGCTCGCGTCGGTCGTCCCGTAGCGCTTGAACTGGCGCACGCGCACGATGCCCTCGAGCACGAGCGGGAAGAGGAGCAGGGTGGCTCCCGCGAGGAGGAGGCAGGATCGGCGGCGCACCGGGAGGGGAGAACTTCGGTCGGGGGGAGCGGGCCGCTCCAGTCTCGCGGGAGCGCGATGGTCCGGCCAGGGCAGGGCCGGTATCCTCTTCCGCTCGATTCTCCGCCGAGCCGCCCCATGACCACCGTCTTCGTCCCGAAGGAGACCCGCGCCGGCGAGACGCGCGTGGCGCTCTCGCCCGAGACCGTCCGGCGCCTGCGGCAGGCCAAGCTCGAGCTCGCGTTCGAGCCCGGAGCCGGCGCCGAGGCCGGCTTCCCCGATGCCGTCTACGTCGAGGCCGGGGCGCGCGCCGCCACGGCCTGGGACGCGGACCTCGTGCTCAAGGTCCAGCCGCCCAGCGTGGCCGAGGTCGGGCGCCTGCGCGCGGGCGCGATCCTGGTCTCGTTCCTCCAGCCGCACCGCGAGCTGGCCGTCGTCGCGGCCCTGCGCGAGCGACAGGTGACCGCGCTGGCGATGGAGCTCGTCCCGCGCATCAGCCGCGCGCAGGCGATGGACGCGCTCTCCTCCCAGGCGACCGTGGCCGGCTACAAGGCCGTGCTGCTGGGTGCCACGCACCTCGGCAAGATGTGCCCGCTCCTCATGACGGCGGCCGGGACCGTCCCGCCCGCGCGGGTGGTCGTGTTCGGCGCCGGCGTGGCGGGGCTCATGGCGATCGCCACCGCGCGGCGCCTGGGCTGCGTGGTCGAGGCCACCGACGTGCGCCTGGCCGCCAAGGAGCAGGTCGAGAGCCTGGGGGCGCGCTTCATCGAGGTGCCGGGCGCGGCGGACATGGAGGGCGCCGGGGGCTACGCCAAGGAGCAGAGCGAGGACTTCCTGCGCCGCCAGCGCGAGGAGGTGGCCAAGCGCGTGGCCGAGGCCGACCTGGTGATCACCACCGCCCAGGTCCCCGGCAAGAAGGCCCCCGTCCTGGTCAGCGCCGCGATGGTGCGCGCGATGAAGCCCGGGGCCGTGGTGGTGGACATGGCCGTCGAGTCCGGCGGCAACTGCGAGCTCAGCGAGCTCGACCGCATCGTCCGGAAGGAGGGCGTCACGCTGGTCGGCGTGGCCAACCTGCCGGCCAGCGTGCCGCAGCACGCGAGCGAGCTCTATGCCAAGAACGTGCTCGCGCTGGTCAAGCTGTTCGTCGACAAGGAAGGGAAGCTGGCGTTGAACGAGTTCAAGGACGAGGTCCTGGCCGGCTGCCGCCTGACGCACGCGGGCGAGGTGCACCACGTGCCCACGGCGCAGGCCCTGAGCCAGGCCGGGAGCGCGCGATGAGCCTGGCCCTGCTGCTCCAGGTGCCCGCGGACCAGGCCGCGGACGCGCCGCACTCGCTGTCCTTCCTGCTGGTCGGTGCCTGGGTCCTCCTGCTGGCGATCTTCATGGGCGTCGAGCTGATCTCGAAGGTCCCGCCGACCCTGCACACGCCGCTGATGTCGGGCTCGAACGCGATCAGCGGGATCACGATCGTCGGTGCGCTCTACTGTGCCGGCACCGGCTACCCGCTGCTCGGGCAGGTGTTGGGCTTCTGCGCGATCGCGATGGCGATGGTCAACGTGGTCGGCGGCTTCCTCGTCACCGACCGCATGCTGCGCATGTTCGGCACGAAGAAGCCGACCGCGAAGGCCAAGGAGCCGGGCTCGTGACGCCGCTCGCCCTGCTGGGCTCGACCGGGGTCGAGCTCGTGTACATGGGGTCGGCTCTGCTCTTCATCCTCGGGCTGAAGCTGCTGGGGCGCGTCAAGACCGCGCGCACGGCCAACCGCTGGTCGGCGCTGGGGATGGCGCTCGCCATCGGCGCGACGCTGTTCCTGGTGGGGGAGGTCGAGGCCTGGGTCCTGCTCGGCGGGGCGGCCCTGGGGAGCGCCGTGGGCGTCCTGCTCGCGCTGCGCACGCCGATGACCTCGATGCCGGAGATGGTCGGCTTCCTGAACGGCATGGGCGGCGCCGCCTCGGCCTGCGTGGCCCTCGGGGACCTGGTCAACTTCAGCCAGGACCGGCCGGGGCTGACGCTGGCCAGCGGGCCGACGGGGGCCGAGTACGCCCTGGCGGTCGGGCTCTCGCTCCTGATCGGCGCGGTGACCTTCTCCGGGAGCCTCCTGGCCTACTTCAAGCTCTCCGGGCGCCTGCAGCGCAACCGCCTCGGCCTGATCGGCTCGCAGGCCCTGAACGCCGTGCTCGGGGTGGCCTGCCTCGGGCTCGTGGTCTGGGCCGGGTTCCTGGCCGAGGGCGGGGACACGATCCTCGGGGGGCACCTCGCGATCGTCGCGCTCGCGCTGGTGCTCGGCCTGGGGCTGGTCGTGCCGATCGGCGGGGCCGACATGCCGGTCGTGATCTCGCTGCTCAACTCCTACTCGGGCATGGCCGCCTCGGCCACCGGGTTCGTGCTGCAGAACAACCTGCTGATCGTGGCCGGCACGCTGGTGGGGGCCTCGGGCATCATCCTGACCAAGATCATGTGCAAGGCGATGAACCGTTCGCTCGCGAACGTGCTCTTCGCCAACTTCGCCGAGCAGGCGGCGAGCCAGAAGGACACCGGCTACACCGGCGTGAAGTCGGCCTCGCCCGAGGAGGCGGCGCCGGTGCTCGAGGCGGCCTCGAGCGTGATCATCTGCCCCGGTTACGGCATGGCCGTGGCCCAGGCGCAGCACAAGGTGCGCGAGCTGGCGCAGCTGCTCGAGAAGAAGGGCATCAACGTGCGCTACGCGATCCACCCGGTCGCCGGGCGCATGCCCGGGCACATGAACGTGCTGCTGGCCGAGGCCGACGTGCCCTACGACCGGCTCTTCGACCTCGACGCGATCAACGGCGACTTCCAGAACACGGACGTCGTGATCGTGATCGGCGCCAACGACGTGTGCAACCCGGCCGCGCTCGAGGACCCGAAGTCGCCCATCGCCGGCATGCCGGTGCTCTCGGTCTGGGACGCGCGCACGGTCTTCGTCGTGAAGCGCTCGCTCGCCTCGGGCTACGCCGGCATCAAGAACCCGCTGTTCGAGCGCGAGAACACGCTGATGTGCTTCGGGGACGCCAAGGCGTACCTGGAGCAGCTCGTGGCCGAGCTGAAGGGGAGCTGACGGAGCCCGGGGCGCACACGCGCCTCACTCCTCCCCGTACCACTCCGCGTTCTCGCGCGCGATGCGCTCGATCTCGGCGCGCGGGTGCAGCTCACCCTGGCCGATGCCCGGGCAGTCGGCCGCGACCTCGCCCTCCCAGGTCGTGCGCACCAGGTTCTCGCGCCAGAAGGGCCAGGTCGCGCACTGCTTGGGGCGCACGGGGTAGATCGCGCAGGCGTTGCCGGCCCCCAGGAACGGGCAGGCGGGCGTGTCCATCCGCAGGGTGACCCAGCCGCCCTCCTCCTGGCAGTAGCGGGCCAGGAAGGTGGCCCGGTCGAGCTCGAGGTGCCGGGCGATAGCGCTCACGTCGGCCTCCGTCAGGTAGACGTAGGCATAGGCCCCGTGGTTGCGGCAGCAGTTTCCGCAGCGTGTGCAGCTGAAGCGCAACCCTTTGGAATACCAGGGCTTATCGGTCATGAGGGGGGCCTCCGGGCGGGGGGTGTGCGTAGCCGAACAGGAGAGGATGTCTACTGGCGGAATGTGCGGAACCACACGGATGCACAGCTCGATGGGTCGCCGCCGGTGGTGCGGATTGTGGCAGGGGGGAGGCCGCGAGTGAAGCTGATCGTGGTGGAGGATGGCGCGCGCACCGCGCTCGAGTTCGAGAAGCCGGTGGTCACGCTCGGCCGGGCGATCGACAACGACATCCGCCTGGCGGGCGCGCACGCCTCGCGCCACCACTGCAAGATCGAGCAGGGGCCCGAGACCTGGATCCACGACCTGGGCTCGGCCAACGGGGTGCAGGTCAACGGCGTGCGCGTCGAGAAGCAGGCCCTGCGCGAGGGCGACGTGCTGACGGTCGGCGGCGCGCGCCTGTACATCGAGAAGCTCGGCCTGCCGGCCGACCCGAGCCGCACCCAGCGCATCGACCCGAAGGCCACCACCGGGGCCCCGCTCGAGGGCGCGACGCCGATCCCGGCCGTGCTGCCGGACTTCGGCGTGAGCGGCTTCGACACGCACGGCGCCGACGAGCGCCGCGACCTGGAGCGCCTGCGCACCTTCGCGCGCGTGACGCGGGCGCTGCTGTCCGAGACCGAGCTGGCCGCGCTCCTGCGCCTGATCGTGGACTCGGCCCTGGCGCTGGTGGGCGGCGAGCGTGGCTTCGTGCTCCTGACCGGCAAGAGCGGCGCGGGCGAGGAGGTCAAGGACCCGCGCGAGATGAAGGTGCGCGTGGCGCGCTCCTTCGACCGCACCGACATCCCCG
Organism: Planctomycetota bacterium; assembly: GCA_036376275.1. GTDB lineage: Bacteria > Planctomycetota > UBA1135 > UBA1135 > JABFRZ01. Next base: position 9,932 of record DASVAP010000171.1, on the reverse strand, counting down.
TGCCGGCCACGCGCATCTCGCAGGGCATCACGCGGCGCGTGCTCGAGTCCGGGCGGCCGCTGCTCTCGGTCGACGCCGGGCGCGACGAGCGCTTCTCGGCCATGGCCTCGGTCGAGGAGCTGCGCCTGCGCTCGGTGATCTGCTTCCCGATCCAGCTCGACGGCAAGACCGAGGGCGTGCTCTACCTCGACAACCGCATGCAGCGCGGCGCCTTCCGCGAGGACGACCTGGAGCTGGCCGAGCTCCTGGCGGGCCAGGCCGCGATCGCCATCAAGAACGCGCGCCTGGTGGCCGAGCTGCGCGAGCGCAACCAGCGCCTGCTGCAGTCGAGCGAGCAGATCCAGAGCCTGAACGAGCAGCTCGGGCGCAAGGTGCGCGACCAGGGCAGCGAGCTGGCGGTCGTGCGCGCCGAGCTGGAGCGCGAGCGCGGGCGCTACGACTACGCCGCGATCGTGGGCGCTTCGGACGAGATGAAGCGCGTCTTCTCCGAGCTCGACCGCATCATCCCGACCGAGCTGCCGGTGATGATCCAGGGCGAGAGCGGCACCGGCAAGGAGCTGATCGCGCGCGCGATCCACTACAACGGTCCGCGCCAGGACAAGCCCTTCGTGGTCGAGAACTGCGCGGCCCTGCCGGACGCGCTGCTGGAGTCCGAGCTCTTCGGCCACGTGCGCGGGGCCTTCACCGGGGCCGACCGGGCCAAGAAGGGCCTCCTGGAGCAGGCCAGCGGCGGGACGCTGTTCCTCGACGAGATCGGCGACATGAGCACCGAGATGCAGAAGAAGCTGCTGCGCGTGCTGCAGGAGGGCGAGGTGCGCCCGCTCGGCTCGAACCAGGTCGTGCAGGTCGACGTGCGCCTGCTGGCCGCCAGCCACGCCAACCTCGAGGACATGGTCAAGGAAGGCCGCTTCCGCGAGGACCTCTTCTACCGCGTCAACGTGCTGGCCCTGCAGCTCCCGCCGCTGCGCCAGCGGCGCGAGGACATCCCGCTGCTCGCCAGCGCGCTGCTCGCGCGTGCCGCGCGCGAGGCCAACCGCCCGGCGCCGCACCTCGGCCACGACGTGCTGGCCGTGCTCGCGGCCTACGACTGGCCCGGCAACGTGCGCGAGCTGGAGAACGAGATGCGCCGCGTCCTGCTCCTGGCCGAGGAGGCCGTGCGTCTCGAGCACCTGACGGCCGCCATCCTGACGCGCGGCGCGGCCTCCGCGGCCACGCCGGCCCCGGTCCTGCCGCTGGTGGTCGGCGACCTGCGCTCGGCGGTCGAGACCTTCGAGCGCACGGCCATCGACGAGGCCCTGCGCCGCGCCGGCGGGAACAAGAGCCGCGCCGCCAAGGAGCTCGGCATCAGCCGCTTCGCCCTGCAGCGCAAGCTCGAGAAGTACGGGCTGGCCGGCGGCCACGGCGTCGACGACGGATCCGGAGCGGAGCCGGAGGGGCCCGAGCCGGTTCCCGCCGGCGAGGAGGAGTAGCGTCGCGCGGCCGGGGACGACCGCGGAGATGGGCTGAGAGGGCTGGCTCCTGCTCGGCCCGCAACGAGGTGCCCCGCCCCGAAACCGCGCCGTCCCCTTCGGGTACCCTTGGGGAGTGATGGCCGGCGATCCGCTACGCGCCCTGCGCAAGGAAGAGCCGCTGCCGCGCATCCCCGGCTACGAGATCGCTGGCTTCGTCGGGCGCGGCTCCTCGGGCGTCGTCTACCGCGCGCGCCAGCTCGCGGTCGACCGCGAGGTGGCGATCAAGATCCTGCACCCGCACCTGGCGCGCGAGTCCCGCATCGTGCGCCGCCTGCAGCGCGAGGCGCGCACGACCGCGCGCCTGGCCCACCCGCACATCGTCTCGGCCGTCGACATGGGCGAGACCGAGGGGCGCTGGTGGTACGCGATGGAGTACGTGGACGGCCCCTCGCTGGGCCAGCGCCTGCGGGCCGAGGGTCGCATCCGCGAGCGCGAGGCGCTGCGCCTCTTCATCCCGCTGTGCGAGGCGCTCGAGCACCTGTGGGAGCACGGCGTGGTGCACCGCGACATCAAGCCGGCCAACATCCTGATCGACCGGGCCGGCGGCGCGCGCCTGGCGGACCTGGGCCTGGCCCTGGCCGAGGACGACCCCTCGATCACCGGCACCGGCGGCACGCTCGGCACACCGCACTACATCAGCCCCGAGCAGGCCGTCGACCCGCGCAAGGCCGACGTGCGCAGCGACATCTGGTCCTTCGGGGCCACGCTGTTCCACGCCGTGTGCGGGCGCCCGCCCTTCAGCGGCGAGAGCGCCGCCGAGGTGCTCTCGGGCGTGCTCTACCTGCCGATCCCGGACCCCGAGGAGCTCGAGTCGGCGCTCTCGGGGCGCCTGGCGCTGGTCCTGCGCAAGTGCCTCACGCGCGACCCGGCGCGGCGCTACCAGGACCCGCACGAGCTCCTGCTGGACCTCGAGCGCGTGCGCGAGCGGCGCGCGCCGAAGGTCGTGCGCCGGAGCCTCGACCCGGTGCAGCGCTTCCGCGACACCTCGCGGCGCACGGCGCTGCTCGCCACGGCCGGTCTGGTGGCGCTGCTCGGCGCGCTGGTCTTCGTCGTGCCGCGCTTCCTGGCCGGCGCGGCCCCGGCCCCGGCCGTGGCCGAGGCCGACGGCGGCCCCTTCGAGCCCCTGACCGAGCTGGCCACGCGCCATGCGGCCGGGCGCGGGCGCGCGGCCGAGATGGTCTACGAGCTCCAGCAGCTCGAGTCGCGCGTGCCGCTGCGCGAGCGGCCGCAGTACGAGGAGCTGCTGCGCAGCGTGGACGGCGACCTGCGCCGCGCGGTGCGCGACGTGCGCACCGCGGTCGAGGCCGAGCTCGACGGGCACATCGAGGCCGGCGACCTGGCGGCCGGCTGGCAGGTGGTGGGCGACGAGCTCGAGACGCGCTTCGCGCGCGCCACGGGCTACGGCCTCGCGGGCCTGGCCACGGTCGGCATGGACCTCCTGCCGTGGCGCGAGCGGCTGCTGCTCAACCTCGGGGCGGCCACCGACCAGGCCCTCTCGGAGCTCGAGGCGCAGCTGCTCGACTGGCGCCGCCAGCGCATCAACGCCTCCGAGGAGGCCCTGGCACGCCACGACTGGGAGCGCGCCTTCGCGGCCCTCGAGGTGCCCACGCCGGAGGGCGTGTTCGCCGAGGCCGGCTTCGCGCTGCGCCTGCCGTCCGTCTCGCAGGCGGGCCTGCTGGACGACCTGGCGGTCGAGTTCCGCCAGCGCACGCTGCGCCTGGAGGACGAGTGGCTGGCCCTGGACCGCGACCTGCGCTCCTTCGTGACCACGCGCCGCGCCACGCTCGAGGGCCAGCTGCGCAGCGGCTCGCCGCGCATCCCCGCGGCCGCCATGCTGCGCGACGACTTCGAGCGCGAGCTGTTCGACCGCCGCCTGACGCGCGAGGCCATGCCCAGCGCGCTCCCGCGCGGGAGCCTGGAGGCCCTCGAGGAGGAGACGCGCGCCCTGGCGGCCCTGGAGGCGAGCCTGGTCGAGGAGGACGCGCGCGCCGACTTCGCGGCGACCGAGGAGCTGGCCACCGACGCCCAGCGCCGGCGCGACTACGGCCGCGGGCTGGCGCTGTGGGAGGAGGCGCGCGAGCGCCTGCGGATGGAGGCGGAGCGCGCGCCTGCCGCCGCGCGCGGCGAGCTGGCGCGACGCCTCGAGCTGCGCATCGCCGAGGCGCGCGCGCTGGACGCCCTGCTGGACGTCGCGGCCGAGGCCGTGCGGGCCCTGGACGGACGCACGATCGAGCTGCGCTGGGGCTCGATCGTCTACCCCGAGGCGCGCCTCGAGGTCGGCGCCGACCCGCGCGGCGAGGGCTTCCGCACCGACCGCATCCCGGGCGTCCTGCGCCTGACCGAGCTGCCGGGCGCGCAGCTCGAGGCCTTCGCCGGGCTCGGCGCCGAGGCCGAGCTGGCGCCCGAGGAACGCCTGACCCTGGCCGCCTTCCGGCTGCACGACGGGCGCGCGCGCGAGGCCCAGCGCGCGCTCTTCTCCGGTCCGTCGCCCTCCAGCGAGCCCGCGCGCGCGCTCTCGGCCGACCTGGCGGCGCGCATCGCCGCCGAGCTCGAGCAGGGCGCCGAGCGCGAGGAGCGGCGCCTGGCCGAGGCGCGCCGGCTCCTCGCGGACGTGCTCGACGAGGAATTCCGCCGTCACAGCCCGCGCATGGCCCAGGCCCGGCTGGCGCGTCTCCTGGGCGAGTTCGCCGACCTCGGGATCGTCAAGCAGCAGCGCGGCGAGCTCCTGCGCCTGCGCGCGCGCCTGGAGGAGAGCGCGCCGCACGACGTCGAGCGCGAGCTCAAGCGCGCCTTCGCGCCGGACCTGCTGGAGCTCACCTCGCTCTCGCGCGTGCGCCTCGGCTACCGCTTCGACGAGGGGCGGCTCGGCGCCTGGGAGGCCGGCGACTGGGTCTTCGACGGGCTCGGGATGGTGCTGGGGCCGCGCGAGCCGATCCTGGGCTGGGACCAGCTCGCCGCCGAGCGCGGCCTGCGCCTCGTCCTGCGCACCCCGCTCGTGCCGGACGCCTTCGAGCTGCGCCTGCGCTTCGAGGCCCTGCAGGGCGAGTCGCCGGGGCGGCTCCTGTGGGTCAGCGCGGCCGGCTTCCAGCTCGCCCTGGGAGGGACCGACCTGCCGGGCGCCGCCCCGGGGCCGCGCTTCCTGGTCGGCACGGACGAGCCCAACGCGTTCCTGCAGCGACTGATGGCGGGCGAGGGCAAGCGCGCCGAAGCCGTGCTGGTTCCGGGCGCGCCCCCGCGCGAGCTGGTCCTGCGCGGTCTGCGTCGCTCGGGGCGGGGCGAGGTGCTGCTCGACGGGGTCTCGCTCGGTCCGCTGGCGGGGCTGCGGGCGCCGCCGAGCGACGCGCGCGCGATGGTGCTGCGCTCGTGGGGCTCGGTGCGGGTGCTGGAGGTCACGCTCGAGGCCGGGCGCTGAGGCCGGGCGGAAGATGGGGCGGTCCGCCGGCGCCCGCGCGACTTTGCCGTTGCAACCCGGCGGAGGCGCCGCAGAGTGGGGCGCCATGAAGACCTCGCCGTCCTCCGCTCCTGCCAGCGCGCGCGCCGCGTCCGGACAGGCCACGTGCAGCCGCGTCGGGAGCATGGCGGCCGAGCTGGTCGGCTCCGAGATCCTGCAGATCGCGAGCGAGATCCGCGCTCGCAAGGCGGCCGGGGCCGAGATCTGCAACCTGACGGTGGGGGACTTCGACCCGCGTCAGTTCCCGATCCCGGCCGAGCTGCGGCGCGGCGTCGTGCGCGCGCTGGAGGAGGGCGAGACGAACTACCCGCCCTCGGAGGGGGTGCCGGAGCTGCGCGAGGCGGTGTGCCGCCTCTACGCGCGCGAGCTGGACCTCGCGCTGGAGCCGCGCAACGTGCTCGTCGCCGGCGGCGCCCGTCCGCTGCTCTACGTCGCCTACCGCACGCTGCTCGATCCGGGCGAGACGGTCGTGTACCCGACACCGAGCTGGAACAACAACCACTACGTGCACCTGGCGGGCGCGCGCGGCGTGGCCGTGCCCTGCGGGGCGCGCACGCGCTTCCTGCCCACCGCGCGCGAGCTCGCGCCGCACCTCTCCACGGCCCGCCTGGTCACGCTGTGCTCGCCGCTCAACCCGACCGGCACGGCCTACGACGCCGAGGTGCTGCGCGCCATCGGGCAGGAGCTCGTGGCCGAGAACGAGCGCCGCCGCGCGCAGGGCGGGCGCGAGCTCTTCTTCCTGTACGACCAGGTCTACTGGAAGCTGTGCGTCGCGGGCGCGCGCCACGTGGTGCCGAGCGCGCTGGTCCCGGCCCTGGCCAGCGTCACGGTCTACGTCGACGCGATCAGCAAGGCCTTCGCCGCCACGGGGCTGCGCGTGGGCTGGGCCGTCGGGCCGGCCGACGTGATCGAGCGCATGTCGGCCGTGCTGGGCCATGTCGGCGGCTGGGCGCCGCGCGCCGAGCAGCTCGCCACGGCGCGTTTCCTCGACGACGTCGCCGCCGGCGAGCGCTTCCTGACCAGCTTCCGCGCCGAGGTCGACGCGCGCCTGGCGCGCCTGCACGAGGGCTTCGAGGCCATGCGCGCGCGCGGCCTGCCGGTCGAGAGCCTGCCGCCGATGGGCGCGATCTACCTCTCGGTGCGCATCGCCGCCGCCGGCCGGCGCACGCCCTCCGGCGCGACGCTGCAGGGCGGCGAGGACGTGCGCCGCTACCTGCTCGACGCGGCTCGCGTCGGCCTGGTGCCTTTCCGCGCCTTCGGCGTCGAGGCGGACGAGGGCTGGTTCCGCCTCAGCGTGGGGGCCGTCTCGCTGGCCGACGTCGAGGCCGTGCTGCCGCGCATCGAGCGCGCCCTGACGGCGCTGAGCTGACGGCTGTCCCCGCGGACGGGCTCAGCGTCCGAAGTGGGCCACCACCTCGCGGGCGCGCGCGAGGTCGTCGGCGCCCATCCAGGGCGCGAGCTCCTCGAGGGTCGCCACGACCTCCCCCGGCGTGGCGCCCAGGCGCACCGCGCCGCGCGCGTGCGAGGCGAGCTGGCGCTCCTGGCCCTGGACCGCGAGCGCGGCCACGGCACACAGCTCGCGGCGGTCGGGCGCCAGGCCCGGGCGGGCCAGGACGCGCGCGTAGGCGTGCTCGGCGATCCAGCGCGCCAGCAGCGGATGGCCGCCGGCCAGCTCGGCGCGCACCGCCGCGGCGCGCGCGCCGTAGATCGCGTCGAAGAGCGCCTCCCCGGCCGCCGGATCGGGCGCGTGGGCCTCCTCGTCGGTCTCGTCCGCCTCCGGCGCGCCGAGCCCGCCGGCCGCGGCCAGCACGCCGGCGGCCTCGACCGTGCGCGGGAAGCCGGCGAAGAGGTGGCTCTGCAGCAGGACCTCGCGCCAGCGCCGGTCCGGCTCGCCCGGCGGCGCCGCGTGGCGCAGCGCGCGCAGCTCGTCCCAGCGACCGAGCGCGATCGCGGCCGAGAGGCGCACGAGGCGCCGGTCGGGGGCGGCGAGGCTCACGGGAAGGTGGCCAGGCGCTGTCCGAGGCGCAGGGCGTCGCCGGGCGCGAGCCCGGCCACCGCGCGCGCGCCCGGCACGATCAGGACCACGGTCGAGCCCATCTCGAAGCGCGCCAGCTCCGCGCCGCGCGCGAAGTCCAGGCGCTGGGCCGGGCCCCGCCCGGGCTCCACGCCCACCACGCGGATGCGCCCGACGTTGAGGGCCCCGACCATCACGAGCCAGGCGCGCCCGACCTCGCTCGCCAGCGCCAGGACCGCGCGCTCGTTCGTCGCCAGCACGCGCGCGCGACGCGCCAGGACGTCCGGCGCCACCGAGCGGCGCTCGCCCGGCAGCCAGCGCACCTCCTCCAGCGTGGCCGCCAGCGGGGCGTGCACGCGGTGGTAGTCGCGCGGCGAGAGGTAGATCGTGGCCGTGAAGGCGTCCTCGAGCTCCGCCGCCGGTCCGCCCAGGAGCTCGTCCAGGCCATAGGCGCTGCCCTTGGCCTGCAGCAGCGTTCCCCGCTCGATCCGCCCCAGGGCCTGCAGGCGTCCGTCGCAGGGCGCCACGAGCAGGCCCGGCGCGGGATCGATGGCGCGCGCGCCGGGCCGCAGGCGGCGCACGAAGAACGCCCCCAGGCTCGGGTAGTCCGACATGTCGAGCTCGGCCTCGCGCGGGTCGGCCCCCGTGGCGCGGCAGTAGCTCCCGTAGACGAGCCCGCGCAGCGGGCGCGGGACGCCGCGGTCCGCGAGCCAGCCGACGAGGGCCGAGGAGGCTCGTCGCAGCGCCTTCAGATTCGGGCTCCGGGGACCATGCGGGGGCACGATTCGTAACCTGATGGGGGTACGCGGGCCAACGGTCGGAGCGACCTTCCCGCGCCCGCCGCGTGCGTTGACTCGCCGCGGACCTCCGCGTACAAGGTCGCCCCCCCTCCGCTGGCAAGGCACCGCGGGAAGGCACGGGAAGACATGGGCAACGCCGGCACGGTCGTGATCCTCGCCGCGGGAGCGGGCACGCGCTTCCTCTCGAAGGAGCCCAAGGTCTGCCAGCCGCTGTGCGGCCGGCCGCTGATCGGCTGGGTGCTCGACCAGGCCCTCGCGCTCGAGCCCGAGCGCGTGGTGCTGGTCGTCGGGCACGGGGCCGAGCGCGTGCGGGCCGCCGCCGAGGCCGAGGTCGCGCCCGAGCTGCGCGCGCGCCTCGCCTTCGTGCTGCAGGCCGAGCGCCGCGGCACGGGCCACGCCGTGCAGCAGGCCCTGCCGGAGCTGGGCGCGACCGACCCGGTCGTCGTCCTGTACGGCGACATGCCGCTGCTGGGCCTGGCCAGCCTGCAGGAGCTGTGCGCGAGCCTGGACCGTGCGCGCCTGGCCATGCTCACGGCCGAGGTCACGCGCCCGCGTGGCTTCGGGCGCATCCTGCGCCAGGGCGGGCGCTTCTCGGGCATCGTGGAGGAGAAGGACGCCAGCCCCGAGCAGCGCGCCATCCGCGAGGTCAACGTGGGCGTCTACGCCTTCCGCCGCGCGGACCTCGAGCGCCACCTGCCGCGCCTCAGCGACCGCAACGCGCAGCGCGAGCTGTACCTGACCGACGTCCCGGCGCTGGTCCTGGCGGAGGGCGGCACGGTCGAGGCGCGCGTCCTGGCCGACGAGCGCGAGGCCGTCGGCATCAACACGATCGAGCACCTGGCCGAGGCCCGCACCGTGCTCCAGCAGCGCATCCTGGCCGGGCACATGGAGCGCGGGGTCCACGTCGAGGACCCGGCCACGACCTTCGTCGACCATGGCGTCGAGATCGGCCCCGGTGCGCGGCTCCTGCCCTGCACCGTGATCCGCCGCGGCGTGCGCATCGGCGCCGACTGCGAGGTCGGCCCCTTCGCGCACCTGCGGGCTGGCACGGTGCTGGAGCCGGGCGCGGAGATCGGCAACTTCACCGAGGCCAAGAACGCGCGCGTCGGCGAGCACACCAAGGCCAAGCACCTCTCGTACCTGGGCGACGTGACGATCGGCAAGCACGCGAACATCGGGGCCGGGACGATCGTCGCCAACTACGACGGCAAGGCGAAGCACCCGACCGTGATCGGCGACCGGGCCTTCGTCGGCAGCGGCTCGGTCCTGATCGCGCCCTGCACGGTGGGCGAGGGCGCGCTGACCGGCGGGGGCGCCGTGGTGACCCGCAACTCGAGCATCCCGCCCGGCGAGGCCTGGGTCGGCGTGCCCGCCCGACCCCTGCGCAGGAAGAAGGACCAGTCGTGACCCCGGAGCGTGCCCGTTCGGACCAGGAAGGAGCCCTCAGCGTGCCCAGCTACAACGACACGATCCGGCTGATCTCGGGCACGGCGCACCCCGTGCTGGCCGACGCGGTCGCGCGCGAGCTCGGCATCCCGCGCTGCGACGCGCATGTCGGGCGCTTCCCCGACGGTGAGATCGACATCAAGATCAACGACGACGTGCGCGGCACGGACTGCTTCGTGATCCAGCCGCTCGCGCCGCCGGTCAACGAGAACTGGGTCGAGCTGCTGCTGCTGCTCGACTGCCTCAAGCGCGCCTCGGCCGGGCGCGTGACGGCCGTGATGCCCTACTACGGCTACGCGCGCAAGGACCGCAAGGACGAGGGGCGCGTGCCGATCAGCGCCAAGGTCGTGGCCAACACGATCACGCGCTGCGGCGCCGACCGCGTGCTGACGATCGACATGCACGCGGCCCAGATCCAGGGCTTCTACGACATCCCGGTCGACCACCTGTACGCCAAGCCGGTGCTGCTCAAGGCCGTGCAGGCGATGCAGATCGCCGATCCGGTCGTGGTCACGCCGGACGTGGGCGGCATCAAGATGGCGCGCGCCTACGCCAAGGCGCTCAACGCGGACCTCGCCATCGTCGACAAGCGCCGCGTCTCCGGCTCCGAGATCGCCGTCGAGCACATGATCGGCGAGGTCGAGGGCCGCAACGTCCTGATCGTGGACGACATGATCTCGACCGGCGGCTCGATCTCCGAGGCGGCCAAG
>DASVAP010000169.1:0-3489 GCA_036376275.1 Planctomycetota bacterium | reverse complement strand
ACATCCAGTCGTCCTCGAAGCGCAGCCTGCCGGAGGCCTCGCGCCGGCCGACATCGAGGCGCCCGAGGACCGGCTGGCCGTCGGCGTCGACGAGGCGTCCATCGATCGTGAGCTCGCGCGGGATGCGCTGCTCGCCGAGATCGAGGTCCTGGCCCGGCGCGAGCGTCACCTCGAGCGGGATGTGGGCGTAGCCCATCGCCCAGAAGGTGAGCGTGTGCTTCCCGGGCAGGAGCGGGCCGGACCAGAGGCCCTCGCGCACGTTGGCCATGGTGTTCGAATCGATCCGCAAGCTCCCGGTCAGGGGCTCGCCGGTGTCCTCGGCGACGACGCGCATCGTCACCTGGGCCCACTGCTCGAGCAGGTCTTCCAGGTCGAGGACGAAGGTCACCTCGCGCGTGCCGGGCTCGACGCGCTGGGTCGCGACCACGCGCGCGCCGACGACCACGCTCACGAAGAGCGGCGGGTCCGCCTGCAGCTCGAGCACACCGAGCAGGCCCGGGCCGAAGGCTTCGAGCAGCGGACCGTAGGTCCAGAAGCTCCCCACACCCACCGGGTTCTGACCGGCATCCCGGGCCTCCTCGACCTCGGCCCCGGGCGCCTCGAGCGTGGCGACCGCGGTCGGACCGTCCGGCGTGCGCACCTTGGCCGCCGCGCGCGCGCGCTGGGCCTCCCAGAAGGTCTCGCCCTCCGGCGTGACGACGCGCACGGCGAGCAGCGGCTTGCGCACGAGCACGAGGTCGCGGCGCACGATCGGCTCGGCGCGAGTGAGCTCGAGCTCGGCGCTCTCATTCCGGAAGCCGGTGCCCCCGGCGCTCAGGCTCCAGGTGCCGGGCGCGAGCCCGGCGAGCGAGTAATGGCCCTCGGGCGAGACCTCGGTCTGCGAGCGCAGCCCGCCCGCATCGGTCATCGACACGAAGGGCCGCCAGCCGCTGAAGGCGCTGCCGTCGGAGCTGCGCACGCGGCCGTGGAGCACGCAGCCGACGAGCGCGTCGGCCGGGGTCGCCCGCGGCGCGAGCGCGTCGGAGTCGGGATTCCGTGCGGGCGGCGGCCGCTCGGCGCTGGACGCGCTGGCGGCGGGTTCCGGAGCTCGTTCCGGGCGAGCGAGGCGGCTCGCGGTTGGCTCGGTCTCGACCGGAACGCTCGGCGGCGGCGCGCTCCGCTCCGCCGCGCGCCCGTCGAGGCCGGCGCGCATCCACAGCAGCGCGGCGAGCCCGAGCGCGATGGCGGCGAGCAGAGCTCCGGCCCTCACCGCGCGGCCTCCGCGAGGTCCAGCGCGAGCCCCTCGGCGCCGACGACCAGCTCGCGCCGCTCCTCGACGCGCTCGGCCCAGCCGAGGCCGAGCGCGTAGCGGCCCGGCGCGAGGCGGGTGCGCAGCGTGTAGGCACCGAGGGTCCAGGTGTCGAGCGGAAGGCCCGCCGCGTCGAACAGCGTCGCCTGGCGTCCAGCCCAGCGCGCAGGCACGCGCAGCACGACCGGCTGGCCGCGCTCGAGCCGCAGCACGAGCCCCTGGACGAGCCCGCTCGAGGCGTCGATCGTGCAGTCGAGCGGCGCGTGCTCGGCGGCCTCGACGAAGAGCCGCACCGGACCGCGCGCGACGTCCTCGAGCTCGAGCTGGCCGGCGAGCACGCGCCGGTACGCCCCCTGGTCGAGGTCGGCCGGCCCGCGCAGCTCGGCGAGCGGCGCCCAGCGCACCGAGGCGGTGACGGGCTTCCCGGCGGCGTCGAGGATCGTTCCCCGGATCGTCGCCCGCGGCCACACGGGCACGTCGCCGACGTCTTCGACCGAGCCCTCGGGCACGCGCACGCGGTGGTTCACCGGCGCGCGCTCCGGGTCGAAGTGCCGCAGCGTGTACAGCCCCGGCGCGAAGCCCTCGAAGCGCGCCATGCCGGCCGCGTCGAGCGGCGTCCCGCCGAACGAGAAGCTGCTGGGCGGGTCGAGCGACGCCTGGCCGGACGCGAGCGGCCGGCCGTCGAGCGCATCGACGAAGCGCACGCGGATCCCGCCGAGGCGACGCTCGAGCCCCGCACGGTCGAGGGTGAACACGAGCTCGTCCAGGGGTCCATCGATGCGGCGCGTCTCGAGCGTCGCGTCGCGCAGGATCAGGCTGGCGAAGACCGGCGGCGCGACGCGCAGGCGCAGCAGGCCGAAGTGCTCGCGGGCGAGCCCGCGGGTCTCCTCGCTGCCCGCCGCCAGGAACTGGCCACAGCCGTAGAGGTGCCCCAGGCTGCGCTCGAGCCCGCTCAGGCCGCCGTCGGGCTCGTGCGGCGTCACGACGAGGTCGAGGTCGCCCTTGCGATGGTCCTCGGCGCGAGCCCAGCGCGCGCCGGTCTCGTCCACGACCTTGACCGGGATCGAGAGCCCGGAGGCGAGCACGAGATCGCGGCGCTGATGCTCCTGGTCCGAGCGCAGGGTGAGCTCTTCCCGGCGCGTGAGGAAGCCCTTCGCCGTCGCCGACAGCCGGTAGGCCCCCGGGGCGAGGCCGGCGAGCGAGTAGCTGCCGGCGGTCCCCCTGGAGGCCCCGCGCACGACGCCGCGCGCGTCCTCCAGGCTCAGCTGCTCGAGCTCGACCGGCGCTCCGGCCTCGTCGGTGACGGCGCCGTAGAGCAGCACCTCGTCCACCGTGCGCACGCTCGCCGCGCCCGCCGGCTCGCGGCGCTCGCGCGCCTCCGCCTCCGCCGGCGCCTCCGGCGGAGCCTGCCGCTCCGCCGGAGGCCCGCCGTCCGTCGCGACGAGCTCCTCGACCCGCGCGGAGTCGCTCCCACGCTCGTCCCGCCCCCACCACAGCGCCCCGGCAGTCAGCGTGAGCACCGCCGCCGCCCCGACCAGCGTCTTCGTCCCCAGGATCGCACCTCCTCCGAGAGTGTTCGTCAGGCCGGCCGGGCTCGCGAAGGCGAGCGCCCAGGCCGGACCGTGCTCGTGATCGAGGCGCGCGCGCAGCTTCGCCAGCGCACGGTGGAGGCGCGTGCGCACGGTCGCGGCCGGCACGCCCTGGCTGCGCGCGATCTCGTCCGGCGTCCAGCCGCGGTAGAAGCGCAGCAGCACCGTCGCGCGAAACGGCTCGTCGAGCTCGGTCACGGCGCGGATCAGGCCGCGCGAGAGCTCGGCCTCGGCCAGGAGCTCGTCGGCCGGCGGCTGGGCCTCGGGGCGCGCGACGGCGCGCTCGCGGCGGGTGCGGCGCTCGTCCGTGCGCCGCGCGCGGCCCGCCAGGCGCCGCACGACGCCCGCCAGCCAGGCAGCCGGGTCGCGCACGCCGCCGCGGCTCTCGAGGGCCGCGACCCAGGCCTCCTGGGCCACGTCCTCGCCGCGCGCGGCGCCGGCCAGCTCCATGCCGAGCGCGCGCACCCAGTGTGCGTTCTCGAGCAGGCGGTCGAGGTCGGGCGGGCCCATGGCTTCCTGAGCCTACGTGCCCGCGGGGGGGCGGAACGTTCCCGACCTGGGACCGCCAGGCTCCAGCCTGGCCTCTTCCCCTTCTTCCCCGGATCGGAGCCA
>DASVAP010000150.1:0-7490 GCA_036376275.1 Planctomycetota bacterium | reverse complement strand
CCCCAGGCCCGTGCCGGCCGCCTTGGAGGTGACGAAGGGCTTGAAGAGCTCGGCGCGCACGCTGGGGGTGATCCCGGGCCCGTCGTCCTCGATGCGGAACACGAGCTCCCGCTGCCCCTCGACGCGCGCGACCGCGCGCACGCGTCCCCCGCGCGGCAGGACCTCGAGCGCGTTGCGCAGCAGGTTCAGGAGCACCTCCTCTAGCCGCCCGCGGTCGCCGCGGATGAGCGGCAGCGCGTCGGGACAGTCGAGCTCGAGCGTCAGCCCGGCCGCCTCGATCTCGGGCGCGAGCAGGCCCGTGGCGCCCTGCAGCAGCTCGCGCGGGTCGAGGGGCTCGATGGCGAGTTCCAGCGGCCTTGCGAAGGAGAGGGTACGGCGCATGGTGCGCTCGAGCTTCGCCAGGCGCGAGGCCAGGTCCTCGAGCACGCTCTTCTGGTCCTCGCCCAGGCGGTCGGCCACGGCGCGCAGCGCCAGGTTGACGGCCGTGAGCGGGTTCTTGATCTCGTGCGCCAGCAGCGAGGCCGACTCGCCGATCTGGGCCAGGGCCTCGTTCAGGGCCAGCTCGCGCGCGTGGGCGGCCTTGAAGGCGGAGATGTCGCGCCCCTCGGGCAGGAGGTACTGCACGGCTCCGGCCGTGTCGCGCACCGGCTTGAGCGAGAAGTCGACCCAGCGCTGGTGCCCGTCGCGGTCGACGTAGTCGACCTCGAAGCGCACGAACTCGCCGGCCGCCGCCGCGGCGATGGCCTGGCGCGCGCGCTCCCGCCGCGCCGGGTCCTTGCCCCACCAGGGCGTCTCCCAGAAGGGGCGGCCGACGACCTCCTCGCGCAGGGCGCCCACGCCGCGCAGGGCGCTGTGGTTCACGTCCAGCAGCGTCCCGTCGCGCGCGAGCAGGCCGACGAACTCGTACTCCTGGTCGAAGATGGCGCGCAGGCGTGCCTCGCTCTCGGCCAGGGCCAGCTCGGCCTCGCGCCGCGCGGTCACGTCGCGGAAGCTGCCGATGAAGAGCGGCTCCAGCTCGCCCGGCACGTCCACGCGCGAGACCGACAGCTCGATGCGCAGGAGGCGCCCGTCCTTGTGGCGCACCTCGAACTCGCGCGTGCGGTTCAGGATGCCCGTCTGGCCCGTGCTGCGGTAGCGCTCCAGGTAGGAGTCGTGCTGCGTGGAGTGCGGCTCGGGCATGAGCATCGAGATGTTGCGCCCGATCAGCTCCTCCGGCGCGTAGCCGAAGAGGCCCTCGACCGAGCGGCTGGCCTCGCGCATCAGGCCGTGCCCGTCGATGGTGATGAGCGGGTCGAGCACGCCGGTGAGCAGGGCGCGGTGGCGCAGCTCGCTGCGCTGCACGCGCTGGGCCGAGAGCACCTGGGCCGTCACGTCCCGGGCATGGGAGATGAAGCGCCGTTGTGCGCCCGTCTCGCGGTAGGGCGCCACGGTCCAGTGCAGGTAGCGCAGCTCGCCGACGCGCGCGACCACGCGTGTCTCGATCAGGAGCAGGTTCTCGCCGCTGGCCTCGCTCCAGCGCTCGAAGGCACGCCACGCCGCGGCGCGCTCCTCCTCGTGCACGAAGTCGAAGAGCTGCTGGCCGGCGCACTGCTCGGGGGCCCGGCCCAGGATGCGCTGGGCCGCGTGGTTGACGTACAGGATCCGCCCCTCGCGATCGAAGATCGTGATCAGGTCCGAGGTGACGCGCCCGTAGAAGCGGAAGGCGACGTCGAGATCGGCCGGATCGGGCGGCGGAATCCCTGCGCTCATGTGCCGAGCGGCGAGGATACACCGAAGGGTCTACGCCGAGGGCCACGCCGGGCTACGAACTCGTGCGCACGGCGGCCCTGGCGAGCCCGGCTAGCCTGGACCCGGGGGCCGCGCCTCGCCGGAGAGCGCGCCATCATGACGATCGCCGCGATCTGCCAGCGCAACCTCGACACGGCCGATGCCGCCGAGAGCATCCAGTCGGCCGCCCAGCGCATGGGCACGCGCAACGTCGGGACCCTGATCGTGCTGTCCCCCTCGGGCCGCCCGGCGGGCATCCTGACGGACCGCGACGTGGCCGTGCGCGTGGCCGGGCGCGGGCGCGATCCCTACGCGACGCGCGTGGCGGACGTGATGACCACCGAGCTCGAGACCATCACCGAGGACGTGCCCGTCGAGGAGGCCCTGAGCCGCATGCGCGCACGCGGGGTGCGCCGCCTGCCGGTCGTCGACCGGCAGGGCCGCTGCAGCGGCATCGTCACCATGGACGACGTGCTCGCCCACCTCGTGCGCGAGTTCGGCGTGCTGGGGCGCCTCCTGTCGGTCAGCTCGCCGGGCGTGGACTGAGCGACCCAGGCGCGCGCTCCTCGCGCGCCCCGCCGCCTGCCCGAACTCCTGCCCCCGGCGCCCTACAGCTGCGCGTGCAGGTACCAGAGCCCGCCACCCAGCAGCAGGATGTGCAGCGGCTCCCCGTTGCGCAGCAGGCTGCGCATCAGCGACCACGGCACGCGCTCGCCGCTGCCCGGGTAGGGCGTCAGCCGCGGCAGGAGCGCGCGCGTCTCGGACGCCCAGCGGTCCCACTGGTCCGGGAACAGCCGGCGCAGCTTCTGGTCCTCGTAGCGGATCGTCTGCGGGTAGAAGGCGAGCCACATCGCGACCGCCACCGGCACGCTCCACCACAGGCCCGAGGCCGCGCAGAAGCCGGCGCAAATGAGGGCGTTGCCCACGTACAGCGGGTGCCGCACGCGCGCGTAGGGTCCGACCGTGGCCAGGACCTCGTTCTTCATCACGAAGCCCGAGGCCCACAGGCGCACCAGCATCCCGAGCACGGCCAGCCCCGCCCCGAGCCACCACAGGGGCTCGATCGGACGTCCCACCAGGGTCATCCAGGCGACGAAGGCCACCCCGACGAGCTGCCGGAAGCGGCGGCGGCGATGGCGCAGGTCGTGGAGCAGCTTGGCGAGGCCGCCCCGCGTGCGCGCGGGCTCGGCGCCTCCGCCCGGGAGGGAACCGCCGACCGCTTCGCCTTGCTGACTCATGCCGCGTGTGCCGCCGGCGCGCGCGGGCGCCAGGCGGGCGGCCATTCCAGCGCGGCCGCCGGCGCGCTTCCAGCGGGGAACGCTTTTCGGTCCGGCCGGAGGACGTCCGGCGCGGGGCGGCGGGTGGGCGATGAGGGATTCGAACCCCCGACTTCATCCTTGTAAGGGACGCACTCTGGCCGCTGAGTTAATCGCCCGGGGGGATGCGCCGCAGACGCTATCCTGCCCCGCCTTTTGGCTCCACTGGCAGCCCGCCGCGGGCCGAGAAGGTCGGCCGCGCCCCGCGCGGCCCGCCTCCCCCACCCTCCCCCGATCCTGATCCCCGCCCCATGAGAATCGCGGTCATCGGCACCGGCTACGTCGGGCTGGTCGCGGGCACGTGCTTCGCCGAGAGCGGCAACACGGTCACCTGCGTCGACATCGACGAGAAGAAGATCCGGCGCCTGACGGACGGCGAGGTCCCGATCTACGAGCCGGGCCTGGAGGAGCTGCTCAAGCGCAACCTGCACGACGGGCGCATCAAGTTCACCACGCGCTACGAGGAGGCCATCCCGGGGGCCGAGGTGGCCTTCATCGCCGTCGGCACGCCCTCCGGCGAGGACGGCAGCGCCGACCTGAAGTACGTGCTCGAGGCCGCCCGCAGCATCGCGCGCCACATGACGGGCTACCTGGTCGTGGTCGACAAGTCGACCGTGCCGGTGGGCACCGCGCGCAAGGTCGAGCAGGCCATGCGCGAGGTCACGCGCCACCCCTTCGACGTGGTCTCGAACCCCGAGTTCCTCAAGGAGGGCGCGGCCATCGACGACTTCCTCAAGCCCGACCGGGTCGTGATCGGCAGCGAGAGCCCGCGCGCCAAGGAGGTCATGGAGACCCTCTACGGCCCCTTCGTGCGCACCGGCAACCCGATCCTGCACATGGACCGCGTCTCGGCCGAGCTCACCAAGTACGCCGCCAACGCCATGCTGGCCACGCGCATCTCGTTCATGAACGAGATCGCCAACATCTGCTCGCTGGTCGGGGCCAACGTCGACCAGGTGCGCAAGGGCATCGGCACCGACGCGCGCATCGGCTCGCGCTTCCTGTTCGCGGGCCTGGGCTACGGCGGCTCCTGCTTCCCGAAGGACGTCAAGGCCGTGGTCCACACCGCCGGCGAGAACGGCTACGAGTTCCGCATCCTGCGGGCCGTCGAGCAGGTCAACGAGGCCCAGAAGCGCCTGCTCTTCGAGCGCATCCAGAAGCACTACGCCGGCAAGCTGGCCGGGAAGCGCTTCGCCGTCTGGGGCCTGGCCTTCAAGCCCAACACCGACGACATGCGCGAGGCCCCGGCCCTGGTCGTGATCCAGGGCCTGCTGGCGGCCGGCGCGCGCGTGCGCGTCTACGACCCGGAGGCCATGGAGGAGTGCCGCAAGCACCACTTCAAGGACCGCATCGAGTACGCCCAGACCCCCATGGACGCCCTCCAGGGAGCCCACGGGCTGGTGCTGATCACCGAGTGGAACGAGTTCCGCAACCCGAACTTCGACGAGGTCAAGGCCGCGCTGGCCGAGCCGGTCGTGTTCGACGGGCGGAACATCTACCCGCGCAAGGTGCTCGAGCGGCTCGGGTTCACCTACTACGGGATCGGGACCTGAGCGGCGCCGCGAGGCGCGGGCCGCGGAGCAGGAGAATTCGGGGGGGGAGCCCGGTCGCGGCCAGCCACGACGCCGCGGGCAAGGAAGGCACCTGCGGGGATCGCCCTGCTCCAGTCCTGCCCTCTGCCCTCTCCTGCCCCGTCCTGACCTGTCCCACCCTCTCCCGCGCGAGCTCCGCTGCCCCTCGGCGGTCCGCTCGTCAAGAACGGGCGGTTGGGCAAGTTTCCAAGCCCAACCGCCCTTCTTCGATGCAGCCGTGCCCGCACCTCGCGGCGCGGGACGACCGTCGATGTCGTGGTGTTTCCAGAGCCGAGGGCGCCCATCGCGGTGCGAGCTCGACGTTCGAGCCCTGGACCACCGACGAGCGAGCACTCTCGACCGAACCCACACGGGTTCGACGACCACTCGATGAAACTCACGTTCATCTTGTCAAGACTTTCCCGACGTTCCTTGCGCGGGCGTGCTCGCACGACGCCGTGCGAGCGCGCGCGGCAGCTCGTCGACGACGCGCATGCGCAGCAACGCGTTGCGCACGCGCTCGCCCTCCTCCGTCTCCTCGAGCGCGCGCGCCGAGAGCGACGCGAGGCAGCGATCGAGCACGCCGGCCGCGCCCTCGAGGTCCTCGGCCGCGAGCAGGAGCAGCGCCAGCTCGTCGAACGCGCGCACGCGCGCCAGGGCGTCGCTTCCCTGCTCGGCCACGCGCGTCCACGCCTGGCGCGCGTCCGCATCCCGTCCGAGCCCCTGCCACGCGCTGCCGACCCACAGCCAGGCGTCGTCGCGCCGCGCCGGACCGACGGCCGGATCGGCGGCCACGTCGGTGTAGGCCTCCAGCGCCTCGCGCCAGCGCTCGGCCCTGCGGTGCAGGTGCCCGATCTCGAGCCCCGCGCGCGCGCGGAAGTCGCCCGGCAGGCCGCGCTGCAGCACCCAGCGGAACTCCGCCAGCGCTGCGGCCTCGTCCCCACCCGCGCGCAGGAGCTCTCCGGCCCGGAAGGCCGCCTCCGTGCAGGCCGCGCGGGCCGCGCCGTGGAAGACGCGCACCGCCTGGTAGGCCTCGACCGAGAGACGCCGCCAGAAGTCGAGCTCGGTGCCCTCCTTGGCCAGCATCTGGCGCTTCAGCCGGCGGGCGTGCCCGAGCTGCGCCTCGGCGCTCTCCATGCGCGGCACGACGGTCTCGATCCAGCGTTCCTGCTCCTGGCGCCCCGCCAGGAACAGCGCCGCAAGCCCCATGAGCCAGGCCAGGGCGCTCACGACGCCAGCCTCCGCCAGCGCGGCTCGCGCGCGATCACCTGGCGCAGCGCCGCCAGCAGGCGCTTGCGCGCGCGGTAGAGGCGCACCTTGACCAGGTGGCGCGGGACGCCGCACTCCGCGCTGGCCACGCGCGTGCACAGGCCGCCCCGGTAGTAGGCGTCGAGCAGCTCCCGGTCGGCCTGGCGCAGCTCGGCGAGCGAGCTCCGCAGGAGCTCGCTCGCGCTCTCGCCCTCGAGCCAGAAATCGTCGATGCGCGTCGCGACCTCCTCCGGCTCGCGTGCCTCGCGCTCGGGGACCTCCTCCGGCCCGCTCGCGCCGGCGGTGGCCTGCGTGCGCACGACGCGCCGCCGCGCATCGGCCAGGACGTTCAGCGCGATGCGCGTCGCCCAGGGCCGCAGGTTGCGCACGCGGTGCGTGCGCCGGTAGCGCGCCGCGCGCAGGAACGTCTCCTGCACCACGTCCTCGACGTCGTTGTCGTCCGTGCACTGCCGCGCGAGGAAGCCCCGCAGGCCCTCGCGCATCTCCTCCAGCCCTTCCCACGCTGCCGGTTCGGGGCACCGGCTCGTCGCCACTCGCTCCATGATCACCTCCTGGGTCCACCGCGCGTCGGCGCGCCCATCGCGCCGCACGGGGGCCCAGGAGCCGTCGCGCGGCGAATGGCACGGCGACCGCGAGATGTGGAGAACGTGGTCGCGCGAGAGAGCTCCGAAAGCGCCGCCCAGCGGAGCGGCCGCCGCGGGCCAGCCACGACCACAGACCGACCCCGCTGACGGACGGGCTGAGTCGAACGTCAGCCGAAGCGCAGCCCGCAGCCGGGGCAGCGCGGGGCGCTCGTGGCGAAGAC
The DNA here is from genome assembly GCA_036376275.1 of Planctomycetota bacterium. Taxonomy (GTDB): domain Bacteria; phylum Planctomycetota; class UBA1135; order UBA1135; genus JABFRZ01. Next base: position 762 of record DASVAP010000150.1, on the reverse strand, counting down.
GGCGCCGCAGGCCGGGCAGCCGGCCTCGGCGGCGTCCAGGTCGACGGCGCACTCGGCCGCCGCCAGGGCCGCCGGGTCGAGCTCGGCGGCCCACTGGGCGCGCACGAGGCGCGCGGCGGCGCTCCCGTCCGCGCCCGCGACCGCGAGCGCGAAGGTCACCCCTCAGCCGTGGCGCGCGCCGGGCCCGGGCGGAACGACCTCGCTCTCGATCCCGGCCTCGGCCAGGTAGCTGGCGAGCTCGCGCATGCGTCCCAGGCCGCCCTGGGCGACGACGATCGGCGCGGGCTCGGCGGCGGACATGCCTCCAGTGTGCCGCGCGCCCTGCCCAGGAGCGATGCTCTGGCCCGCCAGCGCCGGTCCAGGACGCGCGTCCTCGCTCACAGCATGTTCGTGGCCGAGTCCCCGCTGGCGATCCCGTCCTTCTCGACCAGGATCCGGGCGGTGCAGGTGGCGTCCTGCACGCTCTCCCGATCGACACGCAGGTCCTGCAGGTGGACCGCGCGCTCAGGAGCGTCGTCCTGGACTGGCGCGGTAGCTGCCCGCGAGTCGCTCGAGATCGAACTGCTCCACGAACCAGCAGATCCTCGCGAAGGCGGCGAGCAGGGCCACGAGCAGCAGCGATGCCGGCAGCATGGGGAGGAAGCGCCTCGAGGCCCTCCGGCGCTCCACCCGCCTCTATCCAGGAAGGAGCAGGCGACCTACCTGAGAGTCGCCGGGTGGCGCTGCACCTCCCTGGCCGCGGCTCAGTACTTCTTCGCCTCG
>DASVAP010000141.1:0-4012 GCA_036376275.1 Planctomycetota bacterium | reverse complement strand
CAGCGCTTCTTCGTCGTCCACGTGGGCGGCAAGACCCTGCTCGCGCCCCGCGCGCAGGCCACGAGCTACCGCGTGCCGCGCGGCTGAGACCGCGGTCTCGGCCGGCCCCCGAGCGCGCTCGGGAGCTCCCGCTATCCTGGGGACGACATCTCTCCGGATTCCCGAGGTCGATCCGCGGGGCGCACCGTCCGGTGGGGGACCATGGAAACCCGCTCCACCCTCCCGCTCGAGAGCCTCCTCCAGCACGCCCCCCGCCTGAGGGCCCTGGCGCGCAGCCTGGTCCGCGACGAGCACGCCGTCGAGGACCTCGTGCAGGAGACCTGGGTGCGCGCGGTGGAGCGCGGGCCGGCGGGGTCACCGTGGGGCTGGCTGGCGCGCGTGCTGCGCAACGAGGCCGTTCAGCAGCGCCGCTCGGGGTCGGCGCGGGCCGCGCGCGAGCGGGCGGCGGCCCTTCCGGAGGCCACCGGGGACGAGCACCGCCGCTTCGGCCTGCAGAAGGAGCTGATGGAGGCGATCGAGGAGCTCCAGGAGCCCTACCGCCGGGCGATCCTGCTGCGCTACTTCGACGGGTTGCCGCCGCGCCGCATCGCGACGCGCCTCGGCCTCCCGGTGAAGACCGTCAAGACGCGGCTCGCGCGCGGGCTCGAGCTCCTGCGCGCCATCCTCGATCGCCGCCACGGGAGTCGCGAGTCGTGGCTCGGCGCCCTCCTGCCGCTCGCGCGGGCGTCGTCGTGGCTCATGCCCTCCCCGGGCGTGGTGGCGGCCGCCCTCTCCGGCGCGGCCGTGCTGGCCTCCGCGGGGCTCTACCTCGCCTGGCCGGCGGCGAGCCCCGCCGTTCCCGTGCCGGTCGTGGCGGCGGTGACGCCGGGTGTCGCCCCCTCCGCGCTCGGGCTGGAACTCTCCGGGCGGCGGCGCAGCGAGTCGCCGTCCTCCGCCCGTGCGGCCGCGCCCGCGCGCGCCGAGAGCGCTCCCGGGGCGGCGCTGGCCGTCGGCGCCGGCCTGCGCCGCGGGCGCGTGCTCGACCCGGAGGGTGCCCCCGTCGCCGGCCTGTGGGTGGGCTTCACGCAGGGCGAGCTGCCGGCGGTCTTGAGCGATGCGGCCGGCGTGTTCGAGCTCCCCGACCTCGACCTGCGGGTCGCGAGCCGGGATCCACGCTACGCGACCGTGCTCGCGAGCGAGCTGGAGAGCGCGCACGCGCAGCCGACGGACGAGCGCATCGTCGTCGTGGCGCCGGCCGTGATCCTGGGCGGCATCGTGCGCGACCCCGCCGGCGGGCCGCTGGCGGGCGTCGGCGTGCGCCTCTCCATCCCGCTGCGCTTCCGGGGCCGCTTCCGCGAGGTGCTGGACCACTCGCTCGAGGTCGAGCACGAGGCCGAGACGGACGATCAGGGTCGCTTCCGCATCGAGGGGGCGCCGGGTCTGGCCTGCGCCGAGCTCGTCGCCTGGTCCGGGCACGCGCGCGGGCCGGGCGTCGCCGTGCCGACGCACGACGAGCTCGGGCTGGAGCTCACGCTGACGCTGGAGGGACCGCCCGCTCCGGGACCGGAGGCCCTGCACCTGGTCGGGGAGGTCCGGCACGCGGACGGCACCTACGCAGCCGCGGCCTTCGTCGCGCTGGGCGAGCATTCGACGCGCACCGACCCCGAGGGGCTCTTCGAGCTGTTCGTGCCGGCCGCGTCCCCGCCCGAGCAAGTCGTCACGCTCGCGGACGGACGCCAGATGACCTTCGGCTCCTCCGGCGGCTCCGCCGGGAGCCCGCGCCGGCTCGTGGCGGTGGCCACCGGCTCCCAGCCGGCCTGCTGGACGCCGGCCAGGGACGCGAACGGTGCCGAATCCTGGCCGCCCTTCGTGACGCTCTGGCTCGGCGGTGAGCCGGAGCGGATCGCCGGCACCGTGCTCGGGACCGATCGCGCGCCGCTGGCCGGGGCCCGGGTGTGGGTCGAGGACCTCGACTTCCTGTGCAAGGGCGCCGAGGGCTTCTTCACGCTCGAGCACCTGATGGCCGGCAAGTCCGACCACTGGAGCGAGCGCTGGCACCACACGACGAGCGATGACGCGGGCCGCTTCGAGCTGGGGAGCCTCGGCGCTCGCCCCTACCGCATCGCGGCCCTGGATCCCGCCACGCTCCAGGTCGTGCGCGCCGGGCCGTTCGCCGCGGGCGCGAGCGGGGTCGAGCTGGCGTTCCCGGCCGACGCGCTCTTCCCGCGCCTCGCCGGGCAGGTGCTCGACAGCCGCGGGACGCCCCTCGGCGGCCTGGAGGTGCAGCTCGAGTGCCGGACCTTCGTGGTCACCGGCGCGCGCAGCGAGTGGTACGGCACGGAGATGCTTGCGCCCGTCTGGACCGACGAGGAGGGCCGCTTCGAGCTCGCGCGCGTCCCGCGCGCGGGCGTCACGCTGCGCATCGGGTGCCTGCCGGCCGTGCACCTCCGCAGCGAGGAGATCACCGAGCCGCTCGCCCTGCGCGTCGTGCAGCCCTGGCTGCGCCATGTCCAGGTCCTCCTCGGCGTGGACGCTCCCGGCACGGGGTCGATCGAGTTCCGCGACGCCGACGAGCGCCCGCTCGAGTTCCTGGTGCGCGGCGCCGGTCGCACCTGGCGCTTCGGGCGCATCGACCTCGCCGGCGGCCCGCTGCTGGAGGGCGATCAGACGCCCGTCCTGAACGTGCCCGAGGCCGCATGCACGGCGGTGCGGCTGGACGCGCAGGGGAACGAGGTGCAGCGCCTCGCGCTTGCGCTGGGCGACGAGCTCGTGCGGCTGGCGTTCTGAGGGCGCTCGCGAGCAAGGCCTGGAAGGGCGCGCGAGGATCGCGCGCCTGGGTCGATCTGAGCGGTCGAGCAACCATGCCAGGGGCATGGTTGCGCGGCCGCTCACCACGGCCACCAGTCGTGCGCGAGGGCGACCTCGAGCGTGGCGTCCTCGGCTGGAAGCGTGCAGTCGCTGCGCACGCTGCGCTCGAAGCCGACATGGGAGACGTCGAGGTCGACGCTGGGCGCGAACACGGCCTCGAACAGGGCCTGGCCGGCGCGGTCGGTCAGGGTGACGGCGCTCTGGTGCAGCTCCGCGCCCGCCGCGCGGACCTGCACCCAGGCGCGGGGCAGCGGGCGGCCGAACGCGTCGCGCACGCGCACGAGCAGGCGCCGCGGCCGGCCGACGGCGGTGAGCTCGAGCGTCTGCTCCTCGTCCGGCGTCAGCAGGAGCTCGCGCGGTGGCGCCAGCTCGAAGCCCTGGGCGTCGGTGAGCGCGAGCGTCAGCGGAAGACCGGCCTTCAGGCCGCTGAAGCGGAGGCGCCCGGTCTCGTCGAGCGTGCAGCGCACGTAGGCGCCGTCCCCATCCCCGCCCCAGCCGCAGGGGGCAGATTCCGCCTGCGGCTGGCCGTCGGGCCCGAGGAACGGGGCCTCGGTGGCGCTGAGGGTGACCTCCAGGCCGGGCGGAGGCGGGGAGCCGTCCGGGGCGCGCACGCGGACCGCGAGCGTGCAGCCGCGCGCGAGCACGACCTCGATCGGCAGGACGCTCTCCGGGCCGACGCGCAGCGTGGACGGGGCCAGGCCGGGCGCATCGAAGCGGACCTCGATCGCCTCCGTCAGGGGCCAGTGGAGCAGGCCGCGCCCGTCCGGGCCGCTCGGGGTGCAGTGCGGGGAGCCGCCTCCGCGCAGGGCGAGCAGCACGGCGAAGTTCCGGAACCGTTCCGGCTCGATCGTGCTCGCCGTGGCCCCAGCCACGGGCGCGCCGTCCTCCGTGCGCACGACGAAGGGCAGGGCGTCGTTCGGGACGAGCTCCACGTCGCCCAGCTCGCCCTCCAGCCGATCCGCGTGCGCGCGCAGCATCCGCCGGCCGGCCTCGGGGTGGTACAGCTCGAGCCAGGTGACGCGGGCCTCCTCGTCGTCGATCGGCAGCACGAAGCGCCCTTCGTCGTCGCATGCTCCGAACGGGTTGCTCGACCAGGACTCGGCCACGAGCTCCGCCTGCCAGGTCGTGCCCGGCACCGGCACGCCGTCCAGGACGGCGCGGCAGC
>DASVAP010000012.1:0-3240 GCA_036376275.1 Planctomycetota bacterium | reverse complement strand
TGGCGACGATCGGCCGCTCCTCGGCCGTGGCCCAGCTCGGGCGCTTCTCCTCCAGCGGCCTCGTCGCCTGGCTGCTGTGGGTCTTCGTGCACGTCTTCTACCTGATCGGCTACCGCAACCGCTTCGCGGTGCTGTTCCAGTGGGCCTGGCTGTACCTCACCCGTCAGCGCGGGGCGCGCGTGATCCTGGAACGGGAGCGCTGACGTCCGCGCGGCCCCCGGGAGCGCCTCAGCGCAGCTCGAAGGCCAGGGCGCGCTCCTGCGGCTCGAGCACCGGCACGTCGAGGCTCCCCTGGGCAACGAGGCCGGTGTCGGTCTCGGCCCGGACCTCGAAGGTCCCGACGGGGAGGGAGACGAGCAGGCTCGGGCTCCCTCCGGCGGCCGGCCAGTAGCCGCGCTGGATCCGCCGGTGCAGCACGAGCGCGCCGCGCGCGTCGCGCAGCTCCACGGTGAGGACCTCCCAGGACTGCCCGCGCAGCCGGAAGACCAGCGAGCGCTCCACGCCGGGCCGCGTCGGGACGACGAGCTCGGTGCGCTCCCCGGGACGGATCGTGAACGGATGGATCTGGCTCGCGAGGCGCGGCCCCTCGAGCACCAGCAGGTGCTCGCCCGGCGGCAGCGCGGCGACGCCCAGCTGTCCCTCCACGAGCTCGAGGAAGGCCACGGTCTCGTGGGCCGCATCGAGCACGCTGCCGCCGAACCCGCCCTCCGGCGGCGGATCCAGGGTCAGGGCGAGCTTGCCCGACGGCGCGCTCACGATGCGGCCGAGGTCCAGGCTCTCGCCCGGGCCGAGGTCGAGCGAGGTCGCGAACAGGAGCCGCTCCGCACGCTCGATGCGCACCCGGTAGCGGCCGGGGCGGAGCAGCTCGAAGGCGAAGCGGCCGCCGTCTTGCCAGGTCGGCGGGAGCAGCACGTCCTCGCGGAAGGAGACGAGCACCTTCGGCGGCGCCACGCTCGGCTCGGTGAGGCCGTCATCGAGCTCGCCGCGGATCGAGCCCAGCCGCTCGGCCACGAGCAGGAGCTCCTCGCCAGGCCCGACGCCCTCCTGACGCAGGACGGGACGGTCGGTGCCGGCGAACAGCTCGAGCCGGTAGGGCGGCTGGTCGCAGCCCGCGAGCTCGAAGCGCCCGTCCGCGGCGAGCGGCGCGCGCTTCAGCGACCCCACGCCGACCTGCTGGAGGGCCCGCACGAACCAGCCGTCGAAGCGTACGTCCGCATCGGCCTGCACGCGCCCACGCACGGCGTCGTCGCTCGCCAGCACGAGGTCGCGCCGCGATTCTCCGGGCGTCAGGGCGAGCGCGACCAGCGTGGTCGCACCGGCGCCCCCGGCCGGCGGATCCAGGCGCAGGAGCGAGCTCGGCGGCAGGGCCTCCAGCCGGTATGCGCCCTCCGCGTCGGTCGTGGTGGCCGGCAGGTCGAAGGGGACCTCGTTCGCGTCGGCGCCGTCGCAGCGGACCAGCGCGAGCCGCGCTCCGCTCACCGGCGCCCCGAGCGCGCTGCGCACGACCCCCACGAGGCTCGCCGGATCGTCCAGGCGGATCTCCACGTAGGAGCTGGCCCCGATCGAGGCGCTGACGTTCGCGACGGCGATCGGGAACGAGCCGGCCTGCACCGCGAGCTCGAGCCCGAAGGCGGGGCTCACGCCCGGAGCCCGGAAGCGGCCCTGGGCGTCGGTGCGCTCGAGGCGCAGCGGACGCTCGGGCCGGTAGAGCCCGGGGCGCTCGTCGTCCCCCACCGCCCAGCCCTCGGGATCGCCCACGGCCACGAGGGCGCCCGCCACGGGCGCGCCGCGCGCATCGCGCACGATCCCGCCCAGCTCGGCGCCCTCGCGGTCGAGCGTGAAGTCGATGCGCACGCGCCCGGTGCGGCCGCGCAGCGGCTCCAGCAGGGCCTGGGCGAGCTTCCCGGAGCGAGCCGTCACGGAGAGCTCGGGCTGCACGTCGCGCACCCGGTAGCTCCCGCTCGCGCCGGTGCGCGCGACCACGCGCGGCGCGAGCCAGTCGTTCCGGTCCGCGATCAGCAGGACCTCGGCCCCGGCGAGCGGGAGCCCGGCCCGGTCCATGACGGTGCCCTCGACCTCGACCCCGGAGGCCAGCGCGAGCTCGAGCACGGTCGTGCCGCCCGCGCGCAGCTCGCCGCTCACGGCTCCACCGCGGTCGGCCTCGACGCGCACGAGCCCCGCGTGCAGCGGGGAGAGGCGGGCCTCGCCGGCGTCGTCGGTCTCGACCCGCTCGATCGCGCGCGGCCCCCGCGGGTCGCTCGCGGGCCGGACGATCAGGCCCACCCCGCCGGCGGGCGCGCCGTCGGACCAGCGCACGCGCACCAGCAGCGTCGTCGCAGAGGGCGCGGACTCCGGGGTCGTGGCGACCGCGGAGCTGCGCTCGGACACCTCCGCGCGCCGCCCGGCGCCGGGCGGAGCCTCGGCCGTGGCATCCACCCTCGCAAGCGCATCTCCCGCGGCCGTCCGCACGGGACGCACGCTCGAACGCGTGCGCCAGGCGAGGAGCAACGCGAGCACGACCACCACCGCGAGCAGCGTCTTCTTCACGAGTACCGTCCCGAGAGTGGGCAGGAGGAACGACTCACCATGCCGCGCCAGCGCGAGCACGGCCCCGAACCAGCGCGCCCGATCCCCGCCCGAGCGCCGGTCGAGGTCCGCGCGCAGCGCCGCGAGGCCGCGCGCGAGCCGCGCCTCGACGGTCCGCACGGAGACGCCGAGCTCGCGCGCGATCGCGCGCGGCGGGCGCTCCTCGTGGAAGCGCAGCCACAGCGCGGTGCGGTAGGGCTCGTCGAGGGCCTTCATGGCCGCCACGAGCTCGGCCCCGATCTCCAGGCTCGCCAGGGCCTCCTCCGGGGGCGGCAGCCGCTCGGGGCGAGCCGCGCGGCGCTCGCGCTCGCGCAGGCGCGCCGAGCCCCGTCCGAGGTTCAGGGCCGCGCGCTCCACGACGCGCACGAGCCAGCCGCGCAGGGCCTGGGCCGATTCCGGCGGCCGCTCCAGCGCGCGCACGAAGGCTTCCTGCACGAGGTCGTCGGCCTCGTCGGCGCTGCGCACGAGCCCGCGCGCGAGCCGGCGCAGGAACTCGCGCTGGCCCTCCAGCTCGGCGGAGGAGATCACGTCGCCCATGGTTTCCGGGGCAGGCCCCGAGGATAGGGACACCGTGCCCGCACGACTCCCTGCAGCGAAGCGACGATTCCCGTCACGCCGCCCACACGCCCTTTTTCGCGCGGGTCCGGAACACCC
>DASVAP010000127.1:0-30485 GCA_036376275.1 Planctomycetota bacterium | reverse complement strand
CGACGAGTCGGCGGCGCAGCTCAAGATCTCGATCGACTCGCTCCCGCCCGAGCTCGACAACCTGGAGCGCAGGATCCGCCAGCGCGAGATCGAGAAGAGCGCGCTCCGGAAGGAGGGCGGGGTCGACTCGCGCGCGCGCCTCGCGGCGATCGAGGAGGAGCTCGCCAACCTCACCGAGGAGAAGAGCGGCCTCTCCGCCCGCTGGCAGACCGAGAAGGACCTGATCACGCGCATCCGCGCCGGCAAGGCCCTGATCGAGAGCCTGAAGGCCGAGGCCGAGAGGAAGGAGCGCGAGGGCGACTTCGGCCGCGTCGGCGAGCTGCGCTACGGCGAGATCCCGAAGTCCGAGCAGGACGTCAAGGCCGCCCGCGAGGAGCTGAAGCGCGTCCAGAAGGACGGCGCGCTGCTGCCCGAGGTCGTCGACGCGGAGGCCATCGCCAAGGTCGTCAGCCGCTGGACCGGCATCCCGGCCTCCAAGCTGCTCGAGACCGAGCGCGAGCGCCTCTTGCACATGGAGTCGAGCCTGCGCCAGCGCGTCGTCGGCCAGGACCACGCCCTGGAGCTGATCTCCGAGTCCGTGCGCCGCGCGCGCGCGGGGCTCCAGGAGCGCTCGCGCCCGCTGGGCTCGTTCCTGCTGCTGGGCCCGACCGGCGTCGGCAAGACCGAGACCGCCAAGGCCCTGGCCGAGTTCCTGTTCGACTCCGAGGGCGCGATCGTGCGCCTCGACATGTCCGAGTACATGGAGAAGCACGCCGTCTCGCGCATGCTCGGCGCCCCGCCGGGCTACGTCGGCTACGAGGAGGGCGGCGCCCTGACCGAGGCCGTGCGCCGCAAGCCCCACAGCGTGATCCTGCTCGACGAGGTCGAGAAGGCGCACCCGGACGTGTTCAACGTCTTGCTCCAGATCCTCGACGACGGCCGCCTGACCGACGGCCAGGGGCACGTGGTCGACTTCACGCAGACGCTCGTGCTGATGACCAGCAACCTGCGCGGCGAGACCGAGGTCCGCGCCCGCTTCCGCCCCGAGTTCATCAACCGCCTCGACGAGGTGATCGTCTACAAGCCCCTCGAGCGCGAGCAGATCGCCGCGATCGTGGACGTCCAGCTCGCGCGCCTCTCGAAGCGCATGGCCGAGCAGGACCTCGCCCTCGAGCTCACCCCCGCCGCGAAGGCCGCGCTGGCCGAGGAAGGCTGGGACCCCGAGTACGGCGCCCGCCCCCTCAAGCGCGCCATCCAGCGCCGCCTCGAGAACCGCCTGGCCGAGGCGATCCTCTCCGGCAAGCTCCTCCCCGGCGACCTCGCCCTCTTCGACTTCGGCGAGGACGGCTGGACCCTCGAGCCGCGCCGCGCGAGCGAGCCGGCCGAGGCCGCGGCTGCCCGGTAGGCCGCCGCGGAATGGCGCTCGAGCACGCGCGGGCACGGCCATGGGGCGAGCACGAGCGCGTCGCCCTGCGCCGCGAGCACGACGGGCCCGAGCCGCGTGGGGCTCCCGCCCCCACGGTCGGGCGCCCCGAGCCGAGATACCGGGCCGTCCTCGCAGCCGCGCTCCCGTCGCCGGCGCGTGGAGTCAATCGACGCCCAGAGCGGTCAGGTAGCCGACCAGCCGGACCCGCGCCTGCTCCGCCGGCGAGCCCGGCGGCGTCGGCAGGAGATCGACGTCCTCGCACGGATCCTGGAGCAGGTCGAAGAGCTCGTCCGCGGTCGTCCCCGAGCTCGTGCGGCGGATCAGCTTGTAGCGACCGTCGCTCACGGTGCGCTCGTGGGTCGTCGGGCGGAACGGACGGCCGTTCGGGGAGAACTGCTCGGCGTAGACGTAGTCGCGTACCGGCAGGTCGCTTCCGAACATCACGCCGGTCAGGGAGCGCGAGTCGCGCGCCAGCGAGGGCAGCCCGGTCAGGTTGCAGACCGTGGCGAAGACGTCGGTCGTGTTGACGATCACAGGCGTCTCGCGCGCGACCACGCCGGGCCCGGCGATGATCAGGGGTACGTTGATGCCTCCCTCGTAGAGCGAGCCCTTGGAGTGCGCCGTCCCGAAGCAGCCGGTCGCGTTCGGCGCCCCGTACCCAACCCAGAATTCCGTCCCGTTGTCGCCCACGAGGATCACGTACAGGTCGGAGCGCGGGTAGCGCGCAGAGCTGAGCAGGCGCCCGATCTCGGCATCCATCACCTCGACCATCGCCTTGCACTTGCTCCGCGCCGGGGCGTTGGCCGGGAGACGTCCAGTCGGGTCGTGCATCGGCGCGTGGGCCGCATTGAAGGCCACGTACAGGAACAGCGGTTCCGGCGGGTTGCGCAGGAAGGCCACGGCGTCATCGACCGTGTCCGTGGTCATGTACACGCGCGTGCAGTCCTGGACGCCGTTCGTGTTCTTGACCCAGTTGTAGTAGTCGAGCGGCCCGGAGCAGGAGGCTGGCAGGTACTCGACCGCCGGGCTGGCCGGGTTGTACATCGCGCCCTCGTACCAGTCGAAACCGGAGTGGAAAGGATGCAGGAAGCCCTGCCCGGGGCCGAAGTTCGACTTCACCGAGAGGTGCCACTTCCCGAAGGCCGCGTTGTAGTAGCCGGCGTAGTGGAGCATCTCCCCGAGCATCAGCTCGCGCGTGCGCAGCCCGTAGGTGTCGGTGATCCCGTTGATGTAGGTCCCGACGCCGGTGCGGAAGCCGTAGCGCCCGGTGAGGAGCGTGGCGCGCGTGGGCGAGCAGTACGGGTTCGCCCAGGCGTTGCGGAAGAACACGCCCTCGCGCGCGAGGCGATCGATGTTCGGCGTGAACGGCGCGTCCGGGACCTCCTGGTAGAGGCCACCGATCAGGTCCATGCCGACGTCGTCCAGCACGATCATCAGGACGTCGGGCGCCGGCGACTGGACTGGAGCGTTGCGGACCGGCTCGAGGGGGAGCGAGAGGACCAGCAGAGAGAACGTGCCGAAGAACATCGCTTCGAAACTCCTTGGTGCGGATCAGGGGGAGGGCGCGGAGTCTACTGACGCAAGGACGCGAAGCTAGATGCCAGCGCAAGCTCGGCGCAGACGAGAATCCTTCGCACGCTCGGATCGTGGCGCTCGGATCGAGGCCAGTCGCGTTTTCCACAAAATGCACGGTCTGTCGCGCCGTCGACGAGGCGCCAATCCAGAGACAGCGCGAGGCGCCAAGTTCTTGGCGCTCTGGGAATTGAGCGCAGCGCGCCCGCTCGAGCAGCGCAAGCCCGGCCCGCCGCGCCCGCTCTTTTCCACGGCCTCCGGCCGCCTCGTGGGAATCACGGACGCCGCTACCGAGCCAGACGGTCCGCGGCGATGGACAGATGGCCCGACCCCGCCACCCGAGCTCCGGGGGAACCAACTATTGCCAGCGGCAGAAGGCTGCCACGGCGCCCTCGACGAGGACGACGTGCTGGAACTCTACGCGAGCTTCCTCCCGGCGCGGCCACGCCGCGGCGCGCGCTGAGCGCTGGCTCCAGAGGGGAGCAACGAGCCAGTCCATCGCTTTGATCCGGCGAGTGGGCGCCGTCAGACATTCTTTCCGGGAGAGGGCGAAGGCGCTCCGGCTCCAAGCCGGCGAACGCGCCGACTCAAGACGCCGGCGCTCGCCTGGCGAGAAAGCTCCGCTCTCTCCCGGTCGCCCGGCCCCCCCGATGCTCTTCAGCTCGGCCCTGTTCGTCTTCTTCTTCCTCCCCGTCGTGCTGGGCGTGTACTTCGTCCTGCATCCGGGGTTGCGGAACGCCTGGCTGCTCCTGGCGAGCCTGTTCTTCTACGCCTGGGGTGAGCCGGCGATCACGCTCGTGATGCTGGCGTCCGTTCTGGCGAACTACGCCTTCGGGCTGTGGGTCGATCGCGCCCGCGAGCGTGGTGGCGGCAAGGGCGTGGTCGCGCTGGCGGTGGCCTGCAACCTCGCGCTGCTCGTCTTCTTCAAGTATGCGGACTGGCTGTGGGCGAGCCTCGGCAGCGCGCTCGTCGCGCTGGGGCTCCTGGAGCAGCCCTGGGCGGCGATCGGCAGCCACCTGGCGCCCGACTCGCCCTGGCGCGTGCTGCTCCTGAACCCGGACGAGTCGATCCGCCTCCCGATCGGGATCTCGTTCTTCACGTTCCAGGCGTTCTCCTACGTGATCGACGTCTACCGGCGCGAGGCGCCGGCGCGCAAGAACCCGTTCGACATCGCGCTCTACGTCGCGCTCTTCCCGCAGCTCATCGCCGGGCCGATCGTGCGCTACAAGGACGTGGCCGAGCAGATCGTGCAGCGCACGGTCACGCGCGCGGGCTTCGCCTACGGCGTGCGGCGCTTCGTGCTGGGGCTCGGCAAGAAGATGCTGATCGCCAACGTCTGCGCCGAGGCGGCCGACCGCGTGTTCGGGAGCGCGACGCTGACCGGCGTCCCGCTGGCCGAACTGACGCCGGGCCTCGCCTGGCTCGGGATCGTCGCCTACACCCTGCAGATCTACTTCGATTTCTCGGCCTACTCGGACATGGCCGTAGGCCTCGGCCACATGTTCGGGTTCAAGTTCCTCGAGAACTTCGACTACCCCTACATCGCGCGCTCGATCACCGAGTTCTGGCGGCGCTGGCACATCTCGCTCTCCTCCTGGTTCCGCGATTACCTCTACATCCCGCTGGGCGGCAACCGGAAGGGCGGCGCGCGCACCTACGCGAACCTCCTGATCGTGTTCGTGCTGTGCGGCCTGTGGCACGGCGCGAGCTCGGCATTCCTGGTGTGGGGCCTCTACCACGGCGCGTTCCTGGTGCTCGAGCGCGTCGGGCTCGGCGACTGGCTTGCGCGCCGCGCGGTCTGGGTGCGGCACGTCTACGTGCTGCTGGTGGTCATGGTGGGCTGGGTCTTCTTCCGCGCCGAGACCGTGGGCGCGGCGCTGAGCTACCTGAGCGCCATGGCGTTCCTGGTGGACGGCTCGCAGCTCGTCGCCCGGGGCGAGCTCCTGCTGGCCGCGCGCGAGGTGCACCTCTTCGGGCTGCACGCGAACGCCCTGACCTGGATCGCTCTGGCGGCGGGGGCGCTCGGGTCGGTGCCCTGGGTACCGCGGCTGTGGACCTTCCTCGACGCGCAGCGCGCGGCCGGCAGGGCGCGCACGTGCTTCGCGCTCGAGGCGGCCGGGCTCGTCGCGCTCGTCCTGGTCTTCACGCACGTCGCGATGGCGCTCGCCTCGGGCGGCTACAACCCCTTCATCTACTTCCGTTTCTGAGCAGGTTTCGCTTCCGAGCAAGACCCCCATGGAACGCCAACGGATCTTCGACTCGGCCACGATCGCGCTGTTCGTGCTGGCCCTGCTGGGGCCCGCGCTGGACCAGTGCATGCGGCCGGACGCGGCGCGCGACAGCAGCAACGCCGAGCAGCGCGCCCCGGCGGCGTTGCCGGAGCTTCCGCGCACGTCCACGGAGCTCGCCAGCTTCCCGCGTCGCTACGAGGACCACTACGACGACACCTTCGGGCTGCGCGACGTGCTCCTGCGCTGGAACGGCATCGAACGCGCACTCTGGCTGGGCGTCTCACCCGCGAGCACGATCGCGCTGGCGGACGAGGGCTGGTGCTTCTACCTGGGCGAGAAGGCGCGCGAGGCGCACCGCGGACTCCTGCCCTTCAGCGAGGCCGAGCTGGACGGCTGGGTCAAGCGGCTGCGCGAGCGCCGCGACTTCCTCGCACGCCTCGGGTCGAAGTATCTCTTCGTCCCCTGCCCGAGCAAGAACGTGATCTACCCCGAGCGCACCGGGCCGGGCTGGGAGCAGCTCGGGCCGACGCGGCTCGAGCAGCTCCTCCTACGCCTCGAGCGCGAAGGCGACATCCCGTTCCTCGACCTGCGCCCGGCGCTGCGCGCGGCCAAGGAGGACGACCAGTTCGAAGACTGGGTCTACACGCGCTGCGGCACGCACTGGAACGGGCGCGGCATCTACGCGGCCTGCCAGGCGATCCTGACGCGCCTCCAGGCCGACTTCCCGGAGCTCGCACTCCTGCCGCCGCGCGAGGCCTGCAAGGTGGTGGAGCAGAAGAACAGCACCGAGAGCCTCTCGCGTCAGCTCTACCTGGCCGACCTCCTTCCTCAGCGCCAGTACTCCTACCAGTCGGCCAAGCGTGGCTACGAGGTGCTGCTCGAGACCCCACCCAGGACCGGTTCCCGGCTCGTCACGCGCAAGAACGGCTCCGCGCCGCGGCTCCTGTGGCTGCACGACTCCTTCGGGCCGTTCCACCTCCTGTGCGAGAGCTTCTCGTACGTCGATGCCCAGCGCGTGTTCGAGTTCTCGACCGACGCGGTGCGCGCGGCGCGCCCAGACATCGTGCTCGAGACCTACGTCGACCGCGTCCTGAATTACCAGCAGCCCTACAGGGCGATGGTGGGCAGCAAGACCACGCCGGAGGAGGAGTTCGCCCGCCTGAAGGACCTCGCCTGGCGCGAGGAGCTCGGCGATCGCTTCCCCGCCCCCCAACCCTTCGGGCGCGCCCAGCTCGAACGCGAGGAGGATGCGCTGGTCCTGTACGTCTCGCGGCCGAAGGACGGCGTGCTCCTCCCGGCTGTCGTGCTGAAGGGCGACCAGCGGGCTTCGCTGCGCATCACGGCACGCTGCGACCAGCCGATCGAGATCGAGATCTACGTGCGCGCGGCCGGCACGAGCACGTTCGAGGCGCAGAACCTCCTGTCGCTCCAGCTCCGCCCCGGGGCGCCGAGCGGCACCGTGCACTTGCCGCGTGTCGGCGCGCGCTTCGAGACCCTCGTCCGTCCGCGCTCCCCGGTGGGCGAGCTCCGCATCACGGCCCTCGAGCTGCGGCGCGGGCCGGCGCGCTGAGGCTCGGCGCGGCTCGGATCGTCCCTGGGCGGAGGCGGGCTGGGCTCGGCGCAGCTCGTGCAGCTCGATCCGGCGCTGGCGGTAGCGCTGCGCCAGGACCTGGAGGCCGCCGGCGCGCTCCAGGAGTGTGACCACCCCGATCACCTCTCGGACGTCCCGCTGCAGACCCTGACGGTCTTCCGCGCCGGCTCGACGCGCCGCGCGAACACCTTCTCGTGGCTCGCGAGCGACGGGAACCTCGGCACGATGCAGGGCCTGCTGGACGACTTCATCGCCGCGCACTTCGCGCCGCTGCCGGACGGCTAGGAGGCGCGCTCCTTCTCACTGGCGCGTCGCCGCGCGCACCGCGGCACGCTAGATTGCGCAGCACGGCGCGCGCCGAGCCCGCCGCGGCATGCGCAATCGAGTCCTTCGTGCCCTGAAGTTCGCGCTCGAGCGCTGGATCCAGCGCGGCGTGCTGCACCAGCTCCTGCTGATGGCGGCGCTGATCGGGGCCATCGCGCTGGCCGGCGGCGTGGTGGCCTGGACCGTGAGCGCGCGCTTCGGGGGGCTGGGCGAGGCCGTGTGGTGGGCCTTCCTGCGCCTGACGGACCCGGGCTACCTGGGCGACGACGAGGGCGCGGCGCTGCGCACGGTCTCCACGGTCGTCACGGTGCTGGGCTACGTCGTCTTCATGGGCTCGCTGATCGCGATCCTCACGCAGTGGCTGGCGAGGACGATCCGCGGCCTGGAGAGCGGCCTGACGCCGATCTCGATGCGCGGCCACGTGGTCGTCCTCGGCTGGACGAACCGCACGCTCGAGATCGTGCTCAAGCTGCTGGAGGCGCGCGGGCGGCTGCAACGCTTCCTGGCCCGTCGCGCGACCGACCAGCTGCGCATCGTGATCCAGTCCGAGGAGGTCGGGGCCGAGCGCCGGCTCGAGCTGATCGAGCACCTGGGCCGGCGCTGGGACGAGCGCCGCATCCACCTGCGCTCGGGCTCCTCGCTGCGGCCCGAGGACCTGCGCCGGCTCGACATCGCGCGCGCCGCGGTGGTGGTCGTGCCGGGCGCGGACTTCGCGCGGGGCGGCGCCGAGCTGTCGGACACGCGCGTGGTGAAGACCCTGCTCGGGCTGCAGGGGCTGCTCGGCCCGGAGGGCGGCGCGCGGCCGGAGCTGGTGGCCGAGGTCTTCGACCCGCTCAAGGCCACGATCGCGCGCGAGGCCCTGGGCGGCGGCGCGCAGGTCGTCTGCAGCGACCTCGTCCTCAGCCGCCTGATCTCCCAGAGCGTGCGCCACCCGGGCCTGGCGCGCATCCTGTTCGGGCTGCTCTCGCACCGCCAGGGGAGCTCGCTCTACGTGCGCGGCTTCCCGGCCCTGGCGGGCGCGCGCCTGGCCGAGCTGACGCCGGCCTTCGGCGAGGCGGTCGTGCTCGGGCTCCTGCGCCGCGAGGACGGGCGCCTGCGCGCGCACCTCGATCCGGCCGAGGCGCTGCACCTCGAGGAAGGAGACCTGCTCGTGCTGCTCGGGCCGAGCTACGAGCGCTGCGAGCCCGCCTCCGCACCCGCGCCCGCGCCGCCGTCCGCGCCCCCGGGCCCGCGCCGCATGGCGCCGCGCGGCCGCGCGCAGCGCCTGCTGGTGCTCGGCTGGAGCCACAAGGCCCCGGCGATCGTGCGCGAGCTCGACGAGGGCGCGAACGCCTTCGAGGTGACGGTGCTCTCGCGCCTCCCGATCGCCGAGCGCGAGCAGGCCCTGGCCCGCGCCCGCGGCCCGGTCGCGCGCGTCACGGTCCACCACGTCGAGGGCGACTGCGCCTTCGAGGCCGACCTCGCCGCCGTCGCGCCCGAGGGCTTCGACAGCGTGCTGTTCCTGGCCAGCGCGCAGATGGCGAGCTCCGAGGAGGCCGACGCGCGCACGCTGCTCGGCTACCTGGTGCTGTCGGCGCTCCTCAGGCGCACGCGCGGCGAGCCCGAGATCCTGGTCGAGCTGCTCGACCCCGACAGCCTGCACATCTTCGCCGAGACCGAGGACACCGTCCTGGTCAGCCCGCGCGTCGTCTCGCACCTGCTCGCGCACGTCGCCCTGCGCCCGGAGCTGGCCCTCGTCTTCGACGAGATCTTCGGCGCCGGCGGGGCCGAGATCGACCTGGTACGCGCCGGCGAGCTGGGCCTGGTCGGCCCGCTCGCCTTCCCGGCCCTGCAGTCGGCCGCCCTGGCCCAGGGCCGCGTGGCCCTCGGCCTCGTCCTGGCCGCCGACCGCAGCGTGCACCTGAACCCGGAGCGGACGCGGACCTTCGCGCTCACGCCCGAGGACCAGGTGGTCGTGCTGTCGGTGGAGTAGACGGAGTCGGGCGAGAGGTCAGGGAACATTCCGGGTGGCCTGATCTATGGAAGGACGAGGACGGCCATGGGCACCATCCGGTTCGCGCGCTTGCCAGGATCGACGCTGCCCCCAGCCTGAGGCTGTCTACCGGGCCCCACATCCCCGGCTCGCTGACCCTCTGTCCGCTCGGGGAGGAGAACGAGGCAAGCCATGAAGACAAGGACTGCTCTCAGGGAACGAGCCAGCGCGTGGGAAGGGGAGCCGACGTGAACGGCGGAGATCCTCGGGGAGACGATGGACATGGGTTGCAATCCTCGGGTTTGAAGAGGTCGAGGTCTCGCCTCCAGGAGCGCGAGGTCACCAGGCCGCACGCCGAATCCGGGGATTCGCCGGACATCAGGGAAGAGCGATCCGCACCGGAACCCCATGGGCGGCCATGACCTCGAGCACTCCCTCGCTCAGGCCGCTGGGCCCCTCTGCGCGCCAGCGGTAGGACCCGCGGGGCAGTCTCGCGATGCGCAGCAGGCCGTCCTCGTCGGTCACGAGCTCGACGGCGGGCACGCGCCCGGCCTCCATCCACTCGCGCACGTCCGCATCCAGATCCTGGCAATGGAGCTGGATCGGGAGCCCACGCATCGGCACCCCCTCCGCCGTCGTGACGTGGAGCTCGAGGTCGCCCAGGCGGCGTATCTGGATCGTCTGGAGCGTGCCTTCGACCGACGCGGTGCCCACGAACTCGGCCGGCCAGCAATCGGGGCGCGTGGCGCGCAGCGGATAGCCGCCGGGCGCGAGGTCCGTGAACGTCAGGCGACCCTGTCCGTCCGAGAAGGAGTCCGACGAGACGAAGCGGTTCAGGTTGCACTTGACGCCGGCGAGAACCACTGCGCCGTCCTGGAAGGCGAGCTCGAGTCGCGCGGGCGCGTCCAGGATCAGCTCGACCGAGCGCTCGACGGCCTCGACGGGGACGCCCAGGCGGCTGCCATGCGTGCCGTGCATGAGGTGGATCGTCACGCGCTTCTCGGGGACGCCCTGTAGCGTGCACTCTCCGTCGGCGTCCGTGCCTCCGAGGAGGTAGAGGGCCGGCTGATCCGGATCGGTCAGGACGATGCGGACGTCAGGAATCGGCTCGCCGTCCGGATCGACCACGCGGATCTGGAATGGGAGGCCGCGCAGCGGCACGTCGATCGTGGTGTGCGTGCCGTCGAAGGTCCCCGAGACGGTGGTGGTCGTTCCGTCCGTGCAACCGACCATCACGAGGAAGGACGTGGCGTCGATCCCCTCGAACTCCACGCTGTCGTTGCCGGAGGGCGCCTTCAATCGCCAGGTCCGCAATCCCGAGGAGGCGACGTAGATCACGTCCACCATGTCGACGCGTGCCATCGCGCTGCGGCCGTCCTCCACCGCCCGCACCGAGAGGCGGTTCGGGCCGCCCAGGCGCGTGCGCAGGGTCCAGTCCTCGCCCGGCACGAGGTCGAGCTCCACGAAGGTCCGGGTCCCGTCCTCCTCGGTGATGTTCACGCCATAGTTGCCCCCGTTCACGGCCGGGTACACGGCCACGCCGTCGGCCGAGAACGGCTGCGGGGGAAGCTCGGTCTGCCCCACGGTGGCCACGCTGGCGCCAGCGCCGCGCTCCGGCGGCTCGACGCGGATCGTGAAGGCCTGGGAGCGGCCCAGGGCGATGTCGCCCCACTCGACGATCCCGTCCGGCTCGACCGTGTACGTGACGACCCGGCTCGAGTACCCCTCGGCCAGGGCCCGGATGAAGTTCTGTCCGGGCATGTACCCGCCGACGTCGAAGGTCCCGTCCGGCTCGACCGGGATCGGGAGTCCCCAGCGCGCCGCGGGCGACACATCCCCCTTCACGAAGAGCTGCACGGACGCCTGGGGAAGCGGGAGCTGCGTGTCCTGGTCGACGACACGCCCTCGTCCACGCAACCCGTCGACGAGCTCGAGGGTGATCTCGGTGACGCCTCCAGGAGTGCTCGTCACGACAACCGGCTCGCAGCCGGGAGTGCGTTGGGAGCTCGCCGTCACCCAGAACTCCCCGGCGGGCATCGAGTCGATCTCGAAGGCCCCGTCGGCGCGATCGAGGAAGGTCTGCGCTCTCGGGCGGCGATCTCCAGCCGGCTGCCAGACGAGGATCTCGAAGTCCTGCACCGGCTGCCCTTGGTGCCGCACCTTGCCGCGCAGGACGCCGGCCCTCTCGAGCTCGGTCCGCAGGTGCGCCGTCGCGCAGATCGAGGTCTCGTGCGGACCGTATCGGACCCAGGCGTAGCCGGGCGCCCAGGCCTCGTAGGTGAACGAGCCGCGCGGCACGCTCACGATCCCGATCTGATCCTCCTTGGTCCGGCTCGCCTCGGCAAAGCGCAGGACCTGGGGCTGCTGCGGGTCGGCCCAGAAGGCCCTGACCTGCGCGGTGGGGATCACCTGGCCCTGCATGTCCATGACCTTGAACCACAGCTCGTCGCCGATCTCGGCGACGAGATCCTTCCTCAGGCTCGAACCGGGGGCGGGCGGCGCGAACTCCACCTCGACGGGAACGACTGGCGGACCCTCCAGCCTCACGCGATAGCGCTGCGCGTCGACGCACGGGACGGTCACCGGCCCCCAGCTCCCGCTCTTCACGTCGCGGATCGTGACGAGCTCCCGCCAGAGGTTGCGCGTCTGCGCGGCGATCACCAGCCGGCGCTCCCGCTCGGGATCGTCGGGGACGTCGGGCATGGTCACGCTGCCGCCGATCTCGAAGGAAGGGCGAAGCTCGAGGACGACCTCGGCTTGCCAGGAGCCCCTCCACGGACTCGTCGACTCGCTGCCGCGCTCCGCCAGGAGCACCTGCTCGCCTCCGAAGGCCGCGACCCGAGTCGTGCCGTCGTCCTGCGTCGTGTAGGACCGGTGGAAGAATCGCTGGGCGCGCTCGGGACCGATCCCGGACTCACCATTGTCCGGTAGCGCGGCCGCGAGGCCGAAGTGCTCGACCGTCGCTCCAGGAACGGGTCGCCCCAGGGAGTCGATCACCGAGACACGCATCGGCCGTCCCGGCTCGAGCGCGATCTCGGCCGTGACGGGCCACGCGCCGGGCTCCCGGGGAAGGATCAGGTGACCGGCGACGTGGTCCGGGTGCGAAGCCCAGACGACGACCGCCTGGGAACCGGGCGGAGGAGCGGGCTCCAGGACGAAGAGTCCCTCGTGTCCGGTCCGTGTCGATGCCTGGCCTCGATCGACCGGACCCCAGTCGGTCGTTCGCCATACGGGCTCGCTGCTGGCATCCAGGGCGGAAGGATGCACGACGGTCACCAGCGCGCCTTCGATGGGATCCCCCGAGGTCGAGCGGACCCGGCCGTGCAGCTCCTTGCGCTCGTTGCGGACCGGCTCACGCTCCGAGCTGGACTGGACGACGCTCGGGTCGGGCGGAGCGGGAGGTGTGCCCTGCGCCAGGTCCGGGTCGACCCGTACGGTCTCCTGTGCCGGCCGCCCTCGCCGGACGAGGAGCAGGACTCCGAGGAGCGCGATCGAGGTCAGAGCCGCGACGAGCCAAACCCCAGCGCGCACCGTGACCTCACCAGACCACGACGGAGGGCAGGTTTGGATCGATTGCGGGCTTCTCGGGCCGCTTGTGACCCGCGACGCCTCCGCCCTGCTGGGCTGTCAGAGCAACGCCAGCGCAGAGCACCACGGCGACGAGCACCGCGCACCACGCTCCGGTCCGCCTCGTATCAAGAGAACGCGTCACAGATGGCTCCACTCCTTGATGCCACGGTATCGCGGATCCTGGGAATCAAACGACGGCTCGCCGGTGTCGGCAACCAGGCCCCGGACCTCCTTCCCGCCACGATTCCGAGCCGGAGTTCGTCGAAGTCCGTTGCCGCCTCGCACTCGTCCAGGAGCTGCGCACTCCGCACGGCCTGAGGCTCCAGACCTCCCTGGAGAGCGGCCGTGAGGCTCCAGGCTGCGAACCTCGAGCTGCTGTCCAGCTCGTAAGCCTTGCAGGCGAAGTCCCAAGCGGGGAGGAACTCTCCCCGCAGCACGTGGAGCCTGCCCATGTTCGCGATTCCCTGCGCGCGCTGTGGATTCGACGCGCCACGCTGGAAGAACCGCGCGAGCAACCTGGACGAGGAACCGAGCAAGCCCTCGTCCTGGTAGCTCACGGCCAGCGCGTTGATGCCCAGATCCGAAGGCCCGATCCGCAGGCTCGCAGCCGCGAGCTGCGTGCTCGACAGGCCGCTGGATCTGGAGAGGAACTCCAGTGTCCGTGTCACCTCCGGTTCGCCTGCCAGCCGACTGGACAGCAGCTCGGCCTTGCGCTGCATCTCCGGCTCGTTCACGACTCGGGTCGCGAACAGCATGGGATCCTCCCTCAGCTTCATGATGCATGCGTCCAAGAGGACGCTCGCCGCCTGCTCCCGGTAGGCCGTGATCAGGTGCCGCTCGGCCTTGCTCAGGAACGACCCGTGCGGCGTGAGCAGCTCGCGCTCGTCGCCGAAGTAGGTCGGCAGGCGCTCGCGCGGGATGCGCAGGAGGCGGCCCTCCGGCGAGCGCGCGATCTCGTCGAGGAGCGCCAGGACGTCCGGGTCGAACGCGGTGCCGCTCATGGTTGGTCGCCTTTCACCCGCAGCTCCTCGACGCCCGCTTCGTCGACGAGGCCGATGGCCTGCAGGGCGTGCAGGATATCGAGCTGGAGCTGCTCCGGGGGTCCGAGGTCCAGCGCCAGCACCTCCGCGAGCGGCAGGCCCTCGACGACCAGCTTCTGGAAGCCCCGGCGCACGCGCGGGGCGAGGGCGTTGAAGCGCACCGAGGCCAGGCGGGCGAGGCCGGGCTCGAGCTGACAGGCCTCGATGAAGAGCGGGTAGTGCTTCTCGGGCTGGAGCGACGGCACGCCTTCGTGCTCCTCGCGCTGGTCGCGCTCGAGCACCGACTGGACCGCACGGTCGACGCAGGCGCTGAGCCAGGCCTCCTCCGCGCAGCGCTCGCCGTCGACCTCGAGCGAGACCGCCACCTCGGCCAGCGCGCGCTCGTACACGCGCTCGGGATCGAGCACGTAGCACGCCTCGCGGATGCGCCGCGCGCAGCGCGGGAAGAGCCGCAGCATGTCGCCATCGCTGATGCGCGCCAGGACCTCGCCCGCGGGTCGCCCCGCCATGCGCAGGAGCAGCGTGTGCGTGTCGGCCTGGCGCTGGGCGTCCTCGGCCTCCGTGGCCGTCGACCCTGCGGAGTCCTCGGGCCCGGACACGGTCGGCGCCGACCGCGCTTGCTTCCGCGTTCCCGTCTCCTCACGGGCCATGGCGAAGGCAGAGGGTACCCGCGCCCCGGGGAGGGCACAACCAGGGTGAGGGACGACCTCGGGCGCTCAGGGGGGAGACTCAGGCGCTCGAACGCTGCCCGCAACCACTCCCTCGGGGTCGCTGCGCTCACCCGAGCCGTTCCCGCTCTACCCCTCGGACTCCGCAGGCGGGGGCAGGCCTCGAGCCTTCGACAGCAGCCAGCCGACGGCTTCGATCAGGCCGGCGAGGAGCGTCTCGTCGATCTCGCCCAGGCCCTCGTACTCGGCCTGGTTGCGTTCCTGGTGGCACTTCACGAGCAAGCGCCAGGTAGGTGCGCGAGCTTCGAGCGTGTGCGGCAGCGCCTGGAAGACGAAGTACCGCTTGTCGGCCCGGTAGCCGTGCCAGCGGAGTGCGGCGAGCGCGAGAGCGTGGGCCGCGTTGTAGGCCAGGTCGAACCTGCTCTCGCGCGACAGCTCCATGCGGCGAGCGTCGGCGAGCCGGACCTCGGCGCTGTGGACCAGCCCCACGAACTCGGCGCGCCCCGGTCGTTCGCGCTTCAGGTGACCGAGGTCGGCGAGCCGCTCGAGCTCAGGCGAGGACATCCTCGCTCCCGATGACGAACAGCTTGGGCTGGGTGGCGATCCGGCGCGCGAAGGAGTCGCGCCCGGCCCGCTTGCGTGTCCACTCGGCGCGCTTCATCACGGTCGGGTTCACGGGCCGGGCGAGACGCTTCTCGGCACCCTGGAGTGCCTCGTAGACCTCGGGGTAGGCGAGCCGATCGCTCACGACCAGGAGGTCCAGGTCGCTCCCGGCATGATCGCTGCCCCTGGCGACGGAGCCGTAGACGAAGGCCGCCCGGATCCCGTCGGCGAGGGGCGCCAGCGCCTCGCGCAAGGGCTCCACGACGCCCACGGTCTTCAGGACGAGGCCGTGCAGCTCGGAGAAGATCGGCGAGTCCCGCCGCGCCTGGTAATGCCTCTGGTTCCCCTCGCTCGACACGACGACGAGACCCGCGGCCGCCAGGCGCTGGAGCTGCCGATGGACGGCGCCGGTCCCGCTGTCCGCCAGCCGGATGAGCTCGGCGCTCTGGAACCGCCGCTCCGGCTGCCCGAACAGCAGCCCGAGCACACGCTGCTGCACCGGCGTGAACAGCGCCGCCGCGAGCCCGCCGGGACCCCGCCGCCTCGTTCCCATTTCGGGAAGGATCATACCCATCCTGGGAACGCCGTCCCCTCCCCTCTGGCTTTCCGGCAGGGCGGATGTCCGCAACGACCTTCCCCGGTCGCCGGCGAGCAGGGGCACCAGGACAGCCCTCGCGCCCCGTCCCAGCGCACGCCGGGGAGCGTCGCGAGCTGGGAATCGCCGCCGCGCAGCAGGAGCGTGCCGCAGTCGAACTCCACACGGAGACGGCCGGCGGGTCCGGGCAGGGAGTGGGACATCGACTCATGGACCGCACCACGCACCTGCCGGTTTCCCTCCGAACCCTCCTTTCGCGCCGCCGTCACACCCGCGGCCCGAATCGAACCCCTGACATCGTGCCGGGCCACGCGCGCGGGCGGGCCAGGGCTAGCTGGGCATGGCCGTCAGCCCCGCACGAGGCTCGGCACCTCCGGCTGCACGGACTCGAAGTGCTCCGCGTAGTCCGCCAGCGCCGCGCGCACGACCTCCTCGGCGTGGTCACGCCCGTAGGGCTCGCCGAGCTGCGCGCGCCCGCCCGTGTCGGGCAGGAACTCGTAGGTCGCGAAGTAGTGGATCAGCCGGTCGAGCAGCGCGCGCGGCACGCCGCCGATGTCCTCCACGTTGCCCCACACGCCGTCCGTCTCGAGGACCGCGATCAGCTTGTCATCCGCCTCGCCCGCGTCCAGAACCGGAAGCCCGCCGACGACGCGCACCTCCATCAGCACCTCGACCCGCGCCACCGGCCGCTCGCACAGCACGCAGATGTCCAGCGGATCCCCGTCCCCCCGCTCCGTCCCCATCAGCCGCGCCACGCGCGTTCCGCAGTACGTGCGCGGCACGAACCCGTACAGGCTCGGCGGCTGCGCCGACGTCCGCTGCGGCCGATCGACGCGCAGGTAGCCGGAGTCCTTGTCGAGCTCGTACTTCACGAGGTCGTGCGGCGTCAGCTCGATGAACGCGTTCAGCCGCCGCGGCGGCTCCGCGCCCGCCGAAAGACCGTGCCAGGGATGCGGACGCCAGGGCGAGAAGGAGGCCTTGGGGGTCATGGGCGGGAGCTTCGGGGACCGTGGGCCGTCGAGAACGTGGAGGGCTTGCGCGGGGACGGATCCCGGGCTCCCCCTCCGGGCACAGGGTACGCGGGGGCCTCCGTCCTGGCGACGATCGGGGAGCTCGTTCAGTGCAGCGCGAGACGTGCGCCGCGCGGACGGACTTCCGCCGAGCTCGGTCGGCTTACCGCGCTTCCGCGGACGGCGGCCGCGCCGGCCCCGCCGTTGCCCTTGCCCATGCCTCCGCACCCCCCACCACCGGCAGGGTCAGCTCGGTCGCGTCGAGGTCCAGCGTCAGCTCCGTGCCCGGCGGCGGACGCAGCGTGTGGTCGTGATCGCTGGCGAAGACCATCAACCCGATGCGCTCGCCGGCGGGGATGATCTGGTCGTCGGGCTCGAGCGCGAGGGAGAGCGTGACGGGCTGGCCCGGGACGAGCGGGACGGACTCGCCGGATGAGGCGGCGTTCTGGGGGTCGGCCCAGGCGCGGGTGATCACGTCGTCGGTGATGCGCTTCGAGTCGGTCCAGGGCAGGGCGACGAGCCAGAGCGAGAGGTTCGCGGCCGGGCGGTCGGCGGCGAGGGAGAGGCGCACGTGGCCGTAGCCGGAGAGGTGCACGGGCTCGGCCAGGACCGGGCTGGCGTAGAGCAGGCGGTGCGGGGAGGACGCGGCGGCGGCCAGGGCGGCACCCTGGATCGAGGCGTCATCGGTCCAGCTCTCACGGCCCTCGGCGCCGGAGCGAGTGGTCGCGAGGCCCCCGAGCGCGGCGCCGCCCTTGGTCGGGTGGAGCGTCACCGGCGCGGCGGCGGGGTTCGGGTAGTCCGGGTAGGGCGTGGGCGCGCTCATCCTCGCGCCCTCGCGCACGATCCAGGCCTTGGGGTCGTGCTCGACGCCGTTCTCGACGCCGTACAGGTAACGCGTGAACCAGCGGTTCATCTGCGCGAGCGGCGGCGGGCCGCCGTGGCCGCCCTGGTGGAAGAAGCACTGCACCGGCAGGCCGCGCTCGGCCAGGGCCTGGTACAGGCGCACCGAGTGGTCCGGCATCACGTTCCAGTCGTTGAAGCCGTGCGCCATCAGCGTCGCCGCGCGGAAGTGCTCGAGCTGCGTGCAGTAGTCGCGCGCGCGCCAGAAGTCGTTGTCGTCGCCGCTGGCGCGGTCGAAGCCCTCGAGCAGCGTGCCGTCGCGCACCACTTCGTTGCAGTGATCGCGCACGGCCGGGTCGTTCGAGTGGACGAAGTCGTAGATCACGTCGATGTCCTCGCCCACGTAACCGCCCGGGTGGCGCACCAGACCGTTGGCGCGGTAGTAGCGGTAGAAGGAGGTCACCGGCGCGACCGGGACGATCGCCTCGAGCCCCGCGACGCCGGTGGTTGCGGCCGCGATCGGAAGGGTGCCGTTGTAGGAGGTGCCGGTCATCCCGACCTTGCCCGTGCTCCACGTCGCGCGCACCTCCTCGCCGCCGCGCCGGCCGCTGTAGCCCCGGGCGCGCCCGCACAGCCAGTCGATCACGGCCTTCGCCGCCAGGGACTCGCTGCGGTCGCCGGGATTGGGGCAGCCGTCCGACTGGCCCGTGCCGAGCGACTCGGAGTGCACCACCGCGAAGCCGCGCGGCACCCAGTCGGCCACGTGCGCCTCGTTGATCACCGTGCGCGGCGGCTGCCAGGCGATCGGCGGCGGCTCGTTGCGGAAGGGCGGGAACTCGCCGAGCTCGTGGTGCGGATCCCACATGAACTGCTCGTGCGTCGTGCCGGTGCCCGAGTAGTAGGGGCTCGACTCGTAGACCACCGCGACCTTCAGGCCCTCGCTCTCCGTCTGCCCCGGCCGCGTCACGTCGACGTGCACGCGATCGAGCAGCCCGTCGCCATCGGAATCGAGCTCCGTCTCGACCCACAGGTCGTGCCGGATCCACCCCTCCGGATCGGCGAAGCCCGGCACCACCTGCGCCTGGCCATCGACGAATACCGGCAGGGTGGGCTTCCCCTGGAGGCCGGGCGAGAGGAGCGGAGCCAGCGCGAGGGCGTGCAGCATGTGAGGCGTGGGCGGACGACGAGATCGGGGACCAGAGACTACCGGCAATGGGCCCGGCCGGCTCCTCACTGCGCCGTCACCCACAGCCCGCGGCTCGTGGCGAGCGGCTGGCCACAGCCGCCGAGGAGCGTGGGCGTGCGCGGGACGGGCAGCGGCTCCGCCAGGCCCGTCCGGAGGCGGATGTTACCCTCCGGCTCGAAGCGACTAGACCGGGTGCCTGCCGCGCTGGGTCGACCGCCCTCCCAGCGGCTCCGGGTGTCACGGCCAGCGCACGTTCGCGAGCGGCAACCCGCGCGGACGATCAAACGAGGATCCCGATCATGTCCCCTTTCTTCACTCGTGCCGTCCTCCTGCTCGGCGTCCTCGCAGGCGCTCCGCGGGCCGATGTCTTGACCGTCGGGCCCGCTGGCAGCGGGGCGCAGTTCACCGAGATCCAGGCGGCGATCGACGCCGCGCGGAACGACGACGTGATCCTGGTGCGGGCCGGGACCTACGCGAGCTTCCAGGTCGAGAAGCCCCTGCGCATCCTCCGCGATGGCGCGGGGACCGTCAGCGTCTCGGGGCGCTTCCGGGCCGCGCTCGTGCGCGGGATTCCCGCGGGCGAGGAGCTGGTGCTCTCCGGCCTTTCGATGAGCGCCGAGCTTCCCAAGGTGACGGTCCTCGCGGTCGAGCGCTGCCCGGGCACGGTCCTGCTCCACGACCTCGACTTGACCGGGGTCGATCAGGTGGCCCTCGGTCTCGAGGGCACCGGCCGCACGGTCCTGCTCCACAGCCGGGTGTTCGGCGGAGTGCCCGGCACGGGGCTCCTTCCCGAGACCGTCGAGTCCGGCGCGGCGATCGACGTCGCCGTGACGGAGCTGTGGATCGCGGATTCCGAGGTCCGTGGAATGGATGGACGCTCGTCCTGGACGATGCGAGGCGCGCACGGGATCGAGGCCCGGCGCTCCGTGGTGCGCGTGTGGAAGACGCGCGTCTTCGGCGGCGCCGGGAGCGTGCGCAGCGGGACGGGCACGTCCGCCCTCGGCGGCACGGGGATCCTCGTGGCCGAAGGCAACCTCGAGCTCCTTGGTGGGCCGGGCTCGGAGGTTCGCGGCGGCAATGGCGTCTACGATCCCTTCCTGCTCGTGAACCACGCCGGAGGGCCGGGCGTCTCCCTCGAGGCGCGGTACCCGGGGTCCGCGCAGGGTTCGACGGCGACGATCCAGGCTACGCTCCCGATCCAGGGAGGCTTCGACGGCCTCAGCCGGGTCCAGGCCCCGAACGTCCTGGTGGACGCCGCTTCCTCGTTCACGCTCTCGAGCCAGGTCCTCCCGACGCTCGCGCCCGCCGCCGGGCGGGTCGCGCCGGGCTCCTCCGTCGCGCTGCTGCTCACCGGGAACCGGGGTGCGCTGCAGGTTCTCCACGCGTCGCTGCGCACGGGTCCGATCTCGAGGCTGCGCGGCGTGGGCGGCGTCGGGTGGCTGGATCCGAACGGACTGTCGACCCTCGCGAGCGTGATCCTGCCGGGCACCGGGAGCTCGCGGCTCGCCCTCATGATCCCGCGCCGACCGGCCCTGCTGGGCTCGACGCTGTACCTGCAGACGGTCGAGCTCTTCGCGGGCCGCTACGCGATCGGCAACCCGGCGCTGGTCGTGATCACGAACTGACGGAGCGCGAAGATCGGGTAGCGGGGTCTCCTGCGGCGTCGCGCCCGCGTCGGGCCCGGTACCGCAAGCCTCACTGCACCGTCACGCGCAGCCCGCGGCTGGTGGCCAGCGGCTGGCCGCAGCCGCCGCCGGGGAAGGCGCTGGCGAGCTGGAAGACGAAGGTCCGGCCGAGGAGCGTGGGCGTGCTCGGGATGGGCAGCGGCGCGACCAGCGAGGCGTGCGCGTCGGCGGGCGGCAGCGGGAGCTGGAACAGGAGCCCGACGGCGGGCGAGGGCGGGGCGAAGTCGAGGTGGAAGCGCGCGCGCAGGAAGAGCGCGCCGGCCGTGTCCTCGCTGTCGCCGATCAGGAGCAGCGGAGCGGCGCCGACGTTCGCGGCGTGCAGCGCGAAGCCCGCGTTGCCGAGCGTGGGGACGCCGTTCGCGAGCAGCGTCGAGGGCCCGAGGCACCCGGGCGAGCCCGTCCCGAACGGGGTCAGGCCGCGCGGGACGAAGGAGATCACCTTGGCGGTCGCGCCCGATAGCGCGCTCGCGATCACGTCCGGGATCCCGTCGGCGTTCACGTCGCGCCCGCCGCCCAGGCTCACGCCCAGGCGGTCGCCGGCCGCGTCGCCCTCGACGGTGAAGAGCTCGGCCCCGGTGCGGCCCGAGAAGGCGCGCACGGCGCCGGTATTGGCTCCCGCGGCACCGTCGAAGCCCGGCATGCCGGCCGCGAAGTCGCCGTAACCGTCGCCGTCGAGGTCGCCCGCGCCGACCACGCTCGCGCCCAGGTTGTCGCCACCGGTGGTGCCGAAGAGCTCGTGCAGCACGCTGTTGTCGGCGCCCGAGATCGCCTGCACGCGCCCGGTGCCGGCGGTGACGTTGGGCGCGCCGATCACCAGGTCGGCGAAGCCGTCGCCGTTCGCGTCGAAGTCGCCGGCGACCTGCCCGCCGCTCCCGCCCGAGCCGCGCCGCAGGAGCTCGCTCCCGTCGGCCCCCGAGAACACGCGCGCGATGTTGCCCTGCACGCCGGCGAAGTCCGCGCGACCGTCGGCGTTCACGTCGCCCACGCGCCCGACGTTCGAGCCGAGCTGGCCGCCCAGGACGTCGCCGAAGACCTGCCAGAGCACGCTCCCGTCGGCGCCAGAGAACACCGTCAGCGAGCCGGCCCCGGTCGGCGTGCCCGGCCCGACGTCGTTCAGGGCCGAGACGAGCACGTCGTCGCGCCCGTCCCCGTTCACGTCCCCCACCGCGGCCGTCGACCAGCCGAAGAGGTCGCCGGCGGCCGAGCCGGTGAAGGTGTGCAGCGTGCTCCCGTCGAAGCCGGAGACGATCGTCGCGCTGCCGGCGTTCGCGCCCACGTTCGGGACGTTGTCCTCGTCGGCCGCGGCGCAGAGGTCGGCGAAACCGTCGCCGTTCACGTCGCCGGCCGCGCTCGAACCGAAGCCCATGTGGTCGTCGGCGCCCGTGCCGCGGATCGTCGCCAGCAGCGTCCCGTCGGCGCCCGAGTACAGGAACACGCTCCCGGCATCCGCCAGGGTCCCGTTGTCGTCGCGCCAGGCGCCCACCAGGAACTCGCCGAAGCCGTCGCCGTTCACGTCGCCGACCAGGTCGCAGACCTGGCCGTAGGAGATGCCCCCCGCGCCGTTCACGTCCCAGAGCGTGCTCTGGGCGGAGGAAGCGGCCGTGAGGAGGAGGAGCGGGAGGAGCGGCAGGAGTCGCATGCGTGTCGGTGGGCCGGGGGGGAGCGCTCCATTGGAGCAGCCCGCGCCCGACCGCGGCAGGGGCGGGCCGGAACCCCTGCCTCCGCGTCACCGTCCGGGTACGCCCTGCATCGCATCGCAGGCTCCGGCGGCCCGGACGAGGTTGGTGCATGGCCCTCGTCCGCCCGGGCCGGAGCACCTGCCGCCGAGCCGCGGCGCTGGCCCTCGTCGGCCTGGCCGGGGCGTGCGTCGAGGACAGCTCCTCCTCCACCCCGGCTCCGCCGCCGGAGGACCCCGAGATCCACATCGACAGTCCGGCGGGCACGGTCGTCCACTTCGGGACGAGCCCGATCGAGCTCGCGGGCGAGGCGGCGATCGACGGCTGGAACTCGAGCCTCGGCCTGGTCGAGCCCAACGTGCGCTGGGTGAACGTGACGACCGGCGCCAGTGGCGAGGCCGCCGAGAGCGTGGAGTGGATCTGGTTCCTGTTCGGGTACTACCCGACCAACCACCGCTGGTCGGCGATCGTGCCGCTCGCCCCCGGCGCGAACGACCTGCGCGTCGAGGCCTACTACTCGACCTCGGGCCGGACGGTCGGGAGCGACACGCTGCAGGTCTGGTGGCCTTGAGGCGCGCCGTCCGAGGCCCCTCGGCCTCGCTGCGCCGGTCCGCGACCAGGGCACTTACGGACGAGAGCGTATCAACAACCTGCCCCTCGAAGAGCGAGCATGGCGGCACGATCCCCTCGTTCCCGGACGGCCCCCGGCACGGAGCAACGCCATGGCACGGATCCCTCTCCCCCGCCCCCTCGTCTGGCAGATCGCCTGCACGCTGGCACTCGCTCCCTCGATCCACGCGCAGCGCGCGAGCCGTCTGAGGATGCCCGCGCCGTCGAGCGGCGAGTACGCGCTCGAGCTCGTCGCGACGGCCGCCACGGGCACCGACATGAACGCCTCGGGAGCCGTCGTCGGGAGCGCCTACGTCGACACGGGCTGCGGCTCCTTCTGCCTCCCGCCGCGCGAGAGCGTGGTGTGGCGCGACGGAGTCCGGCTCGTCCTGCCGACGCTCCCCGGCTGGAACGGCATCACCGTGCGCGCGATCGACGATGCCGGAGTCGTGGTGGGCTTCGCCGGCTTCCCGGGCACGGCGACGCGTGCCGTCGTCTGGCGCCCCGTCGGCGGCTCCTACGAGATCCTGGATCTCGGCACCCTGCCCGGCACGACGAGCGCGGAGGCCGTGGGCATCGACGAACAGGGACGCGTGGTGGGCTGGTCGACCACGCTCACCTTCCCTCCGAACGGCTCCCCGTTCCTGTGGTCGGAGGCCACGGGCCTGCTCGACCTCTCCAGCCTCGGCTTCCCGGACGAGCAGCCGGTGGCGATCAGCCCGGGCGGGACGGTGGCCACCGTCGCCTCGTGGTACCGCCTCGACGTCCCGGGGAGCGCCGTGCCGCTGGCCCCGCCACCGAGCGGCTACCTGGTCACCAGCCAGCCGGCCGCGATCAACGACGCGGGCGACCAGGCGCGCTTCCTCGTGCGCACGAGCGGGCAGACGCTGGTCTACCCCTACCGCTACCACCACGAGGGCGCCTGGCAGCAGATCTCCACCAGCCCGACCGGCAACCTCTCGCGCTACGGCATCGGCTCGATCGACGCGCAGGGCACGATCACGGCGACGGTCACGAGCACGGGCGTGATCGCCTTCGGCCCGGATGGGCTGGCTCAGCCGCTGGCTGCATTCCTCGCCGCGCCCTACGCCTACCCGGACCTCGCCGCGACTCCCGTGCTCGCCGCGGGCGGGCGCAACGCGCGCGGCGAGATCCTCGCCTCGGTCCTGCTCGGCCGCAGCGCGCGGCTCGTGCGCCTGGTGCCTGCCTCGCCGTGCCTCGCCGGCTGCATGCGGGTCGAGGGGCTGTGGATGGACGCGCTCGCGGTGGACGATCCCGCTGCCCCGGGGTCCTGCGCTCCCAGCCTGAGCGCCCGCAACGATGTTCTCGTGGGGCTCACGGTCAGGAGCGCGTCCGGTGCGCCGCTCTCCGGCGTGCAGGTCTCGGGGCGCTTCCTCGACGACTACTGGACGAGCCACGCGGTCACGGGCACGACGGACGCTGGCGGCTTCGTGACCTTCTCCTACACGGGGCTGTGCGGCGTCGGCGCGATCGAGTTCCTGGTCGAGGACGTGCACAGACCCGGATTCGAGCTGGACCGCACGGCCGGAAACCTGTCGGTCTGGGCGATCCCGAACTGACCGGGCACCGGGACGGGGCGAGCGGCGGGAGCCCAGCCGGGCGGGCCGGCGCTCACTGGAAGGTCACGCGCAGCCCGCGGCTCGTCGCCAGGCGCTGCGCGCAGGGACCGGATGGGAACAGGCTCGCGACCTGGAAGACGTAGGTCTGGCCCAGGAGGGCGGTCGAGCTGGGGACAGGGAACGGAGCGACGACGCTGCCGCGCGCGTCCGGCGCGGGGAGCGGGCGCAGGTGGACGAGCCCCAGCGCCGGCGGCGGCGGGCTCGGCACGAGGTGGAAGAGCGCGCCCAGGTAGGACGTCCCCGCGCTGTCCTCGACGTCGCCGATCAGCAGCAAGGGCGCCGAGCCGACGTTCGCGGCGTGCAGGGCGAAGCCCGCGTTCCCGAGCGTCGGGACGCCGTTCGCGAGCAGGGTCGAGCTCCCCAGGCACCCGGGCGAGCCCGTCCCGAAGGGCTCGAGGCCGCGCGGCACGAAGGAGAGCACGCGCACCCAGGCGGTCGGCATCACGCTGGAGGGCGCGGGGATCGCGCTGGCGACGACCTCGGGGATGCCGTCGCCGTCGACGTCACGCCCGCCACCGAGGCGCGCGCCGAGCCCCATGCCGGCCCGATCGCCCGCGATCGTACCGATCGGTGCCCCCGTGCGGCCCGAGAAGGCGCGCACCGCGCCCACGTCGAGCCCGGCAGCGCCGTCGAAGCCGGTCATGCCGGCCGCGAAATCGCCGTAACCGTCGCCGTCGAGGTCGCCCGCGCCGGTCACGCTGTCTCCGAGGCGATCACCCGGCTCGTCCCCGAAGGCCTCGTGCAGCAGCGTGCCATCGCGCCCCGCATGCAGGCGCACACGACCCGCCATCGTGTTCATCAGCGGCGTGCCGAGGACGAGCTCGTCGAGCCCGTCGCCGTCCGCGTCGGGTACGAAGGCGATCGACGCACCGCTGAGACCGGCGTCGCGCTGCCACAGCTGGGTCCCGTCGGCACCGGAGACGACACGCACGAACGACCCCTGTATCCCACCCGACTCGACGAGCTCGGCGAAGTCCGCCAGGCCGTCGCCATTCACGTCGCGCGCGACGGCGAACACGGAGCCCGTGGCGGGGATCTGGCGCAGCAGGCTCCCGTCGCGACCGGAGAACACGCGGTAGGAGCGCCCGCCCATCGCGAGGAAGTCGCTGCGCCCGTCGCCATCCTGGTCGGGGAGCGGCGCGCTGAACCTCCCGAGGAACTCCTGGGCCGCGAGGCCGTGCAGCGTGTGCAGCGTCCGCGCGCCGAGGCCCGAGACGATCTCGACCGTGCCCGCGTCGATCCCGATGCCCGGCACGTTGTCGCGCGCCACGCCGATCAGCAGGTCCGCGAGGCCGTCCCCGTCGAGGTCGCCCGCCGCGCTGGAGTAGGTGCCGAGCCGATCGCCCGCGCCCGAGCCCTGGAAGCGCTGCAGCAGGCCGCCATCGGCGCCGGAGTAGAGCAGCAGGCTGCCCGCCTGGCTCAGGGGTCCGCTGTCGGCCGCCGGGGCTGCCACCAGGAACTCGCCGAGGCCGTCCCCGTCCGTGTCGCCGACGAGGTCGCAGATGTGGCCGAAGGAATGGCCGATCGGACCGCTGACCTCGAACAGCGTGGCCTGCGCGGCGGCGGGCGAGGCGAGCAGTACGAGGGTCGCGAGGATCTCAGGGAGCGGGAAAGAGCGGTCGGTTTCCATGGCTGTCCTGGGCAGGAGGGACGGCTCCCGGAGTGTCCGGCGGCCGCGAACGTTGGGTCCGACCCCCGGAATCACAGCCCGCAGCTCGCCAGCGCCGCCTGCAACGTCGCGTCGTCGACCGCGAGCACGAAGAGCGGCTCCCCGGCGTCCTCGACGAGCTCGACGTACTGCGCCGGGATGCCCTCCATGGTCGTGGCCGAGGCGCCCGAGCTGCCGCGCTTCTCGGCGATCCAGCGCACCACCAGCTTGCCCGGCCCCGGCGCGCGGCAGACGATCTCGCGGCGCTCGTCGAAGGCCGCGCCGCCGAAGTCGAGCCCGCTCTCCTCGTCCTCGTAGACCAGCGTGGCCTTCACGAAGAACGGCGGCTCCGGCAGGCGCACGCCGGGTGGGAGCTGCAGGCGCGCGGTCGGGGCCGCCTGCAGCAGGATCTCGCGCCCCTCGCTCACGCCCTCGAGCCGCACCGGGCGGTAGCCGGGCACCGTCAGGATGAGGTCGATGCGCTCGTCGAGCGCGAGCAGGTCCACGGGCGAGCCCTGGAACCAGTGATAGCGCTTGCGCTGCCCGCTCGTGCCGCTGGGCCAGTGGCGCAGGCTGCCGTTCAGCGCGTCGGCCGGAGCCGGCGGCACGAGCACGAAGCGCATCCAGTGGATGCGCCCGCGCAGGTCGAGCTCCAGGCGCGCATCGCGGCAACCTTCCCCGGGCAGCACGACCAGACCCGCGACGGAGGCCACGCCCTCCTGCCCGCGCACGCCGAGGGAGAGGTCGTAGGTCCCCGGCGAGAGGTCGCTGAACTGGAAGCGACCGTCGGGCTCGACCGACGCCGACTGCTCCTCGGGCACGTTGCCGGCCGTGCCGGCGGGGCGCAGCTCGAGCGAGATACCCTCGACCGGCACGCCCTCGTCGAGCCGCACGCGGCCCGCGATCCAGCCGCCGCGCTGCAGCACGAGCTCGAGGCCGAGCGCGCCCGGCTCGAAGGCCGCCACCGTGGAGCGCAGCGCCTCCTTGTGGGCCTCGAGGCGCAGCTCCGGGGCCTCCAGGAAGGCGCGCACCTCGAAGGCGCCGCCGGAGCCGCTCTCGAAGACGCGGCTCCAGTCCTGCCAGTACCAGATGCTGCGGCCGTCCTCGTCGAGCACGGGGTGGTGCAGCGTGAGCGCCGCGCCGGCGACGCCCTGGCCCGCGTCGGTCACGCGCCCGGCGGCCACCAGCGGTGGCGGCGCGAGGCGCAGGTCGCCCTGGTCGAGCTCGCCCGGCTCGAACGGGCGGCCGAGGTCGAGCCGGGCCCCGATGGCACCCGCGCGCGCCTCGACCGTCAGGTGCCGGCGGTCGCCCTCGCGGAACGGATCGAGGAGCTCGACGCGCAGGCGCCCCTCGGCGTCCGTGCGCTGCTCGTCCGTCTGGTCCGAGTGGTTCCAGCCCGAGCGGTGCTCGCGGCGCACCGACAGGCGCTCGTCGGCGAGGAGCGCACCGGTCTCGTCGAGCACGCGGTAGACGAGGACGGCGTGCGTGAGCCCGAGGGCGAGCTCGTGCTCGTCGTGCGCCCCGCTGCGCGCCGGCGCCGGGCGGAAGACGCGCGCCAGCGGGGTCTGACCCTCGCTGCGCACGAGGATCTCGAGCTCGCCGCCGAGCTCCACGCAGGCGAAGCGCGCCAGGCCCTCCTTCGTCTCGGCCTCGAGGTACTCGCGCTCGCCGTGGGCGAAGGGCGAGACGTCGCGCTCGGTCCCGGGTGGGAGGTGCGCGAGGGCGAGGCGCGTCCCGTCCGCCGCCGGCTGGCCGTCGGCGCCGCGCACGCGCACGTCGACCGTGGCGCAGGGCGGCAGCCGGAAGACGACCGGCGCGCTCGGCGGGCGGCGCGCGTCGAGCGCCTGGGCCAGCGGCGCGTCGAGGGCGCGCGCCACGCGCACCTCGCCCATCGGCTCGCGCTCCAGCGCCATCTTCAGCCCGACGTGGGCGAAGGTCACGCGGCCCTCGGCATCGGTCGTGCGCTCGCTCGCGCGCCAGCGCGGCCCGGGCGGGACGCTCAGGGCCACGGGCACGCCCTCGGCCGGCGCGCCGCCGGCGTGGCGCACCTCGACCGGCAGGTCGAAGTCGGGATGGAGCTCGACGCGCACCTCGACCGTCGCAGCCGGATCCTCGACGCGCGCGACGCCGCAGCGCGCGCCCTCGCGGGCCGCGACGATGCGCTGCTCGCCGCCGGCCGGGACGCGCACGCGTCCGGCCGCGTCGGTGCGGTGGGGCGCCTCGGTCTCGGGCAAAGCTCCGAGGGCCAGCGGGTCGGCGTTGCCGCCGGGCCGCAGCCACACGCCGGCGTTCGCCACGGGCCGCAGGCTGCCGGCCTCGACGACCGCGACCTCCCAGGTCGGTCCAGCGGGGGTCGCGACGGGCTCGGCGACGACCGGTGCGCGCGCCGGCTCGGCGCGCGAGGCGGGCTCCGCGGGAGTCTCGTGGAACGGCGCGGGGGCGAGCTCGGGCGTGGGCCGTGTCCGCTCGGCGCCGCGCTCGGGCTGGGCCTCGGGCTTGCTCGCACGACGCTCGCGCCCGCCGGCCGGGTCGCGCAGCAGCCAGAGCGCACCGGCCACGAGCGCGAGCACCAGGGCCGCGAGGATCCAGCGTGCACGGGTCATGGCGGGGGAGGAGAGGACTCTACTCGCTCACTCGCTCGTCAGCTCGACCACGACCGTTCCCGAGAGCTCGTACTCGCCCACGAAGGGCTGCGGGACGCCGCCCTCGACCCCATGCAGCGGGAAGGTGAGCTCGCCCTCCATCGCGACCTCCCCCTCGAAGCGCGCCGAGCGCGGCCGGCGCCCAGCGACGTCCCACAGGAGCACGAGCTCGCCCTCCAGCTCGGCCGTGAGCTCGAGCGCGTGCGAGACCTCGGTCGCCTCCTTCATGTAGGCCCGGAAGCGCTCCCCGAGGTCGGCCGCGAGCTCGAGGTCGAGCGCGTAGACGAGACGCGCCGTGCCCTCGTCCTCGTCGGTGCCCTCGAAGCGGCCCTCGAGGCGCCCGGTGAGCTCCGCCTCCGGCGTGAAGAGCTCGGAGAGCGTCCCGAGCGCGCCCGCGATCAGGAGCTCGGGCGGGACGTCGCTGCGCGTGAGCCGGATGTGCTCCGGATGCCAGCCGAGGTCGCCACCCGCGCGGAAGAAGGCGCGCAGCGCTTCGAGCGGCGGCTCGAAGGTCGCGCCCGGGTCGAGCTCACCTTCCGGGAGCAACGCCGTGAGGTCGAGGTCCGGCTCGAGCCGCGCCAGCGCCTCGTCGTCGAGCTCGCCCGCGATGCGCTCGCGCGCGTAGACCTCCTCCTCCTCGTCCCAGCGGAAGCGCAGCTCGGTCCCGTCGCAGCCGTGCTGCCCCTCGAGCTCCCCCACCGCCTCGCCGTCGAGCGCGAGCCCGAAGCCCAGCTCGGACGAGCCGAAGGCGCGCACCAGGCTCGTCGCGCGCCCGCCGGCGACGGCCTCCAGCTCGTCCTCGAGCTCGAAGGCGCGCCGCACCGTGAAGCCGATCGCGTCGAAGGGCAGCTCGACCGGCGTGCCGCCGATCGTGTGCTCGATCGTGTCGATCTCCAGCTCCAGCTCCTCCTTCCAGCGCCGCTCGAGCTCGGTGCCGGGCTCGGGCGCGAGCACGAAGGTCTCGCCCATCCCCATCACGAGCGCCGCGAGCGCGGCCATCCATTCGCGCGTGCCCATGCTCTCGTTCCTCTCCAGGCCCCGAGGTCAGGGAGACTGTACCTCCGCGCACAGCTCCGCGCCGAGGCCCGGGAGCCAGGCCAGGTCGAAGGCGTCGCCGGAGCGCAGGGCGGCCGGGACGGAGCTCCACAGGGCGCGCATCTCCTCGTCCGAGGCACAGAACACGGCCGGGACGACCAGCACGCTGCGCGCGCCGGCCTGGGCGAGGTCGGCCAGGACCTCGGGCAGGCCCGGCTCGCCGTCCGCCAGCGCCACGCGCAGGCCGGCGAAGGGGCTGCGCTTGCGCAGGGCCTTGGCGTGCTCGAGCGCGAGCCAGGCGTCGCGCGCGCTCGTGTCGGTTCCGGCCGGCACGACCAGCACCGTCGTGCCGCCGAAGTCGCCCTCGGCCAGCGGCAGGCCCTGGCCCTCGGCGAAGTGGGTCAGCGGCCATTCGCCGCCGATGCGGAGCTCGTGGACGCGCGCAGGATCCTCGTCGCCGCGCAGCTCGGCGCGCGTGACGACGCGCGCCCCCGGTCCGATGCGCCGCGCGAAGGCCTCGGCCCAGCCACGCGCGCGCGGGAGGTCGCGCTCGAGCACGCACCACTCGCCGGCACCGGCGTCGGAGGCGGGCGCGAGCCCCAGCGCGCCGCGCAGCGCGTCCTCGCTCGCTCGGGCCGCGGAGGCGTCGTCGAGAGGCGCGAGCGTGACCGGGACCCCGACCGCGGCGTAGTCGGCGCGCACCCAGGCGAGCGCCTCGAGCGCCTCCGCCGCGGCGCGCACCTCGAGCGAGCGCGTGGCCGGCTCGCGCTCCGGCAGGCCCTCGAGCTGTAGCACGCCCGCACCGCGCGGCTCGAAGGCCAGGAAGCGCGCGTCGAGCCACTCGCCGTACAGGGCGCTCCACAGGACCGCGGTCGCGCCGTGGCCGCGTCCGGCGACGACCACGCGCGTGCCGTCGACCGGCAGGCGCCGCGTGACGTACTCG
>DASVAP010000093.1:0-24788 GCA_036376275.1 Planctomycetota bacterium | reverse complement strand
ACGTCGCCGAGCTTGGTGATCAGCAGCTCCATGGCCTCGGCGAAGTGCATGCGCATCAGCACGCGGCGCAGGGTGTTGCAGCGCGCCAGGCGCTTGGCGGAGTGCAGCTTCTCGTCCTTGCGCGTGCCGGAACGCTCCAGGTCGATGGCCGGGAAGATGCGCCGGTCGGAGAGCTTGCGCGAGAGCACGAGCTCCATGTTCCCGGTGCCCTTGAACTCCTCGAAGATGATCTGGTCCATGCGGCTGCCGGTCTCGATCAGGGCCGTGCCGAGGATCGTGAGCGAGCCGGCCGTCTCGGTGTTGCGGGCCGAGCCGAAGAGGGCCTTGGGGCGCTCGAGGGCGCGCGAGTCGATGCCGCCCGACATGGTCTTGCCGCTCGTGCCCCACACGTTGTTGGCGGCGCGACCGAGCCGGGTGA
This sequence comes from Planctomycetota bacterium, assembly GCA_036376275.1. GTDB lineage: Bacteria > Planctomycetota > UBA1135 > UBA1135 > JABFRZ01. Next base: position 24,370 of record DASVAP010000093.1, on the reverse strand, counting down.
GCGAGTCCAGCAGCAGGATCACGTCCTTGCCGAGCTCCACCAGGCGCCGCGCGCGGCGCCAGACGACCTCGGCCAGCTCGACGTGCTTCTTGGCGGGCTCGTCGTTGGTGCTGACGAAGACCTCGCCGTGGGTGACCGAGCGCTTCCACTCGGTCGCCTCCTCGGGACGCTCGTCGACCAGCAGCACCATCAGGTGCACGTCCGGGTAGATCTGCTCCACCGCCTTGGCGATCTGCTGCAGGAGGATCGTCTTGCCGGAGCGCGGCGGGGCGACGATCAGGCCGCGCTGGCCGCGCCCGATCGGGCAGATCACGTCGACCACCTTGAGCGAGACCTCGCCCGAGCCGTCCCCCAGCGCGTAGTGGAAGTCCGGGTCGATCGTGGTCAGGGTCTTGAAGTTCGGCACGCTGCGCGCCTCGCGCGGGTCGCGCCCGTCGATCGAGAGCACGTCCACCAGCTCGTAGCGGCTGCGACCGTGGCCCGGCCGGCAGCGCCCGCGCACGATGGCCCCGTCGCGCAGGCCGAACTTCTGCACCTGCCAGGGCAGGACGTGCACGTCGTCCTTGCTGGGCAGGTAGTCGGCCTCCTTGCGACGCAGGTCGCCGTGGCTCCCCTTGTCGATCACGAGCATGCCCTCGAGCTCGAGCAGCTCCTGCCGCGGCTCGCGCTCGCGCGGCGGGTGCCCCGCATGGGGCGCGCGCTCGCCCTGCGGGCGCCCGTGCGGGTGACCCGCGTGCGGCGGGCGCTGGCCCTCGCGCGGCGGCGCGCCGGGCGCGGCGGCCTGGCCCGGGGGGAGCAGGTCGTCGACCGGGAGCCCGAGCCGACGGCGGCGGCGGCGCTCGAGCCAGCGGCGGCGGCGCTCGGCGCGCGCGGAGCGGCGCGGGGTCGCGCTCGGGTCGACCGGGCCGGCGCCCTCGGGGAGCGGGGCGTCGGGCTCGGCCGAAGGCGCTGCCGGGCGCCGGGGCTGTCCCGCCTCGGCGGCGACGGCCTCCTCGGCCGCGAACAGCTCGGGCTCGACCTCCGGGCGCTCCTCCTCCCCCGCCCCGGAGGCGGCCCCGGGCGCGGCGTCGTCGGTGCGTTGCTCCTCGGCAGCGCCGCGCGCGCGCCCGCGTCCGCCGCGCCCGCGTCGGCCCCGGCGGCTGCGCTCCCGCGCCGGCTCCTCGTGCCCGCCCGCGCCGGCGGCCTCGGCCGGCGGCGAGTCGGGGGCCTCCGCTCGGCGCGGGGCGGCCTCGGCCTGAGGATCGAAGGTGCCAGCTCCGAAGGGCAAGGCCCCGGGCTCGCTGCTACGGTTCTTCTTGGTCGCCAAGCGGGTTCCTGTCTTGTTCTCGGGCGAGGTCGTTCTCGGGCGGAAGTCACCGGACCCGGCGCCGGAAGCGCACCGGGGGCCGTCTGCGAACCGGAAGCTCTGGGAAGCGAGCCGCGTCACGGCTCGTCGGGGAAGGTCCTGGCGGAGCACTCGCGCTCGCCGCCTCCCGGCCGAACCACGCGGGGCGCGTTCGCAGCGCACCGGCGGTCCGTGGGCGCCTTTCCGGGGGGAACTCGGCGAGCGGTGCTCGCCGATGAGGAGGCGCCCTGGCCTCGAAGCAGAATGCACCAACTCGCGCGGGCCCGCACCAGGAAAAAGCGGCTTTTCCCGGCCCTGACCCGCAGCCCTCTTCGGCCGCGACGGGCTGCGCCTCCAGGGGGTTCCGGGAAACCGGAGGGCCTGCGCGGAGGAGCGGACCTTCCGGGAGCGCTCCCTCGCGCCCCCGGGCATGCTCGCGCGCTCGGGCGGCTCAGGCGCCCCCGTAGCGCGCGCGGTAGTCGCGGATGCGCGCCAGGAGCTCGTCGTCGAGGCCGGCGCGGCCGGCGCGCGGGGCGCCCAGAGCAGCCACCAGCTCGTCGATCGTCGCGATCGCGAAGCAGGGCATGGCGAACTCCTGCTCGAGCTCGCCGAGGGCGCTGCGCTCGCCGGTGCCCGTCTCCTGGCGATCGACGGCCACCACCAGCCCGGCCAGGCGGACGTCGGCGGCCGCGCGCAGGAGCGGCACCGTCTCGCGGATCGACGTGCCGGCGGTGGTGACGTCCTCGACGATCACCACGCGGTCGCCGGCGCGCAGGGCGTGGCCCACCAGCCGTCCGCCCTCGCCGTGGTCCTTGACCTCCTTGCGATTGAAGCAGAAGGCGACGTCACGGCCGTGCTCGCGCGCAAAGGCGAGCGCCGTGGCCACGACCAGGGGGATGCCCTTGTAGGCCGGTCCGAAGAGCACGTCGAAGCCGTCGCCCAGGCGGCTGCGGATGGCGGCCGCGTAGAAGGAGCCCAGACGCTCGAGCTCGCGCCCGCGCGCGAGGCCCCCGAAGTTCATGAAGTAGGGCGTCCGCCGGCCGCTCTTCGTCTGGAAGTCCCCGAAGGAGAGCACGCGGCTCGCGAGCAGGAACTCGACGAACTCGTGCGTGCGCTCAGCGATGGCAGCCATGCCCATCTCGTGTGGTCGGGGCGACTGGATTTGAACCAGCGACCTCTTGGTCCCGAACCAAGCGCTCTACCAAGCTGAGCCACGCCCCGGGGAGAAGGGCGGGCAAGATAGGGACAGGCGCGGGCGCCGTCAAGCGAGGCCCGGCCGGGGCCGGGTCAGTGGCCCAGGTCGACGAAGGTCCCGCCGTTCTCCTGGGCCAGGCGCTCCATGAAGTCCTTCTCGAACTCTCCCAGGGTGATCGTGTGGATCACGACCTTGCGCAGCTCGTTGACCGCGCGCACCTCGCGCAGGACGTCGCCCGGCTCGATGAACTTGCCGTGCGAGGGGCGTCCGTCGGAGAGGAAGAAGATCGTGTCCAGGTCGGTCTCGTAGTCGCGCAACTCCTTGCCCTCCTCCACGCCCAGGGCCGCCATCAGGGCCGCGAAGGTGTTCGTCTTGCCACCCTCCAGGTTGGCGGCGCCCGTCAGGCCGGCGCGGGCCAGGTCCTCCTTGGAGCTGCCGCCGATCGCCTCCAGGCGCGAGACCCAGGTCTCGGCGCTCGACTTGTTGAGCGGGTTGGCCTTGACCAGGTCCTTCTTCCACAGCTTCACGTCGGTGGCGAAGGCGATCACGTTGAAGCGCACGTAGGGCTCGAGCGCGCGGATCGTCTTGATCAGCTCGGTCTTGATCACGTCGATGCGCTTCCACGAGGGGTAGTTGCCGTCCTGGAAGCGCTCCTTGTTGACGACCTCCTGCTCCATCGAACCGGAGACGTCGATCACGAACACGATCGACTGGCTGGGCGTCTCGATGCCGTGGTAGGCCACGGCGCCCGGCGCGCCCTGGTACTGCTCCTTGCGCTGGGCCTGGACCGCGCGCAGCTTGGCCAGCTCCTCGTCGGTCGGGATCTGGAAGCGGCCCTCGAAGGTCTTCCAGAAGTTCTGCCAGGCGTCGAGGCGCGAGCCGAACTCCTTGCCGGTGATCCTGCCGAGCGCCGCGCCGGCGTCCTCGCGCAGGCGGCCCTCCTCGAGGGCCATGCGCTCGATCAGGGGCCCGATCGAGTCCACGTGGCGCACCGACCCGAGCGCGGCGATGGCCGAGGCGCGCACCTGCCAGGACTCGTGCGCCAGGTCCGCGCGCGCCGGCGCGAGCACGAGCTCCGAGCGCAGCTGGGCCAGCCCCTCGAGCGCGGCGCAGCGCACGGCCACCTCGGTCTCGGTGCAGCGCGCGGCGATCGGCTCGGCCACACCCGGGTCGCCCAGCGCCGCCAGGGCCTGGATGGCGCGCCGGCGCACGTCCCAGGCGGGATCGCCCAGGAGCGGCAGGAGCCCCGCCTGCGTGTCCGCGTACTTCGCCTGCGCCATGGCCCGCAGGATCCCGAGCTTCGCCCCCTGGCTCTGCGTCTCGGCCAGGAGCACGAGCATGCGCTCGACCGGCGGGCGGGTCTTGAACTGCGCCAGCACGCGCGTCACGGACAGCCCCACCTCCGGCTCGGCCGTGTCGAACAGCGGCGCCAGGACGTCGACCACCTCCGGCTGCTCGCAGCCCTCGAGCGAGAGCACGGCCTCGATGCGCGTCGGCGTGTCCTTGTACTTCTTGTAGTAGCGCTTGAACTCGAGCAGGATCTCGTCGTCCTGCGCCCCGGCCGACGCAGTGCCAGCCAGGAGCAGCAAGGCCAGCCCGAGGAGGAGGCCGAGGGGGCCCGGACCGGAGCGGAGCGGGTGGAAGGCCGACATGGCCCCCACTCTACCTGCCGCGGTCCCCAGGACTACCGCCCCGGAGCCCGACGCGCGAGGCCGCCGCGCGGCCTCGCCTCCGCGCTCACTCGCGCACGACGACCGCGCGGCCGGAGCCGAGGTCCTGGACGTCGCTGGCCTTGACGCGCACGCGCCCGCCGGTCTCGAGCGCCAGCATGACGTCCTCGCCGTCGGCCTTGAGCACGCTGCCGTACAGCATCCCGCCCGGGACCTTCACGCGCACGCGGCGGCCGCCCACGGCGCCACCGCCCTCGGCGAGCTGGATCCCGTCCGGATCCGGCGGCAGGACCTCGATGCGCTCGACCTTGGTGCCGTCCAGGCCGATGCGCCCGGGCTCACCGTCGATCCACACCAGGCCCTGGCCGACGGCATACAGCCGGCCGGCGAACACGTCGCCTCCGAGCGTGAACACGCGCACCTGGCCGACGCGCGGCATGAGCGTCTTGGCCGGGGCGTGCACGGCCTCCATGGGCACCTCGACGCCGCGCCAGATCAGCTCGAGCTGGTCCGCGGAGGCCCACTGGTAGCTGGAGCCCTCCAGGTCCGGGAACTCGAGCGCGCGCGGCGGAGCCACCAGGCTCGGCGTGGGGCCCGCGACCTCCACCGGCGTGCTCGCACCGGAGGGCGTGTCCTGCGACGTCGTAACCTCCGGGAGGCGCGGCCGCGGCGTCGGCTTGCTCGCCGTGGTCGCAGGCGCGTCGCTGGACGTGCTCGCGACGGTCGACGGAGGGACCTCGCTCGTGGTCGTCGGGGTCGCGACCTCAACCGGCGTGGCCTCCGGGTCCGTCGCCGTGGCGGACTCGGGCCGGGTCCGCGGGCCCGTGGGGCTCTCCTTGCGACCCACCTCGGTCGAGGCGGTCTCCGTGGCGCCACCGCCCAGGTAGCGCGAGTACAGGCCGGGCCCGTACAGGACGCCGCCGGCGACGAGGCCGGCGACGAGCAGAGCGCCGACCAGCAGCGGCGCCTTGCCGCGCGCGGGCTCCTCCGCCTCGTCGGAGAGGGACTCCTCGCTCCCGAGGTCTTCGCCGAAGTCGAAGGCCGAGGGCGCCTGGGCGAAGTCCTGCACCGCGTCGCCCTCCGGCAGCGGCGCCGGCTCGGGCACGTAGCCCGCGGCGTCCGGCGCGTAGGTGCCCGGAGGCTGCGTCAGATCGAGGCCGCCCTGGCCCGGGTCCTGGTGCGCGGTGAACTCGGTGTCGAGGCCGAGGAAGTCTCCGGCGTTCTGCGCACCCTGGAAGCTCTGGCTCAGGACCTCGCCGGGCGTCGCTCGCCGCGCGCCGCTCGCCGGCCGGTTGCCGGAGTGACTCGCGGGATCGAGCCCCGCGGGGAAGCCTTGGTCGGGAGGAGTGTTCAGGTAGTCGTCAGCGGCCATGGGCTTGGTTCGGCGCGGTTCGTGGTCGTGCTCGGACGTGGGGAACCCGTCCCCCTATCGGCGGGAGGGCCGCGCGACCCGAGGGTCGAGGAAAAAAAACGCCCTGCTCAAGCAAGCGGCGGCGATTGACGCCCGCGCGGGGAGCGCCGAGAGTGGGCGGCGTGAAGATCCTTCCGTTCGCGAGCCTGTGGCTGACGCTGGCGGCCTGCGCCGGGGAGGCCGGGCCGGCCCTGGCCGCGACGGCCGCGACGCGCCCGCAGCGGATCCTGCCGGCGAACGCGGCCTGGGTCGACGCGCTGAGCCTGCTGGTCGGGCCCGAGCGCGTCGTCGCGCTGCCCGGCGAGGCCTTCGGCTACTCGCGCCTGACGCAGGCCCAGACGGGCTGGGCCGCGCTCCCGACCCTGGCCGTGTTCGAGGCCGAGCGCTTGCTCGCGCTCCAGCCGGACCTGGTGCTGGCCCATGCGTGGCAGAACCCGGAGACGATCGCCACGCTGCGCCGCGCCGGGATCCCCGTCCTGGCCACGCACGTTCCGGAGAGCTGGAACGACGTCACGGAGAGCCTCCTAACGCTCGGGACGGCGCTCGGGGAGGACGGGCGCGCGCGCCAGGTCGTGGCCGAGCTGGAGGCGCGCCGCGTCGCGCTGCGCGCGCGGGCCGAGCGCTTCGCCGGTCTCCGCGCGCTGACCTACACGAACCTCGGCGCGGGCGGCTGGACCGCGGGCGCGGGCACCACCGGCGACGTGCTCCTCGGCCTGGCCGGGCTCGAGAACGCGGCCGCGCGGGCCGGCCTGCGCGGCGACGCCACGGCCGATGGCGAGCGCCTGCTGGCCCTGGCGCCCGACCTGTTCGTCGTGGGTCGCCCGGACGCCTCCGAGCACTCGCCGCCGAGCGCCGAGTTCCTGCTGGCCGAGCCGGCCCTGGCACACCTGGAGGCCGTGCGTGCGCGCCGCATCGTGACGCTGCCGCCCGCCCTGTTCACGAGCGCCTCGCCCGAGCTGCTGACGGGCGCCGAGCGCCTGGTCGACGCGCTCGAGGCGCTCGAGCGCGCGGGCGGACCGCTGCCCCGCTGAACGGCCGCGCCCGGTCCCTCAGCGCCGCTTCAGCACCCGGTTCGCGCCCTGGCGCATCGTGACGCCGGTCGCGTCGAGGTGCTCGAGCAGGGGGATCAGGTACTTGCGCGAGGTCTGGAGCTCGTCGCGCAGGCTGGGGATCTCCAGCGACCCGTGCGCCTGGCAGTTGGCGACCACCGCAGCCTTCGCGCGCTGGAAGCTCTCCTCGGTCAGGTAGAGCTCCGGGTTCACGCGGTGGGCCTGGGCGCGGTCGACGAGCAGCTCGAGCACGGCCCGCAGGCGCTTCTCGGGGAGGTCGAGGGCCTGCTGGAGCTCGGCCGGAGCGGGCGGCTGGAAGGGCACGCGGCCCAGGGCCGCGAGCACCGCGGCGGCGGCCTGCTCGGTGGCCGGGTCGGCCTCGGCCGCGCGCCCGAGGGGCTTCACCAGGCCGCCCGGCTGGAGCGCCAGGGTGCCCTCGCGCGCCTCGAACTCGAGCAGCGCGTCCAGGAACCCGTCCTCCAGGCCCGTCAGGCGCCGCAGGTCGCGCACGTCCATCACCGCGCGGTGCGGGTTCTCGGCGAACCAGCCGGCCAGGGCGCCGGCCAGGAGCTCGCGCGCGACGCGCAGGCGCTCCGCGTGGATCCAGCCGCGCGCGCCCAGCGGCCGCGCGCGCCCGCCGCTCTTCAGCTCGGAGAGCAGGCGCTCGGTGTCCTCGCGCGCGCGCTTGATCTCGACCGCCAGGTCGTCGAGCGTCGCCAGGCCGTCGTCCCAGCGCGAGAGCGCCACGTCGAGCAGGTCGCGCGGCGAGCCGAGGCCCTCGGCCGCGCGCCCGAGCTCCTCGAGCACGAACTTCTTGAAGCGCTTCAGGCGGTGCTTGGACTCCTCCAGGATCGAGCCGCCGCCGAGCGTGACGGCCGGCGAGGCCAGGCGCAGCACGAAGCGGTCGCCCGGGGCGCACACGACCGGCTCCCCGAGCCGCAACTGCACCAGGGCCGAGGCGCCGGGCTCGAGACGCTCGCAGTCGAGCAGCACCAGCTCGCCCACGGCCTCGGCCGTGCCGGTGTGCACGCGCACCGCGAGCCGGTCCTCGAGCGCGCGCTCGAGCGTGGCCAGGGCCTCGAGCTTGGCCGCGATCATGCGCGTCGGGCGGAAGTAGCCGGGCGCGGCCACCACGTGGCCACGCGTGACCTCCTCGACCGTGAGGTCGGCCAGGTTGATGGCCGAGGAGTGCCCGGCGCGCGCGCGCGGCGTCGACTCCTGGTAGGCCTGGATGTGGCGCACCTTGCAGCGCTTCTGGCCCGGCAGGACCTCGAGCACGTCCCCCACCGAGACCGCGCCCGAGACCGGGATGCCGGTCACGACCGTGCCGAAGCCCTTGGCGCTGAAGACGCGCTGCACGGGCATGCGGAAGATGCCGGCGTCCGAGCGCGCCTTGGTCTCGGCCGCCATGCGGAAGAGCACGCGCTTGAACTCCTCCAGGCCCACGCCGGTCAGGGCCGAGAGCGGGAGCAGCGGCGCCTCGGCCAGGAACGTCCCGCGCGTCGCCGCGCGCACGTCCTCGATCGCCAGCTCGACCAGACCGGGCTCGACCTTGTCGATCTTGGTCAGGGCGATCATCCCGCGGCGCACGCCCAGAATCTGCATGATCGCCAGGTGCTCGCGCGTCTGCGGCATGACGCCGTCGTCGGCCGCGACCACCAGCACGACCAGGTCGATGCCGCTCGCGCCGGCCACCATGTTCTTGATGAAGCGCTCGTGCCCGGGCACGTCGACCATGCCCACGCGACGCCCGTCGGGCAGCGTGAAGCGCGCGAAGCCGAGGTCGATCGTCATGCCCCGCTCCTGCTCCTCCTTGAGCCGGTCGGGATCGATGCCCGTCAGGGTCTTGACCAGCGTCGACTTGCCGTGGTCGATGTGCCCCGCGGTGCCGATCACGATGGGCTGGATCTCGATGGGCATGCGGCGGCCTATGCTAGCGGCGTGAGCGCCCCGACCCGCTTCCGCACCCTGCGCCCCTGGCTGCTGGCGACCTTCGGCCGTCCGGTCCACCGCCTGGCGCTCGACGCCGGCTCGACCTGCCCGAACCGCGACGGGACGCGCGGGCGCGGGGGCTGCACCTACTGCGACGTCGAGGGCTCGGGCACGGGCGCGCTGAAGAGCGGGGTCGACCTCGCCGCCCAGCTCGAGCAGGGCCTGAGGCGCCTGGCGCGGCGCGAGGAGGGCGCGGGCGGGGTGATCGCCTACCTCCAGTCCTACTCGAACACCTACGTCTCCCCGCAGCGACTCGACGAGGTGCTGGGCGTGGTCGCCGCCCGCGCCGCGGAACCGCTGGTGGCCCTGTCGATCGCCACGCGCCCCGACACGCTGCCGGACTGGGCCCTGGCGCGGCTGGTGGCCCTCGGCGAGCGCCTGCCGGTGTGGGTCGAGCTCGGGCTCGAGGCGGCCGACGACGGCGTGCTGCGGGCGGCCAACCGGCTGCACACGGTGGCCGAGTTCGAGGCCTGCGTGGCGCGCGTGCGCGCCGCCGGGCTGCTGTGCGTCGGACACGCCATCCTGGGCCTGCCGGGCGACGGACGGGCGGGCGCGCAGCGCACCGCCGAGGTCCTGGCGCGCAGCGGCGTGGAGGGCGTCAAGGTGCACCAGCTCATGGTCCTGAGGCGCACGCAGCTCGCGGCCGAGTGGCGCGCCGGGCGCCTGACGACGCTCGACGCCCCCAGCTACGTCGAGTGGCTGGCCGACTTCGTCGAGCGCCTGGCGCCAAGCCAGGTGCTGCACCGCTTGACGGGCGACGCCGCGCCGGAGGACCTGCTGGCGCCGCGCTGGTCGCTCGACAAGAACGACGTGCGCGCGGCGCTCGAGGCCGAGCTGGAGCGGCGCGGGACGGCCCAGGGCAGCCTGCTGGCGCAGGGGCTGGCCGCCGGTCCGCGCGGACGAGGAGCTTGAAACGGGGCACGAGACCGTCCGACTTGCGTCTCAGCGTGGAGGGCGAGCGAGGAGCGCTCGCCAGACCGCTCCTGAGCGCGTTGCAACGAGGCCGAAGGCCTCGTTGCCAGCCGCTCAGTCGTCCCGCAGGTACAGGATCCGCCCGCAGGACGGGCAGGGCACGAGCTCGGTGAAGCGGGCCAGGCGCACGTAGATGTTGTTCGGGACCGACACGTAGCAGCCCTGGCACACGCGCCCGTCGAGCTCGGCCATGGCCTGGCCCTCGCGCGAGGCGAGCAGCTTCTCGTACTGGCCCAGGACGTGGGGCGACAGCTCGGTGCTGCCGCGCTCGCGGCGCTTCTTCTCCAGGGCCTGGGCGCGATCCATCGTCTGGCGCGCCTCCCGGTCCACGCTGCTGGCGTACTGCTCGAACTCCTTCTCCTGCTCGCTCACCGCGGCGCGCAGCGCCTCGCGCTCGGCGGTGAGACGCTCGATCTCGCTCACCAGTCCCAGGCCCTCCTCCTCGGCCTCGCCGATGTCGCGCTTCAGGGTGCGGATCTCGTGCTGGAAGGCGACCAGCAGGGCCGCGTCGGCGCGGGCCTCGCCGGCCTCGTGCTCGAGCTTGCGCACGCGCTGGCGCTGGCCCGTGGTCAGGTCCTCGATCTCCTTCAGGCGCACCTTGGACTCGAGCAGCTTCTTCTCGGCCTCGGCCAGGCGCTCGGACTCGCTGCGCAGCTTCTCGCGCTTGCGGGTGACCTCCTGGGGGAAGCGGCGCAGCTCGTCCTGGAGGCGGTAGAGGTCCCGGTCGAGCTCCTGCAGGCCACGCAGGATGCGGAGGGTCTGACGCACGTCGGTCATGCAGGGGGTGAGGGGCGAAGAGTGTAGGGCCGCCCCGGGGAGCGCGCCACAGCGGGCCACGTCCGCCGCGGGAGCCCGCCGGCCCGCTTCGAAGGAGCAAAGCGGGGCGACGGCGCTCGCGCCGGGAGCCGGCCCGTCTTGCGAGCCATTGCCGGGAGCGAGCATGACTCTATACTCCGTCTTTACGACGCCCCCCGGCCTGTTCCCCCCAGGCCGGGACGTCGAGCGAGGCGGGCATGCACACGTGGAAGTGGGGTGGAGCGCTGTTGGCGGCCGCCGCAGTGGCGGCGATTGCGGCGCTGCAGCCGGACCGCGAGGAGGCCGGCGCGCACTCGCTCGAACCCTCGCCACGCGGACCCGGGCTCGCCCTGGTCGGCTACCTCGAGGCCCCGGGGATCGACCTCGCTCGCTGCGAGGTGCGCTGTGCCTCGCTGCGGCTGGAGGAGGTCCCCGTCGTCCACCGCGCCCCGATCGGGCCCGACGGACGCTTCGAGTTCACCGGCCTCGCGGACGAGGACTACCGCGTCGAGGTGGTCGTGCGCTCGAACCCGGCCCTGGTCGTCGCGCGCCGCGAGTTCGTGCGTCCGGGCGGCGAGGCGCTGGTGCTCGAGTCGACGCCCGCGGTGCTGTTCGGGCCGGCCTCGTCCGGCTTCGACGCCCAGTAGGCGCGCCTCACGGGCGGCGGGCCAGATCCGCGGCCCACTCCGCCTCGCGGCGCGGCGCGAGCGGCGCGATCCAGGGCCGGATGCGGCGCACGTTCCACTCGGCCCGCCAGGCGCGGTGACGCTGGCCGTCGGGAAAGCGCTCGTCGGGGCCGTAGGGATAGGCGCTCATGCCGTGGAACGGCAGCGGCTCGACCGCCTGGGCCGACAGCGTGTTCGGGTCGCGGTCCTTGGCCCAGCCGTCGAGGTAGAGCAGGTAGTCGCGCCGCCAGCCGGGCGGGAGCGGCGGCAGGCCGCGCGCGTCGAACTCCAGGGTCAGGGCATCGCCGCTCGCCAGGATCACGAAGCAGTCGTCCACCGTGGTGACGAGCGGCAGCACCTCGCCGAGGCGCGTGTAATCGCCCGGATGGGGATCCCAGCGCCGCTCGCGCGTGAGGCGTTCCCACTCGAAGCGCTCGGGCTGGTCCGGCGTGGCGCCCGGCAGGGGCTCGCTGAACCCCCGCGACCACAGGTACGCGCGCGCCGGCTCGAGCGGCGTCACGCGCCGCTCGCCGTCGTCCGCGTCCACGGCGAGGGTGAGCGCGTCCCAGTAGAGCCGCAGGGTCGAGGCGATCCGGAAGCGCGGACGCTCCCGGTCGACGAGCTCGGTGACGTCCACGACCATCGTCTTCGACTTGCCGGCGGGAAAGCCGAGGGGCGGACCGGCGGCACGCCAGGTCCCGTCGGGCCCCTCGACCTCGAGCGTCGGGGGCACGAAGGCGACCCCGGGCGTGCGCGCGCTGGCCACGTTCACGCTGGCGTCGGTCCAGAAGAACCAGCCGGTCGCCACCAGGCGCAGGCGTGGCGCGCCGCGCGTGCGCTGGGGATCGAACTCGAGCTCGAGCCAGTGGGGCGTCGCGAGGCCCAGGAACTGCGGGGCGAGCGGCTCGAACGGACGGGCGTGCACCCCGTCGACGGAGCCGAGGGCCGCGCTCCAGTCGCGGCCGTCGCTGCCCGTCGCGCGCCGGGGCGCGAGCGGGGCGCGCACGGTGTGCACGTGGGGCTCGGGGAAGGGCGGGAAGGTGAAGCGCTCGTTCGGATGGACCGCGATCTCGGCGGGGTGGTCGAGGACCTCGAGGCGGGCGTGGTCGAGGTAGGTGACCTCGCGCAGCTCCTCGGTGAGCTGCAGGACGAGGCGCCCGTCGCGCGGGACGAGCTCCTCGCCGCGCACCAGCACGTACTCGTCGTGGTCCGGCGGCACGAGCACGCCGGGGGCGAGCGGCAACCCGAGCGGCGTCACGCCGAGGACGTCGGTCACGAAGCCGAACGTGCGCCCGTTCCAGGCGTACAGGAACGGGCACGAGCCGATCAGCGACTCCGGCTGGGCCAGGCGGGCCGCGTCGAGCAGCGCCGCCGCGCTCGGCGCGAGGTCGAGCCGCGTCTGCACCGCGCCGTTCGGCCAGGTCACGCGCAGGACGTCGAGCGCGGCGTGCGCCCCGAAGCCGAGCAGCTCCGGCTCGCCGCGCCCGTACAGGCGCCGGTACAGGCCGCGCGTGCGCGCCTCGAGCACGGCGCCGATCCCGCGCCGGTTGTCCTTGAAGCCGGCCAGCTCGATCCGCACGGCACGCCCGACCGGCCCCACGCAGCGCAGGAGCTCGAGCCCGCGCGGCCCGGCCCGCACGAGGTCCAGGTCCAGGTCCGCTTCCAGATCGGCCACGGCCAGGGGACCGCTGCCGGCGCCGAGCGCGAACGGCCTGGCCACCTCCAGGCCGAATCCGAGCACTCCCGCCGGCGTCCCATCCGCGGCGCGCCAGAGGAGGTCGAGCGTCCCGTCCAGGTCGAGGTCCAGCGCGCGCGGCTCGGTCCCCACCGTCGTGTGCAGCTCCTCGGCCGCGAAGGAGCCGACCTCGCGCTGACGCCACAGTCGCGCTGGAGCTCCGGGCAGGAGCAGGTCGGGGCGAGCGTCGGCGTCGAGGTCGGCGCACAGCGGCGCCACGGGGCCGATCGGGGCGGCCCCGAAGCGCCGTGCGGCGACGTCCTCGAAGCGTCCCGCCCGCAGCCCGTCCATCAGGAACAATCCACCGGGCCCGCCCAGCAGGAGGTCCACGTCCTGGTCGCCGTCGAGGTCCTCGGTCACGCACCAGGCGAGCGCGACGTCGCGCGGCAGGCTGGCCTCCGCGGAGGCGTCCACGAAGCTCCCCCGCGGGTCGTCCGGCCCGCCGCGCGGCGCGGCGCCGTCGTTGCGCAGGAGGCGCGCCCCGAAGGCCCCGACCACCAGCCAGTCCAGGTCGCCGTCGTGGTCGAAGTCGACCGCGGCCAGGTCCGCGACCGGCGCGGGCAGGGACGGCAGCACCAGCTCCGACGGCTTCCAGCGCCCGACGTCCGCCCGCCCGAGCAGCAGCTCGGCCCCGCTGCGGTGCTCGAGCAGGAGCAGCTCGCCGCCGCGCGTCACGAGGAGATCGAGCTCATCGGCGTTGGCCAGGTCGAAGGCGCGCACGTGCTCGATCCGTCCGGCGAGGACCTGCTCCAGCGCGTACCCCGCGGGCCCCGCGAACGCGGCCCACAGGCCGGCCGAGGTCGCGGCCAGGAAGTCCGTGTCGCCGTCGCCGTCCAGGTCGCGCGCGAGCAGCGCGTGGGCCCCGGCGAGCTCGGGCAAGGCCAGCTCCTCGGCCTCGAACTCGGGCACGCGCCCCGCAACGGCGCCGGCGCTCCCGCCCGGCGCGGGCGCGACGCCCACCAGCGTGCCGCGGTCGAGCTCGGCCTCGCTGGCCGCACGGTAGCCGAGGTCGGTGAGCTGCTGGAACAGGTCGCCGAGGCGCTGGGCCTCGTCCTCCGGGCCCCTGCGCCGGGCCAGGAGGTGCAGGCGGTGCACGGCCTGCACGTACCAGCCGCCCCCCTGCTCGACTCCGCGCGCCACGACCTCGGCCAGCTGCGCGCGCGCCTCCTCCGGGTGGCCGAGGTCGTCCAGCACCGCGCCGAGCCCGACGCGCGCCGCCGCATCGTCCGGGCGGTCCGCCAGCACGGCCTCGAAGTGTGCGCGGGCGCCCGCCAGGTCGCCCTGCTCGAGCGCGAGGCGCGCGCGCGCGTAGTGCAGCACCGGATGCCCGGGGGCGCGCGCCTCGATGCGTGCCAGCAGGGGACCGGGCTCTCCGCCGCGGCCACGGTCGAGGAACTCGACCGCGGCGGCGCGCACGAGGTCCTCGAGCTCGACCTCGTCGCTGGCCAGCAGCGGGGCGAGCTCGCCGCGCGCGCGCGCCAGGTCGCCGCCCGCGAAGTGCGCGGCGGCACGCTCACGCGCCAGGACCACCGCCAGGCTCGCCGCACCGTCCTCGCCGCCCCGCAGGCGCTGGAGGTACCAGGCAGCGAGCAGCGCCAGGAACAGGAGGGCGAGCAGCGCGAGACGCTTCATGCGAACGCGCGCCGAGCGTAGTGCCACGCCGCCTCGCCATCCACCGCCCGCGCCCGCGGCGGAGGACGACGGAAGATGCTCGTGACCGGCTCCGGGAAAGGCTCTAGGCTGGCCCAGCGGCCCGCAGGATGCCCTTCCCGCGTCGATCGTCGATCCCGGTCTGGCTCGCCGCCGGCGCGCTCGCGGCGAGCGCGGCGGCCCAGGGGGCGGCCCCGGCCCCGGAGCGGGCCCGCGATCCCGACCGCGGCCTCGCCCCCGAGCTGCGCGAGCGCCTCGCGCGCGTCGATCCGGCGCGCGACGACTGGGAGGTCGAGCGCTGGGCAGCCCTCGTCGAGGCCCGCCTGGCCGAGCTGGCGCAGCGCTGGGCGCGGGCCTCCGGCGGCGGCGAACCCCTGGACCTCGCCTGGGTCGCGCCCGAGCTGGCGCTCCCGGCGCTCGCAGCCCCCGAGGCGCAGGCGCTGCTCGCGCGCGGCCCCTGGCGCGTCACGCGGCACGGCTCGCCCGGACGCGAGCACGCGCCTCGGCCCTTCGGAACGGTCCTGGGCGCCTGGCGCGCCGCCTTCGAGCGCGAGGCGTACCTCCTGTGCGAGCTGCAAGCGCTCGAGCGCGAGGGCGAGCTCCTGCTCACGCGCGTGCACCTCTCGGCGCGGGGCGGACGGGCAGGAGCGCGCCTGCAGCAGGAGGCGCTGTGGACGTGCCTGTGGCAGCCACGCGAGGAGGGCCTCGTGCTGGTCGGCGTCGCGCCCGAGTCGCTGGAGAGCCTCGAGCTCGCCGGACGCGCGGAGGGACTCTTCGTGGACGCCACCGAGCGAGCCTTCGGGCCGGAGCGGGTCCGCGCCGAGCTCGCCCCGGGACTGGACGAGTGGCGCCGGGCGATCCCGGACGCGCTCGAGCCCGGGACGCTCGGGCATCACGGGCTCGCAATCGGCGACGCGGATGGCGACGGGCGCGAGGACCTGTACTGGTGCCGGCCGGGAGGCCTCCCCAATCGCCTCTTCCTGCGCACGGCCGCGGGCGGCTGGACGGAGTGCGCGCGCGCGGCCGGCGTGGACCTGCTGGACTACTCCTCCAGCGCGCTCCTGGCGGACCTCGACGGCGACGGGGACCAGGACCTGGTCGTCGCCACGGGCACGGGACTGCACCTCTTCTCGAGCGCGGGGCCTGCGCGCTTCACGCCGGCCCTGCACGTCGAGCGCGCCCTGCCGACCTCCCTGGCGGCGGCGGACTTCGACCGCGACGGCGACCTCGACCTGTACGCCTGCGCCTACCTCTCGCCCTACGAGCGCAGCGGGACGCCGGTCCCCTACCACCGGGCCGAGAACGGCGAGCCGAACGTGCTGCTGCGCAACGACGGCGCCTGGCGCTTCGCGGACGTCACGGCCGAGGTCGGGCTCGGCGCGAACGACCGCCGCTTCAGCCTGGCGGCGGCCTGGGAGGACTTCGACGACGACGGCGACGCGGACCTGTACGTCGCCAACGACTTCGGGGCCAACAACCTGTACCGCAACGACGGCGGGCGCTTCACCGACGTGGCCGCGGAGCTCGGTGTGCTCGACGTCGCCGCCGGGATGGGCGTGACCTGGGGCGACGTCGACGGCGACGGCTGGAGCGACCTCTACGTCACGAACCTGCACTCGCCGGCCGGGATGCGTCTGACGGCGCGCCCAGGTTTCCGGGGCGGCAGGGCGAGCGAGCCGCTCTACCGCCACCACGCGCTGGGCAACTCGCTGTTCCTGAACCAGGCCGGACGCGGCTTCCGCGACGTCTCGGCCGAGAGCGGCACGGCGCGCGGGCGCTGGGGCTGGGGCGCGCTCTTCCTCGACCTGGACGGGGACGGCGCGCTCGATCTCTTCGGACCGAACGGCTTCCGCAGCGGGACGCGCCGCGAGGACCTGGACAGCTTCTTCTGGCGCCAGGTCGTGCTGCAGTCGCCCGAGGACGCCGAGGGGGACGGGACGAGCTACGCCCTCGGCTGGAGCGCGGTGCTGCGCCTCGTGCGCGCCGGCTGGTCCTGGAACGGCCACGAGCGCAACGTGGCCTTCCTGAACCTGGGGAGCGGGCGCTTCGCGGACGTCTCGGGCCTCACCGGGCTCGACCTCGCGGACGACGCGCGCGCGGCGGCGCGCCTCGACTGGGACGGCGACGGCGACGAGGACCTGCTGGTGACGAACCGCACCGGGCCGATGCTGCGCCTGCTCCTCAACGACGGTCCGCCCCCGCCGACCTGGGTCGCGCTCGAGCTGCGCGGCGCGGGGCGCACGCCGGTCGGAGCGCGCGTCGAGCTCGAGACCTCCGGCGGGCGCCGCCTGGTGCGCGCCCTGCGCTGCGGTGAGGGCTACCTGGCCCAGTCCTCGGCTCGCCTGACCTTCGCGCTCGGCGGAGAGGAGCCGCGCCAGGTGCGCGTGCGCTGGCCCGACGGCACGCGCGAGTCGTTCGAGGGCGTGGGCACCGGCGCGACCTGGACGCTCACGCGCGGCACGGGACGCGCGCAGGCGTTCGCGCCGCAGACGACGGCGGACGCGCCCCGGCCGGAGGAGCCTGCCGCCCTGCCGGACCTGCGCGGCGAGCGCCTCGTCCTCCCCGCGCCGCTGCCGCTGCCGCGCCTGGCCCTCGAGAGCGCCGACGGCCGCGCCGCGGCGCTGTTCGGGATCACCATGCAGGGCCCGCGCGGGACGGGTCGGCCGCTCCTGCTCGTGACCCTGTCCCTCGGCGCCGCGAGCGCCGCCGAGCTGACGCCGCTGGCGAGCGCGGCCCGCGCGCTCGAGGAGGCCGGGCTGCAGGTCCTCGCGCTCCCCGTCGACGCTCCCTCGCGCCCGGCGGCCACGGCCCGCCTGGAGGAGCTGGGCTGGCCCTTCGCCCACGCCTTCGCGAGCGAGGAGGCACTCCAGATCCTCGAGCTCGTGCTCGCCGCGCTGCGCCAGGATGCTCGCACCCTGCCGCACCCCGCCGGCTTCCTGGTCGATCCGGACGGCCGCCTGCTGGCGGCCTACGAGGGCGTCCTCGACCCGGAGCGCGTGCGCGCCGACCTCGCGCTGCTCGATCTCGCCGCGCCGGCCCGGCGCGACGCCTGCGTGCCCTTCCCCGGGCGCTGGCTCGCGCCGCCGCCGGAGACGGCCGAGCTGGAGCGCGCCGTGGCCACGCGCCTCGAGGCCCACGGTCTGGCGCGCGCCGCGGCCGAGTACGGAGTCGCGCGCGTCGAGGTGCGCAGCCTGCCGAGAGCGTCCATCGAGTACGAGCGCGGCGTGGCCCACCACCGCGCCGGACGCCTGCAGGAGGCGCAGGCGCACTACCGCAAGGCGCTCGCGGCCGACGCCGGCCACGCCGCGGCGGCGCGCGACCTGGCGGTGGCCCTGCACCAGGCCCGCGACCTCGACGCGGCCCTGGAGGCGTACCAGCGGGCCCTCGAGCTCGGGCCCGACCACGCGCAGACGCGCTGCAACCTCGGGCTCCTGTTCGTCGAGCGCGGCGAGCTCGAGCTGGCCGAGGGCGAGCTGGAGGCGCTGCGGGCCCTCGGCAGCGACCTCGCCCCGCGCCTGGCGGCCGCGATCGAGCGCCGGCGCAAGCCCTGAGGAACGCCCCGGCGGGGCGGCCGGACCCGCGCCTCAGGTGCGCTCGGGCGGGAAGCGGAAGGAGGGATGGGCCAGGCGCTCGAAGGCCGGCTGCCCCTCCGTGACGCGCACCCAGGCGTCGAGCGGCACGCCGGCGAAGACCTGGACCCCGCCGCCGTTCGGCCAGTGGACCTCGAGGCGCTCGATGCGCTCGGCCGCCCCGAGCCCGACGTGCAGCCGGTGCGGCGAGCCGCCGAAGGAGGAGCCGCTCCCGATCGCACGGTGCAGCGTGCGCGGCCCCTCGGCGGTCACGAGCTGCAGCGTCACGCGCGCGCCGACCGCGTCGCGGTTGGTGCGCGTGCCCACCAGCGAGAGCTCGAGCCAGCGCGCGCCGGGCGGGGAGCGGTTCTCGAACACCGCCGTGGGGAAGTGGTCGACGGGCACGAAGCCGCCCATCTTGTGGACGATGTCCTCGTCCCCGTCGCCGTCCAGGTCCGCGAAGCCGATCCCGTGGCCCTTCTGCAGGTGGCCGAGGCCGCTGGGGCCGGTCTCGTTCACGAAGCTCCGTCCGCCGACGTTGCGCAGGTAGACGTTGGGCATCAGCGAGGAGAGCAGCGGATCGCCCGTCCCGAGGTACACGTCGAGCCAGCCGTCCCCGTCGCCGTCACCGAAGTTCGCGCCCATCGTCAGCCACGGGTGATCGAGGCCCGCCTCGCGGGCCACGTCCGCGAAGCGGCCGCCGCCGAGATTGCGATAGAGGCACGGGGCGACGCCCTTGTGCGGCAGGAACAGCGCCTCGGCCGCCAGGTCGCCGATGCTCGCGAAGTAGCCGTTGACCCACAGGTCGAGGCGGCCGTCCTGGTCGTAGTCGAAGAACCAGCAGGCGAAGCTGCGCCCGGAGGGCTCGAGCACGCCCGCCGTGACCGCCACGTCGGTGAAGTGCCCGCGGCCGTCGTTCTGGTAGAGGCGGTTGAAGCCGATGTTCGAGACGTAGAGGTCGAGGTCCCCGTCGTCGTCCGCGTCGCCCACGGCCACGCCCTTGGCGTAGCGGTCGTTCGTCACCCCGCGCGCGCGCGCCTCGTCCACGAAGCCGCCATCCCGGCCGATGAAGAGCTGCGAGGGATAGTCACCCTTGCCCTCCTCGTCCTCGATCTCGCGGCGCGACTCGTTCCCCACGTACAGGTCGAGCGTGCCGTCGCCGTCGAGGTCGCCGAAGACGCCGGCCTGGGTCGGCCAGGCCGGCTCCGCCAGCCCCACGGCGCGCGTGACGTCCTCGAAGCGCTCGCCCCCGTCGTTCCGCAGCAGGGAGTTGCGGATGCGCCCGTGGTCCAGCAGCCAGGCGCCGCGCAGGATCAGCGCGTCCTGGTCACCATCCTCGTCGTAGTCGCCCGTGATCAGGTTCAGGCCGCCGAGCTGGTCCGACAGGCCGGAAGAGGCCGTGCGGTCCTCGTAGGTCCCGTCGCCGCGGCTGCGCCAGTAGCGCGCGCTCCCGCGCGGGTCGCAGGTGCTCGTGAGCAGGTCGAGCCAGCCGTCGCCGTCGAAGTCCTCGAGCGCGACGCCGCCGGCCAGCGTGCTGTCGACGACCCCGATCGCGGTGGCCACGTCGCGGAAGAGCGGGTCGGGCGTCTCCTCGGCCGCGAAGGCCGCGGCCGGCAGGCGCTGCTGTGGCGGCAGGTCCTCCAGGCGCTCGCCGAGCAGCAGCGTGGTCAGGTTGACGAGCCAGCGCGCGCCCAGGTTCTCGGGGCCGTCGGCCAGGATCGCCTGGTACAGGCCGCGCGCCCGCTCCGCCGGGAGCCGCACCGCGTGCACCGCGCCAGGTCGAGCCGGGAGGATGCAGCACTCGGCGTTGTGCCGCTGGAGACAGTTCTGGTCCTCCGCCTCGCGCAACCAGGCCTGGGCCAGCTCGCGCAGCACCTTGCGCTGATGACGCTCGTTGCCAGAGGCCTGGGCGAGGGTCCGGGCCTCCTCCAGCGTCGCGATCGAGCGTCTCGTCTCGCCCGCCTCCAGGTATTCATTCGCCAGATCGACGAGCAGCGGGAGGCGCTTCCCGCTGGCGAGGTCGGGCGCCTCGAGCTGGGCCTCGATGGCCGCGCGTGGAGCACGTCCGTATTGAGGACAGTGCCCCGCGTACAGATCTTCCGCGATGGCACGGAACTCTTCGCCCGGAGTCGGCGTCGCCGTGCGCGGATCGACAGGCGCGGCATCCGGGCGCGAGACGAGCTCGCGCAGGAAGAGCGCGAGCGCGGCTCCGACCAGGGCCGCCAGGACGAGGCGAAAGCTCCTCTGCACGTGCGTTCCTGACAACCCCTGAACGCAAAGGACTCCACGCCCCCCGCCGGAGATCTGGAAGACTGTGGCGCCTCCCCCACGCCCCTCCTCGCTTCCCCCCGAGGATCCGGCCACGTTTCGGCGATGGCGCGCCCCTGCCTTCCGTTCAGGAGGAGGTGGTGTGGCCTTCCCTCGGGCCGTCCCCCCGCGTCTGCCGACAGGTGGAAGCGCCCGATTCGCACCGTGATGCCGCTCCCCGCGCTCGCCACCCTGGTCCTGCTCCTCCAGTCCCCGCCGCCGCACCAGGCGCCGGCGGAGGCCGGGCGCGAGCGCGCCAGCCACGAGCGCATGCTGCGGCTCCTGGCCGAGCGCGGCGCGGAGGCCTACCGCACCGACCCGATCTTCGGGCGTGCGCGCCTCGAGGCCCTGCGCGAGGAGCTGACGCGCACCGACGACGGCACGCCGCTGCGCGAGCTGCTGCAGCTCTATCCCGCCCTGGGGATGCAGGAGCTCTTCCATGGCGACGCCGCGGCCGCGGTCGGGCTGCTGGAGAAGGCCCACGCGCTCGCGCACTCGCAACCCGAGTCCGAGCGCCCGCGCGGGATGACCTACCTGACCTACAACCTGGCGGTGGCCTGCCTGCGCCTGGGGGAGGAGCAGAACTGCATCGCACGCCACACGGCCGAGAGCTGCATCCTGCCGATCACGGAGGGCGGCGTGCACGCCGACCCGTCCGGCTCGCGACGCGCGATCCCCTACCTGATGGAGGTGCTGGACGTGACGGCCGCCGACACCGACACGCACCTCGGCGCACGCTGGCTGCTGAACCTGGCCTACATGACGATCGGCGAGTGGCCGGAGGGCGTCCCGGCCGAGCACCGCATCGAGCCGGCCACGTTCGCCTCGGATGCCCCCTTCCCGCGCTTCCGCGACGTCGCGCCCGAGCTGGGCCTGAACCTCGACTCGCCTTCGGGCGGCGTCGCCAGCGAGGACTTCGACGGCGACGGCCGGCTGGATCTCTTCGTCACGACCTCGGATCCGCTCGGCCAGGCGCGGCTCTTCCTCGCCCGGGACGACGGGGGCTTCGTCGAGCGCACGAGCGAGGCCGGCCTGGTCGGCATCGTCGGCGGGCTCAACCTCACGCAGGCCGATTACGACTCCGACGGCGACGTCGACGTGCTCGTCCTGCGCGGAGGCTGGATGCTCGGCCGCCTGGGGGAGCAGCCGAAGTCGCTGCTGGAGAACCAGGGTCCGGAGCAGCCGGGGCGGTTCCTCGACGTGACCTTCGCGGCGGGCCTGGGCGAGGTGCACTACCCCAGCCAGACCGGCGACTGGGCCGACCACGACCTCGACGGCGACCTGGATCTCTACGTGGGCAACGAGGCCTCGGCGCAGAGCCCGTTCCGCAGCCAGCTCTTCCGCAACCGCGGCGACGGCACCTTCGAGGACGTGGCCCAGGCGGCCGGCGTGATCAACATGCGCATGGCCAAGGGCGTCACCTGGGGCGACATCGACGGCGACCGCGATCCGGACCTGTACGTCTCGAACTACCTCGACGCGAACCGCCTGTACGTGAACCGCGGGGACGGGACCTTCGTCGACCAGGCGCGCGAGCGCGGCGTCGAGCGCCCGCTCGACAGCTTCCCGACCTGGTTCTGGGACTTCGACAACGACGGGGCGCTCGACCTCTTCGTCTCGACCTACTACCAGACGACCGGCGAGGCGCGCCTGGGGCCCGTGGTGGCGAGCGCGCTCGGCCGGCCCGTGCGCCAGGACCTGAACAAGCTCTATCGGGGCGACGGCCGGGGCAACTTCCGCGAGGTCGCGCGCGAGCAGGGCCTGGAGCTCTTCACCGTCATGATGGGCGCCTCCTTCGGCGACCTGGACAACGACGGCTACCCGGACATGTACCTGGGTACGGGCTACCCGTTCTACGACGGCCTCGTGCCGAACGTCATGTACTGGAACCGCGGCGGCAAGGGCTTCGCCGACGTGACCACGGCCGGCGGCTTCGGGCACCTGCAGAAGGGCCACGGCATCTCGTTCGTCGACCTGGACCAGGACGGCGACCAGGACGTGTACGCGCAGATGGGCGGCGCCTACCCGGGTGACGCCTTCGGCGACGCGCTCTTCGAGAACCCGGGCACGCCGAACCACTGGCTGAAGCTGCGCCTGGTGGGCAAGGCCTCGAACCGCTCCGGCGTGGGCGCGCGCGTGCGGGCCGAGATCGTCGAGGACGGCCGGCGACGCTCCGTGTTCCAGACCGTCGGCCAGCACGGCAGCTTCGGCAACAGCCCCTTCGAGCTGCATCTCGGCCTGGGGCAGGCCACGCGCGTGGAGCGCCTGGAGGTCTTCTGGCCCGTGACGGGCGAGACCCAGGTGTTCACCGGGGTGCCCGGGGATCGGCGCGTTCGCATCGTGGAGGGCGAGAGCGAGCTCGCGCTCGCGCCCGTGAAGGTCGCGCCGTTCCGACGCTAGCGTCGGGAGTGCGCTGCGCCGAGCGCCGCCGATCGCGGTCGGGCTGGCGCCCGACCGCGGATCCGCGGCGGTCCCGCGGACGGCGAGATCTAGCCCGATCGTTCGATCGGGCTACAGCGCGTCGTCGAGCGCCAGGTCGAGGTCGTCGAACTCCTCGCCGGTGTCGATCGGCGTGCCGTCGAGGAAGCTCGACAGCTGCCGCGCACGCACCGGGTGGCGCAGCTTGCGCACCGCCTTGGCCTCGATCTGGCGCACGCGCTCGCGCGTGACGCGGAAGATCCGGCCGACCTCCTCGAGGGTGTAGGTGTAGCCGTCGCCGATGCCGTAGCGCAGCTTGATGATCTCGCGCTCGCGGAAGGTGAGCGTGTTGAGCACCTCGTTGATGCGCTCGCGCAGCATCTCGTGTCCGGCGGCCTGCACCGGGCTCTCGACCGTCTCGTCCTCGATGAAGTCGCCGAAGTAGCTGTCGTCCGAGTCGCCGATCGGGCGGTCGAGCGAGATCGGGTGCTTGGAGATCTTCATCACCCGCTTGGCCTCGTCCACGGTGATGCCGGAGGCCTCGGCCACCTCCTCGACCGAGGGCTCGCGGCCCTTCTGCTGCACCAGCTTCTTGGTGACGTTGCGCAGCTTCGACATGGTCTCGATCATGTGCACGGGGATGCGGATCGTGCGCGCCTGGTCGGCGATCGAGCGCGTGATCGCCTGGCGGATCCACCACGTGGCGTAGGTCGAGAACTTGTAGCCGCGGCGGTACTCGTACTTCTCGACGGCCTTCATCAGGCCGGTGTTGCCCTCCTGGATCAGGTCCAGGAAGGAGAGCCCGCGGTTGCGGTACTTCTTGGCGATCGAGACGACCAGGCGCAGGTTGCCGCTCGAGAGCTGGCGCTTGGCCTCCTCGTACTCCTCGAAGTGCATCTTGATCTGGTCCAGGCGGCGCTTGAGGCGGTCCGCCGGCTCGAGGGCCATCAGCTCGAGCTCGGAGAGGCGCTCGCGCAGCTCGCGCGCGGCGCTGGAGTTGGCCTTGGAGCCCTTGAGCGCCAGCAGCTTGCGCTCGATCGAGCGCATCTCGCGGTAGTGCTCCTCCAGCATCTGGATGTAGGGGCGCACCTTCTTGACCTGCAGGTGGCACTCCTCGATCAGGATCACCAGCTTGCGGCGCAGGATCTGCACCTTCTTGAGCTGCTCGGAGCGCTTCTGCTTCGTGAGGCGCGGGTCGAGCAGCGGCCGGTATTCCTCGTTGATCCGCCCGATCAGCACGCGGATCGTCTCCAGGTTGACCGGCAGGCGCTTGGCGAGGAACTGCTTGCCGAGCGTCTCGACGATCTTCGGGTCGTCGTCGGGCTTGGGGTTGGGGTTGACCTTGAGCGTGCGGTCGAAGGCCAGCTCGCCGCGGGCCACCTCGTCGAGGGTGCGCAGCGACTCGGTCATGCACAGCCCCGAGCCGATGCACTTCTTGCGGAAGCGCTTGCGCGTGATCTCGATGGTCTTGGCCAGGTAGATCTCCTGATCGCGCGTGAGCAGCGGGATCTCGCCCATCTGCGTCAGGTACATGCGCACCGGATCGTCGATCTTCTCGGTCATGTCGACGATCGGCGCCGACAGCTCGGCCTCGGTGACTTCCTCCACCGGTTCGGGG
>DASVAP010000090.1:0-7128 GCA_036376275.1 Planctomycetota bacterium | reverse complement strand
ACGCGGCCCGGGATGCCGGCCACCAGCGAGTAGGGCGGCACGTCGATCGTCACGACCGAGTTGGCGGCGACGATGCTGTCGTGGCCGATCGTGATCGGGCCGAGCACCACGGCGCCGACGCCGAGCAGCACGCGGTCCTCGATGATCGGCAGGGTCGTCAGGGGCGCGCCGTGCTGGGCCAGGCCGAGCGTGACGTTGTGGCGGATCTGCACGTCGTCGCCGATGCAGAGCGCGCCCAGCACGCAGTTGCCGTTGTGCCAGATGCGCACGCGCCGGCCCAGCTTGACCAGGTAGGGGACCTCGATGCGCACCATCCAGAAGCACCACTGCAGCATCAGCTCGTAGACCGGCTTGAGCGGCGCGCGCAGCCAGCGCGGCAGGCTCATGCGCCAGTTGCCGAAGCGGTTGACGAACACGGCCCAGAAGCCGTGGGCGAACAGGCTCTCGTGCGTGCGCAGGTCCTCGCGCACCAGCGCCCAGAAGGAGATTCCGGTCGGGTTCTGGTCCTTGTCGCCGCGCATCGGATAGCCCAGGACCTCGCCGCGCGGGCGGGGGTCCGGGCTCGGTGTCGCCGTCGGCGTGGGCCGGTCGCTGTCGGGGGCGGTCATCGTGCGCGCGGACGCGTCGGGCTTACATCGGACGGCTCGCCCTGCCGATGCTGGGGATTCCGGCGTTTCCCCCGGCCCATGCTCGACCCCGCTCCGTCCTCGGTGGCCCTGCGGCCCAAGGTCTATCGACCGCGGGCGCTCGGGGCCGTGGCCCGCGTGCTCGTGGGTCTCGGCGCCTTCGTGGCGGCGCTGGTCGTCTTCCGCGCCGTGGCCGCCCCGCCCGGCGGCAGCGTGATCGGCGGCAAGAGCGAGTACTGGCGCGCCCACGCGAGCGAGTACGACACGGTCTTCCTCGGCTCGAGCCACGTCTTCCGCGCCTTCGTGCCGGCCGAGTTCGAGCGCGCCGCCGCGCAGTTCGGCCTAGAGGCGCAGGCCTTCAACTTCGGCGTGCAGGCCGTGCACTTGCTCGAGCAGCGCTACCTGCTGCACCAGATCCTCGCCGCCCGTCCGGGCCTCGCGCGCGTCTTCTTCGAGTACCAGTGGCTGACGCCCCAGCTCGACCCGGCCAACGCCTTCAGCCCGCGCACGGTCTACTGGCACGACGCCGACACGACGCGCCTCGCCATCGCGCGCGCGCGCCACTGGGGCGCCGCGCTCGGCGACGAGCTGGCCTACGTCGAGAGCCCGGCCGAGCGCCACTCGGTCTTCACGCTCGTCGAGCGGCTCTTCCCGGCCGACCTGCGCATCGCCCAGGGCCACCTGCAGCACCACCTGACCGAGCTGGCCGGGATCGGACGCGGCAAGGAGGTCCTGCGCGGACTGCTCGGGCGCGCGAGCGGCCAGATGGCGCGCTACCGGACCCAGGACGGCTATCTCTCGCTGGAGGAGGACGAGCGCGAGCTCGCGGCCCGCGGCGAGACGCGCAACTCCTACCGCGCGCGGCGCGAGCGCTTCCTGGCCGAGCAGGACGAGTACCACGCGGGCGTCGACCGTCTCGACGCCGAGCCCGTGGTCTTCGGCGACGGGGACTGGGTCGACGGCTCCTTGACCCGCGTGGACGACCTCGAGCTCCTGCAGGCGATCGCGCGCGAGGTCGCCGCGGCGGGCGTCGAGTTCGTGCTCGTGATCCTGCCCTCGCAGAGCGCCAACCGGCCCTTCGAGGAGCGCCTGATGGAGGAGCTCGGCGCGCTGGTCCTGCGTTACAACCTGCCGGAGCGCTACCCGGCCCTGTACGACCCCGAGCTGCGCTGGGACTCGGGCCACCTCTCGGCCGAGGGCGCGCTGTACTTCTCGCGGCTCCTGGCGCGCGACTACTGCGCCCAGCGCGGCACGGCCCGCGACGGCGCGCCGCGCAGTGAGCCAGCGGAGGCGCAGCAGTGATCTTCACCGAGCCGCGCTTCCTGGCCTTCTTCCTGCTCGTCTTCGGCGTGCACTGGGTGCTGCGTACCAACGCGGCGCGCAAGCGCTGGCTGGCGGGGGTCAGCCTGGCCTTCTACGGGGCCTGGGACTGGCGCTTCCTGTTCCTGATGCTGGTCTCGTCGGCCATCGACTACGTCTCCGCCCTGCGCATCGAGGCCACGCGCGCTCCGCGCGCGCGGCGGGGCTGGCTGGTGCTGAGCCTGGTCTCGAACCTCGGGATCCTGGGCTTCTTCAAGTACTACAACTTCTTCGCCGGCTCGGCGGCCAGCTTCCTGCGCTGGCTCGGGCTGCCGGCCTCGGACCCGACCCTGGCGATCCTCCTGCCGGTCGGGATCAGCTTCTACACCTTCCAGGCGCTCAGCTACACGATCGACGTCTACCGCGGGAAGCTCGCGGCGGTGCGCAGCGCGCTCGACTTCCTGCTGTTCATCTCGTTCTTCCCCCAGCTCGTGGCCGGCCCGATCGTGCGCGCCACCGAGTTCCTGCCGCAGCTCGAGCAGAAGCGTGTCTTCGCGCGCGTCGACGTGCGCGCGGCCCTGACGCTGTTCCTGATCGGGTTCGTGAAGAAGGGCCTGGTCTCGGACCACGTCGCGCCGGTGATCGAGCCGGTCTTCGCCGACCCGGGGGCCTACACGGCCGCCTCGACCTGGATCGCGCTGTTCCTCTACCACGTCCAGATCTACTGCGACTTCTCGGGTTACTCCGACATGGCCATCGCCACGGCGGGCCTGCTCGGCTACACGCTGCCGAAGAACTTCGACTTCCCCTTCTTCGCGCGCAACATCAGCGCCTTCTGGCAGCGCTGGCACATCTCGCTCTCGACCTGGTTCCGGGACTACTTCTACTTCGCGCTGGGGGGCAGCAAGGGCTCCTCGCTGAAGGGCATGCTGGTCGGCTCGCTGACGATGATGGTCGTCGGCCTGTGGCACGGCGCCGGCTGGCAGTACCTGGGCTTCGGCGTGCTGATGAGTGGCTCGATCATCGTCTCGCGCACCTGGGGCCTGGTCGTGCCCGAGGGCTCGCTGCTGCGCCGCGCGGTCGCCTTCCTGGGCATTCCCCTGATGTGGTGGTTCCTGTTCTGGAACTGGATCCTGTTCCGCTCGACCGGCTGGGAGCCCGCCTGGGAGATGCAGCGCATCTTCTTCTTCCTCCAGCCGGGCGGGACGCGCGCCCTCGAGGCCTCCTGGCTGCTGCTCGTGGCCGGCTTCTTCGCGGTCCACTACGCCCTCTACCGCGGCTGGTTCCGCCGCCTGGCGGCCGTGAACGACTGGGTCTTCGCAGGAGTCACCGGCGCCGCCGCGGCCGCGTGCCTGGTGTTCATGGCCACCGAGACGAAGGCCTTCATCTACTTCCAGTTCTGATCCGGCGCGCGCGGGCCGGGCCGCGCCCTCCGGTGGGGCCACGCGGCGGTCGATGGTAGTCTTCCACTGGCACCCAGCGCGCGCGACGCGTAGGGACGCCGGCCCGGGCCGCTCGGCAGGCGGCCGGCCCTCCGTTCCGACCCGATCCACCTGCCCCTCGCCCCCATGAGACAGAGCCCCCTCCATCCTTTCCTGGCGGTCCTCGCGGCGTCCCTGGCCCTCGGTTCCGAGGGGGCCCTGGCGGCTCCCGGACCGGCCCGTCAGGTGACGGAAGGGGCGAAGAAGGCCGGCCAGATGGGCCACCAGCGGATGCTGAAGGAGCTCGAGCGCATCCTGGCGGCGACGGACGAGGAGAACGAGCTGCTGGGCTCGATCAAGGTCCGCCGCCTGAAGGAGGCGCTCGACAAGCTGCCAGAGGGCGCCAAGCCCTCGACGCGCTTCGTGCTCCTGTGCGAGCTCGGCAACGCCACC
This sequence comes from Planctomycetota bacterium, assembly GCA_036376275.1. Classification (GTDB taxonomy): domain Bacteria; phylum Planctomycetota; class UBA1135; order UBA1135; genus JABFRZ01. Next base: position 3,329 of record DASVAP010000090.1, on the reverse strand, counting down.
GTGTACTACGGGCGCGAGCGCGAGGGCCTGGACTACTACGCGCAGGCCTTCGCCATCCCGCGCGCGGAGCTCGGCGAGATCCCCGAGGAGTCCTACCAGGACTGGAAGATCAAGCACGGCGCCGCCTGGCTGCGCCTGGCCGAGACCGAGAACTGCTGCGCCTACAACAACGCCGACAGCTGCATCCTGCCCTTCCTGCCGGACGCGGTGCACAAGAAGCCGGAAGGCTCCACCAACGCCGTGCGGCTCTTCTCGGAGGTCATGGCGGCCACGCCGCCGGACTCGAAGATCCACCTGCGGGCCCAGTGGTTCCTGAACACGGGCATGATGACGCTCGGCAAGTACCCCGAGGAGGTCCCGGAGGCGGCGCGCATCCCCCCCGCGTTCTTCGAGAGCGACCGGGAGTTCCCGCGCTTCCGCAACGTGGCCAGCGAGGTCGGCATCGACCTCGTCAACCTGGCGGGCGGCTCGATCGCCGACGACTTCGACAACGACGGCGACATCGACCTGGTGATCACCGGCTACGGCAGCGACAGCCAGACGCGCTACTTCGTCAACACCGGCGGGCACTTCGAGGACCGCACCGAGAAGGCCAACCTGGTCGGCATCCGCGGCGGGCTCAACGCGATCCAGGCCGACTACGACGGCGACGGCTGGATCGACGTGTACGTCCCGCGTGGGGCCTGGATCGGCAAGATCGGGATGCAGCCCGACTCGCTGCTGCGCAACCGCGGCGACGGGACCTTCGTCGACCGGGCCTACGACGTCGGCATCGCCGGCGAGGTGAACTATCCCAACGTCACCGCGGTCTTCACGGACTACGACAACGACGGGGACCTCGACGTCTACGTCGGCAACGAGACCGACGACAGCGTGCAGGCGCCCAACCAGCTCTTCCGCCAGAACGAGGACGGCACCTTCACCGACGTCGCCCAGGCGGCCGGCGTCACGAACATGGGCTACACGCGCTCGGTCGTGGCCGGCGACTACGACGGCGACGGCGATCCGGACCTGTGGGTCGCCAACCTCAGCCAGGCGAACCGGCTCTACAACAACAAGGGCAACGGGACCTTCGAGGACGTGGCGCCGAAGCTCGGCATGACCGGCCCCGCGCGGCCCTACACCAGCTGGTTCTACGACTTCGACAACGACGGGGCCCTCGACCTCCTGGTCAACACCTTCGGCGCGCAGCCCTCCGACCTGGCGGCGGCGGCGCTGGGCAAGCCCTTCGAGTGCTCGCTGCCCGCGCTCTACAAGGGCGACGGCAAGGGCAGCTTCAAGGACATCGGCCGCGCGGTCGGGCTGAACGAGCCGTACTCGACGATGGGCGCCAACGTGGGCGACTTCGACAACGACGGCTTCCAGGACTTCTACGCCGGCACGGGCCGGCCGGAGGCGCGCGACCTCGTGCCGGACAAGGCCTTCTGGAACGAGCGCGGCCAGCGCTACCTCGACATCACCGTGGTCAGCGGCCTCGGCCACGTCCAGAAGGGCCACGGGCGCTCCTTCGCCGACTTCGACGGCGACGGCGACCTGGACGTGTTCGCGCAGATGGGCGGGGCCTTCAAGTCGGACCTGTTCCACAACGCGCTCTACGCCAACCCGGGCTTCGGGAACCGCTGGCTCGCGGTGCGCCTGGAGGGCACGAAGTCGAACCGCAGCGCCCTGGGCGCGCGCATCCGCGCCGACATCGTCGAGGGCGGGGCGAAGCGCTCGGTCTACCGCTGGGTCTCGACCGGCGGCAGCTTCGGGGCCAACCCGCTGCGCCAGCACCTCGGGCTCGGCAAGGCGGAGCGCCTCGAGCGCCTCGAGGTCCACTGGCCGACCTCGAAGACCACCCAGGTCTTCACCGACCTCCCGCTCGACCGGCTGGTCCACATCGTCGAGGGCGAGGAGAAGCCGCGCTCGATCGTCGAGCTGAAGCCCGTGCACCTCGGGCAGTGAGCCGGACCGCGCCCGGGCGCGGGCGTCCGACATGAGCGTGGCGCGGAGCCCTGCCGTGCGAGCGACCGGCGCCCGGGCGCTGGTCGCGCTGGCGGCGGCCCTGTGCTACGCGGGCACCTTCCGCGTCCCGTTCCTGCTCGACGACCCGGCCCCGGGCGACGCGCTCGACTTCCGCACGCGGCCGCTGGTCGCCGCCAGCTTCGCGCTGAACCGCTGGTGGAGCGGGGCGGAGACCTGGAGCTACCACCTGGTCAACCTGGGACTGCACGTGGCCTGCGCCTGGCTGCTGCTGGCGCTGCTCGCGCGCACCCTGCCGCGCGCCGCGCCGGAGCTCGCGCCGCGCGCGCGCGAGCGCTTCGCGCTCGTGGCCACGCTGGCCTGGACCTGTCACCCGCTGCAGACGGCGGCCGTCACCTACCTGAGCCAGCGCGCCGAGATCCTGGGCTCGCTCTCCCTCCTGGCCTGCCTGTACGCCTTCCTGCGCGCGAGCGAGGGCCCGCGCCGGCGGACGTGGCCTGCTCTGAGCTGGGCAGCGCTGAGCGTCACGGCGCTGGTCCTGGGCCTCTGCACGAAGCAGATCGCGCTGGTCGCTCCGGCTCTCGTGCTGGCCTACGACGCGACCTTCCTGGCGCCCGGTCCGCGCGCGGCCCTGCGCGCGCGCGGCGGCCTGCACGCGCTCCTCGGCGCGACCGCGCTGCTCGCCTTCGCCGTCACCACGGCCCCGCTGCTCTTCGGGACGCGCCTGACGGTCGGCTTCCGGCTGCCCGAGTTCACGGCCCTCGAGTACGCGCGCACGCAGCCGGGCGTGATCCTGCACTACCTGCGCCTGGCCCTCTGGCCGCACCCGCTGGTCTTCGACCACGAGTGGCCGATCGCGCGCACGCCCGGGGAGTGGCTGCCGCAGACGCTGGCCCTCGCCGCGCTGCTCGGCCTGACCGTCTGGCTCCTGCGGCGGCGAGCGTGGGCGGGCTTCGCGCTGGCGAGCTCGTTCCTCGTGCTGGCGCCGACCTCGAGCCTGGTCCCGATCCGCGACGCGGCCTTCGAGCATCGCGTCTACCTGCCGCTCGCCGGCTGGCTCGTCGTCCTGCTCGGGGCGGGCCGCGGGCTGGCCGCGCGCTGGCCGCCGCACGGACCGCGCCTGGCCGGCCTCGCGGCCGCGGGGCTCGTGCTGGCCCTCGGGCTCGCCACCGTGCGCCGCAACCGCGACTACCGCTCGGTCACGGCCCTGTGGCAGACGGTGGTCGCGCGCGCACCCCACAACGAGCGCGCCCACTACCACCTGGCGACCGGCCTCGCGGCCGAGGGGCGCGAGACGGAGGCCGTCGCGGCCCTCGAGCAGGCGCTCGTGCTCGACCCCGCCTACCCGCAGGCGCTGAACCGCCTCG
>DASVAP010000086.1:0-4056 GCA_036376275.1 Planctomycetota bacterium | reverse complement strand
TCGGCCTTCTTCTGGATCGAGTCGAGCAGCACGACGCGCGCGTTCGGCTCCGCCAGGGCGATCGGGACGCCGGGGTAGCCGCCGCCGGAGCCGAGGTCGAGCAGGGAGCGGCCCATCAGGGGCAGGTAGCGCGCGGCGCGCCAGCAGTCGAGGTAGTGCTTGGCGGCGATCTCGCGCGGCTCGACGATCTTGGTCAGGTTCATGCGCCGGTTGCCCTCCTGCACGATCAGGGCGTGCTCGGCGCAGCGGTCGAGGTAGCCGGGCGGGACCTCCTCGCCCTCGAAGGCCCAGGTCAGGGCCTCGCGCAGCGCCGAGAGGGCCGGCAGCGGCAGGTCGGCGAACTCGGGCGTCTCGGCCGCCTCCTCGGCCTCGGCCTCGGCACCCTCCTCGACCTCCTCCGTCTCGTCTCCGGGGCTCGATGCGGGGGGCTCGGGCAGCATGCGGGGGAAAGAAGGGATCTGGCAGGGCAGCGGGGATTCGAACCCAGAACCTGCTGATTTGGAATCAGCCGCTCTACCGATTGGAGCTACTGCCCTATCGGGGAGGAGGAGGGTAGCGGGCAAGCTTCCGAGCGGCAAGAAGCACGGCCGGCTGGACGGGCGGGGCGCGGCGGGTAGAGTCGGGGGATCCTGCTGCCTGTGACCGAAGTCCCGCTCACGAGCCCGCCCGACCCGGCTGCGCCCCGCATCGTCCCGGCCAGCGGGATCCAGCCGCAGGACGTGGACCAGGACGCGCTGCGCGTCCTCTCGCGCCTCCAGCGCAACGGGCACGAGGCGTACCTGGTGGGCGGCTGCGTGCGCGACCTCCTGCTCGGGCGCAAGCCCAAGGACTTCGACGTCGCCACGGCGGCCCAGCCGCGCGCGATCAAGCGCCTGTTCCGCAACGGCCGCATCATCGGGCGCCGCTTCCGCCTGGTGCACGTGGTCTACGGGCCGCACGTGATCGAGACCTCGACCTTCCGCAGCGGCCCGGTCCAGCCCGAGAACGGGGCCGAGGCCGAGCCCGAGGACCTGCTGATCACCGAGGACAACGTCTACGGCACCGCGGCCGAGGACGCGCGCCGGCGCGACTTCACGGTCAACGCGCTGTTCTACGACCCGAACGCGGGCGTGATCCTCGACTACGTCGAGGGCCTGGCGGACCTGGAGGCCGGCGTGCTGCGCACGATCGGCGCGCCGCCGGTGCGCTTCGCCGAGGACCCGGTGCGCATCCTGCGCGCGATCAAGTTCGCCACGCGCCTCGGCTTCCGCATCGAGGAGCACACCTGGGCGGCGATGGGCGAGCACGCGCACGCGCTCTCGCGCTCGGCCGCGCCGCGCGTGGCCGAGGAGATCCTGCGCCTCCTGCGCTCGGGCACCGCCCTGGGGGCCTTCCGCATGCTGCGCGCCTGCGGGGCGCTGGCCACGCTCTTCCCCGAGATCGACGGCTTCCTGGGACGGCGCGACGACCCCGATCCGGCCGCCCACGACCGCGCCGACCTCTACTGGCGCCTGCTGGAGGCGCTCGACGCCGACGTGCACGCCGGGAACGAGCCCACGCCGGCGGTGCTGCTGGCGGTGCTCTACCTGCGCCTGGTCGAGCACCGCGCGTCGAGCCAGCGCGAATCCTCGCACGCCTGGACCGAGAGCGCGGCCGACCTGATCGAGCCCCTGGCGGCGCGCGCGCGACTCCCCCGTCGCGCGGTCGAGGGCGCCAAGCGCATCATCGCGCACCAGTTCCGCTTCACCCAGCCGGCCACCCACTCCGCGCGCCTGACGCTGTTCCTGCACAGCGAGGACTTCCCCGAGGCCCTGCACCTCTTCCGCCTGCGCTCGGCCGCCTGGGGCCAGGGCTGGGACGTGTACGAGGGCTGGCTCGAGCGCTGGAAGCACGCGCGCGAGCTGCCCGCGACCGAGCTCGAGGGCCTGCGCCGCAAGCGCCGCCGGCGCGGCGGAAGGCGGCGGCGGCAGCGCGGCGGGGATCCGGAGGGCGGCGCGTCGGAGGGGCTGGCGCCGGACGGGCCGGAGGGCTGAGAGGCTGAGCAGGAATGCCGCAGCCGAAGGCTGCGGCGTCCTGCCAGGCTCTCTGGATCGTCCTGGCGCGCGATCCTCGCGCGCCTTCCGATTCCTTCACGGTCTCGGACTCGAGACTCAGCAGGACGACAGAGGCGCGAAGGACACGGAGGAAGAGGAGGAGGGGGGCCGTTTCGTGCGACGCGGGTCGAGCCGAAGGCCCGCTGGGCGGCGCGCGGGGGCGCTCAGGCGGAGGCCGAGCGCGCCGCCAGCTCGGCGGTGGCGAAGGCGGCCTGGAAGTTGAGCCCGCCGATCGGTCCCTGCACGTCGATCAGCTCGCCGAAGGCCCACAGCCCGGGCAGGCCGCGCACGCGCAGCGTGCGCGGGTCGAGGGCCTCGAGCGCGAGCCCGCCGGCCGTCACCTCGGCCAGCTCGAAGCCGCGCGTGCCCGTGACCGGCACCGCCAGCCCCTTGAGCGCCTCGACCAGCCCGTGGCGCCCCGCGCGGGCGAGCGCGTTGACGCGCAGCTCCGCGGCCAGCCCGGCCTGGGCCAGGGCGCGCTCCACCAGGCGCCGCGGCAGCGCGAGGCGGCTCGCCAGGGCCCCGGCGAGCTGCGGCGCGCCCTCCGCGCCGGCCAGGGCCAGGAGCTCGTCGCGCAGCGCCTCGCGCGCGCGCTCCGGCAGCAGGTCGAGCACGAGCTGGTGCGGCCGCGCCGCGCGCCGCTCGCGCCGCGCGCGCTCCTCCTCGCGCGCCACGGGCTCGGAGAGGTCCATCGCGCCCGGCCCCGAGAGTCCCTGGTGCGTGAACACGACCGGCCGCGCGCGCGTGCCGAGCTCCTCGCGCTCCGGCCCGCGCAGGCGCACGGTCACGTCCTGCAGCGCGATCCCGGCCAGCGCGTGCACCCAGGGCGCCGCGCTGACGAGCGGCACGAGGGCGGGCACGGGCTCGACCAGCGGCAGCCCGAGCGCCGCGAGCCAGGCGTAGCCGTCGCCGGTCGTGCCGGTGCGCGCGTAGCTCTTGCCACCGGGGCACAGGAAGAGGTGCGGCGCCTCGAGCGCCGCACCATCCGCCAGCGCGACGCGCCAGACCTCGCCGCGCCGCTCGAGCCCGTGCACGGGCGTGTCGCGGCGCAGCTCGACCCCGGCCCCGACGGCCCAGCGCTCGAGCGCGTCGCGCACGTCCTTGGCGCGCTGGCTGGCGGGGAACACCTTCTCGAGCGGGGCCTCGAGCGTGGGCACGTCGAGCCCGTGGAAGCGCTCGCGCACGGCGCGCGGCGGCAGGGCGCGGAAGGCCGGGCGCAGGAAGCGCTCGCCGCGCGCGCCGAAGAGCCGCGCCGCCTCGTCGGGCCCCAGGGTGGTCGTCAGGTTGCAGCGCGTGCCGCCGCTGGCCAGGACCTTGGTGCCCGTGCGCGGGGTCTTCTCGAGCAGCAGCACGCGCCGCCCGAGCTCGGCCGCGCGCGCCGCGGCCCACAGCCCGGCCGCGCCGGCGCCGACGATGACCAGCTCGTGCGCTGCCCCGGTCCCCAAGCTGCCTCAGCCCCCGTCGAGCGCGCGCTCGTAGGCCGCCAGCTCCTCGGGCGTGTGCGGGCTGCGCGGCGGCGTGTCGTCGTCGCGCTCGGCGAGATACCCCTGCGGGAGCGCCACCGCCTGGCACTGGCTGCCCTTGCCGCGCCGCACGCGCAGCGCGGCGCGCGGGAAGGCGAGCTCCGGGTCGAAGCGCGCCAGCACCGCGTGCATCTCCTCCAGCGTGCGCACGCGCACCAGCTCGCCGCGCGCGCGCGCCGAGCCGGGAAAGCCCTGCGTATACCAGGAGCACCACTTGCGCATCTGGCGCATGCCGTTCTCGGGCCCGAAGAAGTCGATCAGGCGCCGCGCGTGGTCGTCCATGATCGCCACGATGCGCCCGAAGCTGGGCGGCGGCGGCGGCTCCTGGCCGGCAAAGACCGCCGCCAGCTCGGCGAAGAGCCAGGGCCGGCCCAGGCAGCCGCGCCCGACGATCACGCCGGCGCAGCCGGTGCGGCGCATCAGCTCGAGCGCGTCGAAGCACTCCCACACGTCGCCGTTGC
>DASVAP010000081.1:0-15451 GCA_036376275.1 Planctomycetota bacterium | reverse complement strand
GAGGAACTGGCGCACCTTGGCCAGCGTCGGCTCGGGCAGGTCCGTCGGGCGCATCAGGTCGAAGCTGACGCCAAGCACCGTGGCGCGGCCCTCGTACTCGGCCGCGACCTCGAGCAGCTCCGGCAGCTCGGCCACGCAGGGCGGGCACCAGGTCGCCCAGAAGTTGACCAGATAGGGCTGACCGTGGCGCTGCTCGAGGGCCTGCTCGATCCCGGCGACGTTCGTGATGCGCACCGGATCGCGCGCCTCCGCGCGACAGGCGAGGGCCGCGAGGCCGGCCAGCAGGGAGAGGGCGAGGGCGCCGCGCAGCGTCGTCCGGGAGCGAGACATGGGCCGGAGAGCCTACCCGGGTCCGCGCGCCACGGGCAGCCGCCCACCGGCGCCCAGGGGCGAGCGAGGGAGAGCGGGCTCGACGGACCAGCCCGATCTCCACGGATCGGCACCTCAGGGGTCCAGCGCTCCTGGCCGGAGGGCGAGGCGCTCGTTCGGCTCCTCGACGCCGGGCGACCCGGGCGCGGTCGGACCCGACGGCACGATCTACGTGAACGACAGCGCGGGCATCGTGCACGCGTTCGCGCCCAGGGAATGGCTGCGCTGGACCTTCGCCTTCGCGAGCCAGCGAGCGAGGGCCGCCCTGGCGCTCACCCGTGCGTCAGACCCAGGATTCGCACGCGGAGTCCCGGACGTGGACGCGCGACGGGCTCCCGGGTCGCGCGCACCTCGGCTCGCTCGCCCGCGGATTCGCAGGCCGACCGGCCGCTATCCTGGCGGCCATGGGGTCACCGCGAGCCTGGCACCCGCCGCGCACGGCGGCCTGGGTGCTCGCTCTCGCGTCCGCGTCAGGCTGCGTCTACCCGAGCCGGAGCTGGCGCCCGGAGGAGAGCCACGCCTGGGCGCGGCCGGAGGAGACGACCCTCGGAAAGCACGTGGCCGAGCAGGCCGCGAAGCGCCCGGGGCTCTCGGTCCTCTACCCCCTGCCCTCGGGGCTCGACGCGCTGGCTGCGCGCCTGGTCCTGATCGAGCGGGCCGAGCGCGCGATCGACTTCCAGTACTACATCCTGCACGACGACGTGACCGGCAAGCTGGTCGTCGCGCGCCTCCTGGCGGCGGCCGAGCGCGGCGTGCGCGTGCGCGTGCTGGTGGACGACCTCGGCTCGCCGGATCTGGACGCCTGGATGCCGGCCCTCGACGTGCACCCCGACATCGAGGTGCGCTACTTCAACCCGCTCGCCCGTGGACCGCTGCCGAAGCTCGCGCGCGCGCTCGACTCGGTCGGACGGTTGCGGCGCATCAACCACCGCATGCACAACAAGCTGCTGGCGGTGGACGGGATCGCCGGCGTGGTCGGCGGCCGCAACGTGGGCGACGAGTACTTCGACGCGGCCGAGGGCGTGAACTTCGCGGACTACGACCTGCTCGTCGGCGGGCCGGTCGCGCAGGAGCTGGGCGAGAGCTTCGACCAGTACTGGAACAGCCCGTACGCCGTGGGCGTCGTGGCCTGGAAGCGCCTGCGGCGCGACACGGCCGCGCTGGAGGCCCTGCGCGTGGAGCTCGAGGCGCACGTCGCCGCACAGGCGGGCGGAGCCTACGCCGATCGCCTGCGTGGCGCGGCGCTGCTGGAGCAGCTCACCCGTGGCGAGGCGTCCGCCTTCTGGGCCAGCGCCCACGCCGTGGCGGATCTGCCGGAGAAGGTCGTGGCCTTCGGCGACGAGATCGAGGCCACGCTGCTCATCCGGCGCGCCGAGCCCTACCTGGGTCGGCCCGAGCGCGAGCTGCTGATCTCCTCGCCCTACTTCGTGCCCGGGGACAAGGGCGTCGCGCACCTGGTCGGGCTCGTGCGCGCGGGGGTGCGCGTGGTGGTGCTGACGAATGCCCTCGCGGCCACGGACGTGCCCATCGTGCACGCGGGCTACAAGCGCTACCGGCACGAGCTCCTGGCCGGCGGGGTCGAGCTGTACGAGCTCCGGCCGCGCGGGGCCGCGCTCGAGCAGGCCCGCAAGGCCGGTCTGTTCGGCTCGTCGGGGGCGAGCCTGCACGCCAAGACCTTCGTCTACGACCGCCGGCGCGTGTTCGTCGGCTCGCTCAACCTCGACCCGCGCTCGGTGGACCTGAACACCGAGCTCGGGGTCGTGGTGGCGAGCGAGGACCTCGCGGCCGAGGTCGTGGCGAGCTTCGAGCGCGCCACCTCGCCCGAGCTGAGCTGGCGCCTCTCGCTGGACGAGGACGGCGACCTCGTGTGGGAGGCCATGGACGAGGGGGTCCCCATGCGCCGCACGAGCGAGCCCGACACCAGCGCCTGGCAGCGCTTCCGCGTCTGGTGCCTGGGCTGGCTGCCGATCGAGAGCCAGATCTGAGCTCCTGCCGCCCGGACGCCGGTCCGTCGAGCGCTCAGGAACCCGGATCGCCGGTGCCCACCCGCCAGGCCCCGGCCGAGAACACGCGCTCGTCGTCCAGCCAGACCGCCTCGGCGTCCAGGAACACGTCGACGTGGTGGCGGGCGCGGCTCCGGTCGATCTCCGCCTTGGCGTAGCTGGCGTGCTTGGCGCCCAGCGAGAGGTGCACGCCGCACATGCGCTCGAAGGTGCCGATGTCGCGCAGGACGCGCGTGGGGGAGAGCGCGCGGTTCAGACCGAAGCCCAGCTCGCGCACGCGCACCTCGCCCTCGTCGGCGCGGATCGCGGCCAGGACGGCCTCGAGCTCGGGCGTTGCGTCGAGCGCGTCGGTGACGCGGCCGCGCTCGACGACCAGCGTGACGGGCGGCTCGGCGCGCTCGACCTCGAAGCGCCGGTTGCCGAAGAAGGCCACGCGCACGCGCCCGTCCACGGCCGCGAGCGCGCGGGACTCGGTGAAGACCTCGCCGATCGGGAACTGGCCGCCGCGGTTCGGCAGCTCGCGGTAGTCGCCGACGTTGCGCTTGGCGGGCTCCAGGCCGCCGGAGAACACCAGGCGCTCGCCGCCGCCCTCGATCACGGCCGTGCGCGCGCGGTCGATGCGCTCCTTCAGGGCCGCGCCGACGCCGCGGAAGTAGGCGCGGTCGTAGGCCAGGGCCTCGACGTAGAGCGGGACGTCGGGCCCGCTCATGCGCGCGAGGTGCGGGTGCTCGATCACCGCCAGGCCGCGCCGGAAGAGCTCCAGGCGGATGCGGTAGGCGTCCAGGCGGAAGCTGGTCGACTGGATCAGGACCACCAGGTCGCGCGGCGCGAGGCGCTCGAAGGCGGCCAGGATCTCGGCCGGCGGCAGGGCGTCGAACTCCAGGAAGGTCGCCGCCGGCAGGCAGCGCCGGTAGGCGGCGGTGAGGAGCCGCGCCAGCGCGCTGCCTCCGTCCCACACGACCAGCGCCGCCGCCCCGGGCGGATGCTCGATCGCCTGCGCCAGGACATCGCCGAGGTGGCGCGCGGCGCGCTCGACCAGACCATCCGTGGACGGCTGTCCTCGACTCGTGGAAGGCATGCGGCGTTCACCGGGAGCCTAGCACGCGCTGCGCGGACCCGGGCGGGCCCGGCTTGCGCGTCCGGGCCCGCGCCGCGATCCTGTTCGCCCCCCGAACGGGGCTCCGGACCCACGCTCGATCGAATGCCATGAGCCCGACCGCCGAGAAACACGCCTTCCAGGCCGAGGTCAACGAGGTCCTCGCGCTCGTCGTCCACTCGCTCTACAGCCACCGCGAGGTGTTCCTGCGCGAGCTGATCTCGAACGCGAGCGACGCGCTCGACCAGCTCAACCTGCGCGCCCTGACCGAGGCGAGCCTGCTGGAGGGCGATGCCTTCGAGGGCAACTCCGAGCTGCGCATCGAGATCCTGGCCGACAGGAAGGCCGGCACGCTGACGATCCGCGACAACGGCATCGGCATGACGCGCGAGGAGCTGGTCGAGAACCTGGGCACCATCGCACGCTCGGGCACGAAGAAGCTGCTGCAGTCGCTGACGCCCGAGCAGAAGAAGGACGTGGCCCTGATCGGCCAGTTCGGGGTCGGCTTCTACTCGGCCTTCCTGGTGGCCGACACGGTCACCGTCACCTCGCGCCGCGCTGGCGCGGACGAGGCCTGGACCTGGGAGAGCCAGGCGAAGAGCGACTTCGAGCTGCGCCCGGCCGAGCGCGCCGGGCGCGGCACCGACGTGACCCTGCACCTCAAGGAGGACGCGGCCGAGTACCTCGACGAGTGGCCGATCCGCGAGATCGTGCGCAAGTACTCCGACTACGTGCGCTGGCCGATCCGCCTGGAGGTCCAGCGCGACGACGGCAAGGCGCAGAAGACCGAGTGGCAGACGCTCAACGCCGCGCGGGCCATCTGGACGCGCCCGAAGGCCGAGGTCACGCGCGAGCAGTACGTCGAGTTCTACAAGCACACCAGCCACGACTGGCAGGACCCGCTGGCCTGGACGCACTTCAAGGTCGAGGGCGCGCACGAGCTCACCGGGCTCCTGTTCCTGCCCGCCAAGGCGCCGATCGACCTCCTGGAGAAGCGCAAGGGCGGCGTGCGCCTCTTCGTGAAGCGCGTCTTCATCCTGGACGACGCCCAGGAGATCCTGCCCGAGTGGCTGCGCTTCGTGCGCGGCGTGGTGGACAGCGAGGACCTGCCGCTCAACGTCTCGCGCGAGATCCTGCAGCGCGACGCGACCACGAAGTTCATCCGCAAGCAGGTCGTCTCGAAGACCCTGGCGCTGCTCGAGGAGCTGGCGCGCGAAGGCCAGACCGAGGTCGAGCGCGACGGCAAGAAGGAGACGCGCCACCGCTACCTCGAGTTCTGGCGCGAGTTCGGGCGCGTCCTGAAGGAGGGCTTCTACCACGAGGCCGAGCTGCGCCCGCAGCTCGCGAAGCTGCTGCGCTTCGAGAGCTCGCGCGGCGCGGGCCTGACCGGGCTCGCCGACTACAAGGCGCGCATGCCGGCCGAGCAGAAGGCGATCTACCACGTCGGCGCCGAGAGCCTCGCAGGAGCCCAGGCCTCGCCGCACATCGAGGCCCTGAGGAAGCGCGGCTTCGAGGTGCTCTACCTGCTCGACCCGATCGACGAGTGGGTCATCGACGCCCTGCACGAGTTCGACGGCACGCCGCTCGTCTCCGCTGCGAAGGGTGCCCTCGAGCTGCCCGCGAGCGACGAGGGCAAGGCCGCCCTCGAGAAGCGCCGGCAGGAGCTCGCCCCGCTCCTCGCCCGCATGCACAAGCTCCTCGAGGCCCGCGTCCAGGAGGTGCGCGTCACCGACCGCCTGACCGATTCACCCGCGTGCCTGGTGGGCGAGGCCCACGCCCTCTCGGCCCACGTCGAGCGCCGCCTGCGCGAGGCCGGCCACGCCGTGCCCGAGCAGAAGCGCGTGCTCGAGCTGAACCCGGACCACCCGGTCGTGACGAGGCTGCGCGCCCTGGCCGAGAGCGACGAGCCGCGCTTCCAGCGCTGGACCGAGCTCCTGCACGACCAGGCGCTCCTGGCCGAGGGCGTGCTGCCGCGCGATCCGGCGGCCTTCGCCCGGCGCCTGGCCGAGCTGATGGGCGACGCCTGAGCGGCCCGCTCAGGGCTCCGGTCGCGACTCTCCGGCGCCGGCGCGCTCGGCGCCGCAGCTCCAGCAGCGGGCGAAGCCCGGCTCGCCGCGCGTGCCGCAGCTCGCGCAGGTCCAGGGCTCGCTCGCGCCCTGGCGTCCACGCCGGGCCTGCAGCTCGACGATCACCTCTCGTCCGCGCACGAGGTCCCCGCGTGGAACCCACAGGTCCGTGCCGAAGGCCTCGCGCGCTCCGACCTCGCCGAACAGGAGCGGCGCGGCTCCTCCGGCCAGGACCACCGGGATCCCCGCCGATTCGAGGGCCTCGGCGAGCAGGTTCGCCTCCATCCGGTCCTGGGCCCGGTAGAGCAGGGCGTTGTCGGCGGTCATGGAGCCGAGGATAGCGGCCACTTCACGGGCGGGGCCGGGATCGTCCTCAGGGCAGGCGGAACAGCACGCGCACCGAGCCGCGCGGCGAATCCACGAACCCGTAGTCGCAGTCGGGGAGGCCGTGGCTGCGCGGCGCGCCGACCGCCAGCTCGAGGCGGCCGTCGCCGTCCAGGTCGCCGGGCGAGGCCAGGGCCGCGCCGAAGGCGTCCAGCGGGTGCATCGTCAGGTGGTAGGGCGGCGAGTCCAGCGTGATCTCGCGCCGGCTCCGGACCGTCCCGTTCGCGCGCAGCTTCAGGATCCAGGCCCCGCCGGCGTCCGTGCAGCAGCCGTCCGGGCCGGGATAGGGCGCGCCGACGCCGAGGTCCACCACGCCGTCGCCATCCACGTCGCCGAGGGCGGCGACGGCGCGGCCGAAGAAGTTGTCGCCATACCAGATCGGGCAGGTCTCCACGGGCCAGATCCCGAGGTCGCTCGAGGCGATGTCGTGGACGCCCTTCAACGTCCCGTCGGCGTGGAGCAGCACGAGGAACACGTGCCCGATCTGACCCTCGAACATCCACTCTTCGCCGGTGAGCACCAGGTCCAGGGTCCCGTCCCCGTCGAAGTCGCCGAGCGCGTCGAGCGCGAGGCCGAACAGGAAGATCGGATAGGACAGGACCGGGAAGCCGTTCACGCCGGGCTGGAGCAGCCGCTGGTCGCGCACGTTCCCGCTCGGCTCGAGGAACAGGATCCAGGCGCCGAGCGCGCCGCCGACCGCAACGTCGGGCGTGCCGTCGCCGTCGAGGTCGCCGAGCCCGGTGACGGCCAGGCCGAAGTACTCCTCCGGCATCCCGGCGAAGCCGCCGCTCGCCTGGCCGATGCGTACGTGGCCCTTGACCGTGCCATCGGCGTTCAGGAAGAGCACCCACGCGCTCCCGGGCGGCCCGCCGAAGTCCTGCGGCGAGCCGACGATCAGGTCCGTCACCCCGTCCCCGTCCACGTCGCCGATGCGATCGGCCGCGACGAACGTGCAACCGCAGCCCGCCAGGTCGCCCGTGAAGCCGCCCTGCGTGTCGGAGATCTTGCGCGCGTCGAGCACGCGCCCAGTGCGTCCGAGCATCAGCAGCCACACCGCGCCGCCGTCCGGGTCCCCGGGGGCGGTGACGATCAGGTCCGGCACGCCGTTCCCGTCGAAGTCGCCCAGCGGCGCCACCGAGGCCCCGAAGCCATCGCCCGGCACGAGCCCGAGGCCACCCCCGAGCGTGCGCGGCTCGGGCTCGGGCCACGCGCGCTGCGCCGAGGCCGAGCCGACGAGCAGGGCCAGGGTCCCGAGGCACGCGACGGGCGCGGCCAGGGAACGAGGAGGGTGGAACGAGGGCTTCAATGGTTACCTCCCCTGGGGCTAGCGGGACTCACATCGAAACAGAGGGCCCTGACCCTGGATTCGTTGGCGCCATCCTATCGCTCCTATGGCAGGACCCGGTCCCCCTCTCCACGGCCGCGGGCCTGCGGTCCCTGTGACGGCCGTGAGGAGCGGGCGCGCCACGAAGCGGGCGCGGTGCTGGGCGAGGCGCGCCGGTTCCGGAAGGACGGCGGGCCGGTGGAGCCCGTGCTCCACCGGCCCGCGCAGGGAAGCCGCGCGCGCTCAGCGCGTGTTGCAGACGATGGGGTTCGGCGCGTTGCCCGCGTCGTTGGAGTCCCACGCCGGGGAGGCGCTGATGCCCGTGACCGTGACCGTGTAGGTCGTGCTGGCCGCGTCGCGGCAGCGCAGGCCGAAGCTGACCGCCCCGCTCCCGTTGGTGCTGGCCGAGCCGGTCAGGACGTCGCCGGTGTTGCCGCTGAGCTGCACCGTGACGCTGGCGCCCGAGACGCCGTTGCCGCAGTTGTCGACCACGGTGGCGCTCACGACCATGCAGTTCGGCCCGCTGGAGGGCGCGCTGCAGGAGAGCGAGCCCAGGCGCGACTCGGTGGCCGTGCAACCGCCGCCCCCGCCGAAGCCGGGGGTGTAGATCGTGTTGATCCCGGCGTGGTCGTCCGCCGCGATGCGCTTGAAGGTGCAGGCGGAGATCGAGGGCGCCATCAGGGCCGAGGCGACGCCCGAGTGGCCGAGCCCGAGGGCGTGGCCGGCCTCGTGCGTCTGCACGGCCTCGATGTCGTAGCTGCCGCTGCAGCTCCCGATGGCCTGCGTCGTGAACGTCAGGCGCTTCGAGAAGGACATGTCGGCGTCCAGGAAGCGGCCGAAGGAGATGCCGTTGACGACCTCCGTCTGGCTCGAGGTGTAGAAGCCCACGAGCGTGACCGCGATCGCGTTGCGCACGATGTTGGCCGGGTCGTTGAAGGAGACGACGTTGACACCGTCGTTGCCGACCGCGTTCGAGGAGGTGGTGCCGGTGCTGACCAGGTTGGCCGACACCTCGCCTTCCCACTCCGCGATCGCGTTGCGGCAGGCCGTCACGCCGTTGTCGGAGTCGTTGACGGACTCCTCGCCGGCGCTGTTCACCAGGAACGTGACGGGCAGGTCGCTGGGACCGCCGCCGATGCCCTGGAACCACTTGCGCGCCGGGCTGAGCAGCGCGAAGCCGAAGACCGACGTGCCCAGCACGCTGGCCACGCCGAGGGCGCCGAGGAGGACGAGTTTCTTGTTCATGTCAGGGCTCCTTCCTAGCGCACGGGGACGAGGGGGTGGACGTCGGAGGTATCACCCTCCGCCAGGTTGCGACGCGTGCGGCGCATGTCCTCGAGGAAGCGCGCCAGCGGGATCAGCGGGGCGACCTCGCCCTGTGCGGGCTCGAGCTGCTGGCCCGCGTCCTGGCGCACGCCGAGGATGCGGCCGGAGCCGTCACGCGCCACGCCGTACTTGCCCTGGCGGAAGCCGACCACCGAGGGGTGCAGCCAGCCGTCCTCGACACCCAGGAAGACGATGACCTCCTCGCCGAGGCGGAAGCTGGCCTCGTCGACGAGCACCTGCTGGTAGTCGCCGACCTTGCCGCCCACCGTGCGGACGACGACCTGGCGCGAGGGCGAGATGCCACGGAAGTCCGCGGCCTGCACGCGCACCGTCGAGTACGTGAACACGATCTTGTGCCCGTCGTACTCCTCCCACTGGCTGAACTGGTCCACGACCACGCCGTGCACCACCGCCTTGGTCTCGGACAGGATCTCGCCCAGCGTGAACTGGCGCGTGCCCGCCGACGACGGGAACGTGAGCGCCAGGCCCAACCCGAGTGCGACACCGATTCGAACCACGCTTCGCATGACCACCTCCTTGGTGGGGGACAGGGGACGGTTCGAGGGTAGCGGGGAGCCCCGGTGCGGCAACGGGGCACGGCCGAACTTTGTCCGCGAAGCGAGTGCGGATCCGGGTGCCCGCGCCAGGGGGCATGCGGCGCGTTCCAGCGCAACCAGAAGAGAGGGCGCCAGGGGTGCGAGGAGAGCTCGTTCGTGGGATGCCCGCATTCCACCCAACGCTCGGTCGCGAGGCGGCATCTCCAGGCGTGTGAGGCCGTCCGATACAGCCGCTTCCCAGTGTCCTGGGCTCGGTCCGGCTGGCGCGAGACGAGCACCCCCTTGCTCCGGCCCGCATGTACAATCCGGCCGTTTACTTGCGGAGGTTTCCATTATGTCCCTGCGCTCGTCCCTCACCCCGGTCGCGCTGGTCGTGGGTTCCCTGTTCACGGCCCAGCTCGCGACGGCCCAGCAGGCCGGCCGCGTTCGGCCTCCCGCATCGCGCGCGGGCTCGGGCTTCGTCGCGGCGCGCCACCTGGTCGAGCTCGAGACGCCGGACACCATGAGGTCGGGTGCCTACCTGAGCGGCGACCTCGACGGTGACGGAGACGAGGACCTGCTGGCATGCGCCTGGCCCCCGCCCGACGGGTATCCGTTCCGGGAGCCCACGGGGATGCAGACCTGGCTCAACGACGGCAGCGGCCGGTTCGCGCTCGCGCACGAGCTCGCCTTCGCTCCCTGGTTCCTTGCGGAGATCAGGCTCGCCGCGACAGCCTTCGTCGCGGACCTCAGCGGGGACGGAGTGCTCGATCTCGCCTACGACCGCTTCGACAGGCGCGGGCTCGTATCCGACGGCGTGCTCGTCCATCTCGGGCTCGGCGATGGCAGCTTCGGCACCGAGCTCCTGATCCCGACCCACGGGCCGCCGCAGACCTTCCTGCTCGGCGACTGCGACGGGGACGGCGACGCGGACGTCCTGGTGCACGACACCGAGTCGGGCACCGACGACCGGGACGCGCTGACCTGGTGGCGCCTCGAGGGGGGGAGCTTCGTCCCAGGACCCCCCCTGGTCCTCGACGGCGACATCCCGATGCGCGCGTCGGCCATGGACGCGGACGGCGACGGGATCACCGACGTCCTGGGCGGGACCTTCGTGACCTTCGATGCGCTGCAGGTCTTCCGCACCGTGAACGGGACCCCCGTGCTCGATACGACCGTCCCGCTGACGAGCTCGTTCCACAACATCAACCAGCGCCACCGGGCGGGCGATATCGACGGCGACGGGCGCACGGACATCGTGCTTAGCCTGGAAACCACGAGTTCTGACCCGAATCCATATGAGTTCCGTCTGCAAGTCTTCCTGGGGAACGGCGCGGGCTTCGATCCCATGCCGCCCCAGGTCTTCGAGAACCCGGTCTTCGATCGGCCCTACCCGACTGAAGCCGAGCTCGCCGACTGGGATGCGGACGGCGACCTCGACCTCGTCTTCCCGAGCTTCGCCTGGCTGGAGAACACCGACGGTGTGCACTTCGAGCCCGCGGGCGCGCAGCTCTCGGGCGGGGGGGGTAACTACTCCCCCCTGCACGTGCGCGATTTCGACGGGGACGGACACCTCGACGTGCTCTGCCGGCATTCCACCTACTCGGGTGACGGGACCTTCCCGCTGCGCACGTCGGTGCCTCCGCGGTCCGAATACGATGGGTCGCCCTGGGACGCGGTCGAGGACTGGGACGGGGACGGCGATCTCGATCTGACGGGCCCGAACCGGGTTGCGCTCAACAGCGGGGACGGGACCTTTGTCGCACGCTCGCTCATCCTGGACTTGCCGAGCCCATATTCCCCGAGCCTCGTCGCCCTGGGCGACTTCGACGGCGATGGGCTGCGCGATGCGCTCGCCGCGTCCTACCACTACGGCTTCGAGGAGATGGTCCTCTTCCTGGCCACCGACCAGGGCTCCTACGCGCTCTCGTCGATCGAGCCCTCGCCGATCCAGATCCCAGGGGGTGCGCTGAGCGGCGACCTCGATGGCGATGGCGACGTGGACGTGCTGGGCACGGGCGGCCACTGGCCCAACGACGGCACGGCCCGCTTCGGCGCGCTCGTGGCTTCCTATCCGGGCACGCCGTTCCTGCCGCGCGACGGGGATGGCGACGGCGACCTGGATCTGCTCGTCGAGCACCTCGGCCGCGTGGTGTACCTCGAGAACCTGGGCGCGGCACTCGCCTTCGCGGCCTCGGACCTCGGCCCGTGTGATCCCGAGGAGCTGCCGGTGCTGCTGGACGCCGACCAGGACGGTGACCTCGACCTCCTCGTCGCGCGCCCGTCCGGCGGGGTCGTGGAGCTGCGCGAGCACCTCTCCGGTGGCTTCGCGGCGCCGCACTTCCTCGCGGCCCCCGGCCTGAACGGACAGGTCGGCCTGGGCGACATCGACGGCGACGGACGGCTGGAGCTGCTGACCTCGCGCCGGTTCACGGACACAGTATGGCCCCTACCTCAGCTCATCGTCGCCTGGCCACGTCTCGAGGGGCTGCAATACGGTCCGCGCCAGGAATGGATCACGCGCTACCCGGTCGAGTTCTTTGCCGACCTCGACGGGGACGGAGACGTCGACGCGCGCGGCCCGCAGATGTTCCGGAACCTGCTCTTCGACGGGCCCGCCGACGGGGCCCTCGTGCAGTACGGGCTCGATGCCGCGACGAGCGGCACCGGCGGCCGGTTCCCGATCCTCGGCTCCGGGGGGCCGGCGCGCGGGCGGGTGGAGCTCGTCATCGCGCGCGGCCGCGGCGGCGCCAGCGGGTTCGTGCTCATCGGCACGAGCCGGACCGACGTCCCCGATGCCGGGTTCCGGCGCCTGGTCGATCCGGGCAACGTCGCGCGCTTCATCACGCTCGGGGGTGCGCCGGGCGTCGCGGCCGCCGGGACCCTGCGACACCGCATCCCCGTCAAGGCCTCGCTGATCGGGCGGACGTTCCTGTTCCAGGTCGTCCTGCTCGATCCGGGCGCCAGCACGGGGGTGAGCGCAACGAACGGGCTCGAGGTCCGCTTCGGGGACTGGCCGCGGTGAGTCGCGTACCGGCTCACAGAGCCGGTGCGGTCACGCTGACGGCGAGATCCGTGGCCGATCTGACGATCGGCTACCGCACCTCGAGCCACCAGATCCGCTCGCTCTCGAGCAGATCCAGGTCGTCCTTCAGGACCCACGGGAACTTCTCGCCGCGCAGCTCGGTCGTGTCGCGCACGCGGCAGGTGATGCGGTAGAGCCCGGGCTTCAGGTCGTCGCGCGAGAGGCGTAGGACGGCCAGCGCGTCCTGGCCGGTGCCGTGGCGCATCGTCGGGCGTGATGGCATGTCGCGCAGCGGGCCGCGCTGGCGGCGGTCGGTCGAGGCCTTGCGCTCGGGCGGCTGCAGGGTCGCGCCGGTGCCCGAGAGCGGGTAGTTCGCGGCCGGCTCGATCCACCAGCTCACGTCGAGGTCGTGCGTGGCGGGCTTCATCGTGCGCACGCGGATCTCGACCGGGGCGTCCCACAGCAGGATCGGCTCGCGGATCCCGGGCGGGGGCGCGGGCGGCGAGACCTCCTCGATCGGGTCGACGATCGAGTAGACGCGCAGGAGCAACGCCTCGAGGCACACCGGGCAGAAGCGCTCGCCGTCGTTCATCACGCAGCCGCTGGCGGTCGGGCGCCAGGCGTACATCGGCTGGCCGGCGGCGCCCTCGTACACGCCGACGCTCGGGTGGCGCGCCTCCAGCCAGTGGCGCCAGGGGACCTGCTCCTCGTCCTCGACCGAGGAGATGTTGACGCTGTCGTGCACCGGTCCGCGCTTGTGGGTGTGCGTCGAGTACTCGTCGCCGAGCCCGGCGAAGGCGTGGCCCCACTCGTGGATCACCGTGCGCGCGTCGCGTCCGCCGATCACGGCCACGCCGCCGCCGCCGGTGCCGGCCACGCCCAGCTTCACGAACACGACCGCGACCCCGTCGGCGCCGGGGATCTCGCGCAGGAGCTCGTGCACGCGATGGCGGTCGATGCCCACGTGGCCCGAGTCGGTCGGCAGCGTGTGGCCGCCGAGGAGCGTGTCGTACTCGCGCCCGAAGCCGTCGATGCCGCCCTGGGCCGAGAGGCACACGCCGCGCACGAAGTTGAGGTAGCTCCAGTACTCGCGGAAGGGCTCGACGCGCTCGAACAGCGGCGGCACGTCCTCGGCCAGCTCGTCGAAGGCACGCTGGTGCTCGAGCTCGTAGCCGTCGCCCAGCAGCACCACGTCGACGCGGTTGGAGCTCGGGCCGTTCGCGACCAGCATGCAGGAGCCGAGCAGCGCGGTCGGCAGCGTGCGCTCGCCGGCGCGCCGGCCCTCGGGTGTTCCGGCGTGGGTCTTGGCCAGCTTCTCGTACTCGCGGCGCGCCTCCACGTGCCGTCCGGCGCAGGCCAGGGCCTCGGCGCGCGCGAGCCACTCCTTCGGGTCCTCCTGGGGCGCGAGGAGACCCGGTGCGAGCCCCCCCAGAGCCGCGAGCCAGCCGACGGCCGCCATGGGGCGCAGTCTACCGCCCGGCCTCCGATACGGCAGCCTCGGCCGTGCCCGCGCGCTCCGGTTCAGCCCAGCGTCGCCCGCAACGCGTGCAGGACCGCGTCGTGGCCGTCGAGACGCAGGAGACCCATGCGCGGGTACTCGAGGTCGAGGATCAGGTAGAAGGTCACCGCCAGCACGCCGGCGAACAGGAGGCGGTGGCGCAGCAGGCTCGTCTTGGCGACCGCCATCGACTGCCCGGCCAGGAACGATCCGCCGAGGGAGAGCAGCACGAGCAGCCAGAAGATCGCGGCCGGCGGGTGCGCGAGGATGGCGGCCGTGCGCTCGCCGGCGATGTCGAAGCACTCGTTGAGCGGCGGCAGGACGGGCATCGCGAGCCCGAGCTCCGCGCTGCAGCCCTGCACGGCCGCGGCCCACAGCTCGTCCTGGCGTCGCTGCGCGACCTCCAGCGCGGCGCGGAGCGACTCCTCGTCGCGTGGCACCTCGTACAGCGCGAGGCGCGCGTCGAAGTAGGCCCGGAAGCGCTCCCGGACGTCCGGCTGCTCCGACGGCAGGAGGTCGAGCCGCAGCCAGGCCGTGCCCAGCGCGTTGGCCTCGGCCACGATCTGGTCGCGGCGCCGATCGAAGCGGTTCGCGGCGCCCGAGAAGGTGAAGGCGATCAGGAGGCCGAGCAGCGCGTAGACGAGGCCGTCGGCGGCGGTCGTGCCCTTGGAGACCTCGGGGTCCAGCGCGAGCAGGCGCCGCCCGGCGCGGGTGCCGAGCTCGAGCGCCGCCAGCAGGACCAGGAAGAGGGCCGGCGGGGCGAGCGCGATCAGCATGGTCTTGTCCATGGCGCGGCAGGATAGTCGGGAGCGTGCGCGGCCGCGCGGCTGCGCGCGGAACCCGACCTGGGCTGCCCACGCCGGGCGATCTCGAGCGGCAGCGGCGCGAGCAGCTCCAGGCGCCGCGCCTCGACGCGCGCCGTCCAGGCCAGGACCTCGACCCCGGCCGCCACCGCGCGGCGCAGCGCACGGCCGTACTCCGCGTCGATGTCGTCAGCCGGGCGGAACGCCTCGACGTCCGCACGCGCGACGAAGAAGAACTGCACCGCGCGCCGGCCGGCGCGGGCGAGGCGCGCCAGCTCGCCCAGGTGGCGAGTGCCGCGCTCGGTCACCGCGTCCGGGAAGAGCGCCACGCGGCCCTCGGCGTAGGTCGTGCACTTCACCTCGACGTGGCAGCTCCCGCGCGCCTCGTCCTCCAGCAGGAGGTCGATGCGCGAGCCGCGCCCGTAGGGCGCCTCGCGGCGCAGGGTCGCGTAGCCGGACAGTTCCGGCACTCCACCGGCCGCCACGGCCTCGGCCACGACCCGGTTCGGCAGCGACGTGTCCACGTTGACCCACGCGCGCCCGACCTCGACTGCCTGCCACGTGAAGCGCAGCTTGCGCTCCGGCTTGCCCGAATCGCGCAGCCACACGCGGCTGCCCGGTTCCTTGCAGCCGATCAGGCTGCCGGTGTTCGGACAGTGGGCCACGAGGCGCGCGCCGTCGTCGAGCTCGACCTCGGCGAAGAAGCGCTGGTAGCGGCGCACGAGCCGGCCCTGGAGCGGCGGAGCGGGGAAGCGCACGGGCGCAATCCTACGCGCTCCTCCCGCTGGGGCCTGCGCCGGACACGGCGGGCAGATCCGTTGCCGTCCGGGCGTGGCGGTGCCCTCGAGTCGAAAGGTCGTGGGGATCGATCAGAGGTAGCTGAGCCAGGCGTCGCGGCGGCGCTGCTTGATGCCTGCGAACCAGCGACAGGGGCCCCACAGGAGCGCCACCGCCACGGCCCACACGAGGTAGAGCAGCCCGAGCGGCCACTCGAAGCCCTCGGGGGCCGGCGGGGCCATCA
>DASVAP010000044.1:0-4200 GCA_036376275.1 Planctomycetota bacterium | reverse complement strand
CCCGCCGAGCGCGCGCGCATGCTCCAGAACGCCGCCGCCTCGCGTCTCGTGCGCCTCGGCCAGGGCGACCCGAAGAGCCTGCGCTTCCACTGCAACTGCGGCGGCCCGTGCGACGCCGAGCGCTACGTCAGCGGCGGCCCGTGCCCGGGCTGCGGGATGGAGATGGTGAGCGCGGCGGCGGGGGGCTGAGCGCTACCAGGAAGCCCCTTGCTCCCCACGCGCGGATCCGGGGCCGACGGGCGAGTGCGTGCCGCACGGCAAGCCGAGGCAAGCAACCACCTCGATCAATCATCAGCGCATCATCGAGCTCTTGGATCGATGGACGCTGCCGTGTGCCGCAGGCCAAGAAGAACAAGCGCGGCCCAGGCGAGCCGAGCTCGGGTGAGCTCGGTCCCTGCGAGACGCCCGGGCCGCGCCTGCAATCCCCCTCGAATGGGTTCCGGAAGTCCGACCCCCTGATCGGTTTCCTGGTAGGGAAGAACGACGACGGCGGCAGGGGACGCAGGAAAAGTGGCGATTCCTGGGCCGAGATCAGGGAGAGGGGTGCGAGCGCGGGGCGTGACCCGGCCTCGGGCTCAGCCACCAGGGACCAGCTCCAGGCGCACGACGACCTCGCCGGCCTCCGGAACGTCGATCGGTGCCGAACCGGACAGCCCGGGCTCACTCGCCATGTCCGTGGCCCGGAGCTCGTAGCGGCCGGCCTCGAGGTGCTCGAAGCGGAAGGCGCCGTCCGCGGCGAAGGTCCCCCGTGAGCGGGGCGTCGGCCGGCCTTCCTCGTCCAGCCGGACCAGCGCGACCGGGATGCGCCCCGGCAGGAGGGCGGGCGCGTGCAGGGTGCCGGAGAGCGTGGCGCCCCCGCGGGCCTGCAGGACCACTTCGAGCGTCTGGTCGGCGGTTAGCACGATCGAATCGACCAGGTCGAGGCTCACGACGTTCGAGGCGCTGGGCAGGGCTTGAACGTAGCCGAGCCCGCCGAGGGCCGCGGCCCACGCGCCCGAGGTCGGCGGGCTCTCCAGCGGCTCCGCGCGCTTCCAGGCCAGGCGATACTCGCCCGGCAGGAGGTTGCGGACGGCGAAGCGACCTTCACCGTCGGTCCGCGTCGTCCAGCGGAAGGACTGACCCTGCGCGTCGGTGCGCGACAGGGTCACGTCCTCGCCGGCGAGCGGCGTGTCCTCCGGATCGAGCAACCTTCCGACCACCGATGCTCCGTGGCCGAGCTCGATGCGGCGCTCGCTCGCGCCGGCGAGCAGGAACGGACCGTCGGTGGCCGGCGCGTGCGAGATGAGCTCGACGTGCAGCGTCGTGGGCCCCGTGGGAAGGTCGCGCAGCTCGAAGCGTCCGGCCGGGTCGGTCCGCGCGTGCGGATGCTCGCGGGTCGGCATGATGCGCGTCGAGCTCCACACCCTTGCGCCCTGGAGCGGTGCGCCCGTGGCCGCGTCGACCACGACCCCGGAGACTCGCGTGGCGCGCACGAGGCGCAGCTCGCAGGCTCCGGGATCCGGATCGAGCGAGCTCGCAACGCGCGCGACCAGGGCCGGCGCGTAGCCCTCTGCGCGCGCCTCGATCGCGGTGACGAGGTCCGGCGAGAAGCTCGCCTCGAGCCAGAACTCGCCCGTGGGATCGGCCACGACGAGCGGCTCGGTCCAGGGCACCCAGCGCGCGCGGTTCTTCAGGTCGTCGGGCTCGAGGAAGCGCAGCGTGAAGCGCGGGATCGGCGCTCCGCTGGCGGCGTCGAGGACGCGGCCGGCGAGGCGCGCGCTCGGCGCGAGGCGTAGCTCGAGGTCCGTGCGCTCGGGGCCCAGCTCCTGCTGGAGGTACGCGAAGCCGCGGGCCACGACCCAGAGGCTCCTCGCGCTCGCGGGCAGCTCCGCGAGCTCGAAACGGCCATCGGCATCGCTGTACGTGCTCGCGGAGGAGGCCCAGACGCGCGCCAGCGGGACGGGGCGTCCCTTGTCATCCAGGACCCGGCCTGCGAGCGGCGCGCCGGGCTCCAGGGCGAGCACGATCCCGCTCGGACCGGACGCCGCGCTCGCAAGCTCGACGCTCGCCTGGGTGAGGCCCGGGTAGCCGGCGCGCAGGGTGGTCTCTCCGGTCAACAGCCCCGCGAGCGTGAAGCGGCCGTCTGCGTCCGTGGAGGCGAGCGCTGGCGTCTCGTGGAACGGACCCCGCGCGCTCACCCAGGCGCCCTCGAGGGGCTCGCCGGCGGAGTCCACGACTCGTCCGCTGACCGTCCGGGCCGCCGGAAGGACGAAGTCCAGGCTCTGAGGGTCGAGGTGGGGGCCCCAGGAATCCCGCTCGTCTCCGAGCAGCCTGCCGTCGCGCTCGACCGATGTGTGGCCGGCCCGCGTCGCGGCGAGCTGGACCCACCCGTCCCCGGCCTCGAGGAGGAGCTCGTAGGCTCCTTGCGCGTCGCTGTGCGCCGTGCCGAAGGGGGCGGACCGGAAAGCGTGCCACGGCGAGGCCACGCGCGCGCCCGCGAGCCCCGCGCCGAGCTCGTCGCGCACCACGCCGCGCACGAGCGTGCCCGGGGCGACCTCGACATCGAGCGCGCGCGCCTCGCCGCCGCGGAACGGCGCGAGGTCGAGGCGCGCGACCAGCGGCGAGGGCCCGGCGACGTACAGGACGGGCTCGGGCTCCTGGGAAGCGACGGCCAGGGAATAGCGCCCCGTCGCGTCGCTGCTCGTGGCGAGCTCCGGGCCCAGGGTGAGGCGCGCGCCGGGCACGGGCGCGCCGGCAGGGTCGCGAACGGTGCCGTGCAGCTCGGCGTCGAGCGGAAGGCACTCGAGCACGTGCATCCCGCGCGGGGCGAGGCCGCGCGGCAGGTACTCGATCGCGCGCGCCGGGAGGTGCTCTCCCGGGTGGGCCTCGAGCTCGAGCCGCACGGTCGCCTCCGGTGGCGCGAACTCCCAGGCGAAGGCGCCGCTCGCGTCGCTGGTCAGCTCGGCCTCGACCAGGAGCTCGCCCCCCGGCGCGAGCCCCGCGAACAGGCGCACCAGGACGGGTGCCGAATTCAGTGGGCCGGCGCGGCCGCGCGTGACGTACCCCCGCACGACCAGGAGACCCGCGAGGCCCTCGCGCGCTCCGCCAGCGACCGCGGCGGACAGGCGTCCTCCGGCCGGTGCGAGGTCCGCCACGTGGCCATCGCCGGGCGCTTGCCGATCCACGAGCGCGTCGCGAGCGCCCTCATCGCTTCCTGGGAAGCCCCGGATGGCCAGTGTGACCGCTCCGACGACCGCCGCCGCGCTCGTCGCGAGCAGGACCGTCGACGGAGCGACGATCCTCCCGAGCGGCAAAGGGCCCGCCAGCGGTGCGAGCACGGCCAGGAAGCGCTCGCGCCCTTGACCGTCGAGTCTCCTTCGCAAGCCCTCGAGCCCGCGGCGCACGTGGGTGCGCACGGTGTTGACCGGCAGGCCGAGGCGCGCCGCGATGGCGCGGGGCGGCAGGCCCTCGAGGAAGCGCAGGCCGATCGTGGTGCGGTAGGGCTCCTCCAGCGCGGCCACGGCGTCGAGCAGCGCGTGCAGCAGCTCGACCTGTCCCAGGACCTCGTCCGGCCCGGGGACGCGCTCGTCGCGCGCTCCATCGGCCTCGCGCCGGGCGCGGCGCTCGTCCCGGCGGCGGGTGTCCAGCGCGAGGTGCCGCACCGCCGTGCGCAGCCAGGCCCCGAGGGGTGCCGAATCGGGCCGCTTGCGCAGCGCGGCGAGCCAGGCCTCCTGGACGACGTCCTCGGCGCCGTGCGCGTCGTAGAGCAGCCCGCGCGCCAGGCGTCGCAGGGCCGCCATGTGGGTCTCGGTGTGTTCGTGCATGCCTGGGAACCGTCGCGCGCAGTGGAATCGATCCAGGAAGATGCGGGGAGAGCCAGGCTGGAGCCCGGCGGTCCCGGGGCCGCGCTGGAGCGCGGCGGTCCCGGCGGGATGGACCTGCGCTACTCCGCGGGGAGCGGCGTCTGCCAGCGGGCGGCGCGCGCGGCGCGGGCCGGATCGGGCTCGGCGGCGTCCCAGGCGGCGTAGAGGTCGAGCAGGGCCTGGCGCGTGCTGCGGGCGAGCCCGGGCTTGGCGTCTGGCAGGGTCGCGAGGCGCTCGCAGGCGGCCACGAGGCGGGCCTCGGCCTCGGCGCGGCGGCCGAGGGCGGCCAGTGCGCGGCCGTGCAGCGAGAGGGCCTGCGCGAGCTCCGCGCCGCCGCGGGCGAGGCGCTCCTCGATGC
>DASVAP010000037.1:0-12236 GCA_036376275.1 Planctomycetota bacterium | reverse complement strand
TCGTCGCGCGCGACGCCGCGTCCCTCGAGCCGCATCAGCCCGAGCTGTGTCGCCGCCACGGCCGAGCCGCCCTCGGCCGCGCGCTCGTACCAGCGCGCCGCTTCGGCCCCGTCGGCCGCCACGCCCTCGCCGTGCTGCAGCATCCAGCCCCAGGCGAACTGCGCGTCGGTGAGCCCGCCCTCGGCCGCGAGGCGCATCCAGCGCGCCGCCGTGCGCGCGTCGGCCGGAACCCCCAGGCCCTGGCGGTGCATCGCTCCCAGCAGGGCCTGCGCGCGCGGCTCGCCCTGGCGTCCGGCCCGCTCGAGCCAGAGCGCTGCGCGGGCCTCGTCGCGCGGCACGCCTCGTCCGAGCAGGTACAGGAGCCCGAGGTTGCCCTGGGCCCGGGCGAAGCCCTGCTCGGCGGCCGCGCGGTACCAGCGCGCCGCGGCAACGTCGTCCTGGGCCACGCCGCGGCCCTCGAAGCACAGCAGGCCGAGGTTGTTCTGGGCCGGCGCGAAGCCCTGCTCGGCCGCATGGCCGTACCAGCGCGCGGCGCGCTCGGGATCGGCCGGCTCGCCGCGGCCCTGCTCGAGCCGCAGGGCGAGCAGGAACTGCGCCGCCGGGTCGCCGGCCTCGGCGCGCTCGTTCCAGTCGGCCACCTCCTGGGCCGTGGGCTCGGGCGCGACCGTCAGGGCGCGCGTCGTGGGGCTGGCACAGCCCGGGGCCAGGGCGAGGAGGAGCGGGAGCGCGGGCGGGAGCGATAGGAGGCGGCGCCGGCGGCAGCTCATGGGCGCGCCCTTCGGATGAAGCCGCGCGCAGAATTGAGCAGGGAAACGGTAAAGACGCGCGCGCGGAGGGCCTGCTCGGGGCCGGGGCCGCGAGCTCGGTCAAGACGACGGCCGCGCCGGGGCTCAGTTCCCGCGCACGCCGCGCCAGGCCGGGCGCTTGCCCGTCAGGCGCTCGAACTCCAGCTCGGCGAAGCGATCGGTCATGCCGGCCAGGTAGTCGCACACGGCGCGCTCGCGGCCGACCTCGTCGATCCAGGCGCGGTACCAGGGCGGCATCTCGTCCGGACGCGCGCACAGCTCGTGGAAGAGGCGCGCGAGGACCTCGGCGGCGTGCTGGGAGAGCTCGAGCAGCTTGGGGTGGCGGTAGACGCGCTCGTAGAGGAAGCGCGACAGCTCGCCGACCTGCGTCCCGAGCTCGTCACCGTGCTCGATCAGCATCGTCTTGCGCGCCTTGACCTCCCCCGGGGAGGCCGGGCGCAGCTCGGCCAGGCGCGCGTGCGAGGCGCGGATCAGGTCGTTGATGCACAGCTTGAGCAGCTCGTTGGCGACGCGCTTGACGCGCAGCTTCGGGTCGTTCGTGCGCGCGAGGAAGCCGGGATGGCGCTGCTCGACCGCCGCGCGCGCGCGCTGCCACAGCGGCACGGCCGCCAGGTCCTCCTCGCGGAAGACGCGCGAGCGCAGGCCGTCCTCGACGTCGTGCACGTTGTAGGCGGTCGAGTCGGCCAGGTCGACGACCTGGGCCTCGAGGCACGGCCGGGCGGGTCGCGGGCGGAACTCGTCCGGCCAGTCGGCGTCGCTCTCGTGCTTGAGCAGCGACTCGCGCACGACGCGCGTCAGGTTGAGGCCCGCGTAGTCGGGCGAGCGGCGCTCGAGCTGGTCGACCACGCGCAGGACCTGGGCGTTGTGGCGGAAGCCGCCGTGGGGCTCCATCAGCGCGTCGAGGGCCTGCTCGCCGCGGTGGCCGAAGGGCGGGTGGCCGATGTCGTGCGCCAGCGCGACCGCCTCGCACAGGGTCTCGTTCAGGAACAGCGCGCTGCCGACGCTGCGCGCGACCTGCGCGACCTCGAGGCTGTGGGAGAGGCGCGTGCGGTAGTGGTCGCCCTCCCAGTTGACGAACACCTGCGTCTTGTACATCAGGCGCCGGAAGGCGACCGAGTGCAGGATCCGGTCGCGGTCGCGCTCGAAGCTCGTGCGCAGCTCGTCCTCCTCCTCCGGGTGGCGGCGGCCGAGGCTGGCGATGCTGGGCGTGGCCCAGGGGGCCAGGACCTCGCGCTCGCGCGCCTCCTTCGCACGCCGGTCGAAGAAGTGGGGGGCCGGCGGGGCGGTCGGGGAGCTCATGGTGCGCGAGGACCGCGCGGCGCGGCGCGCGGTTTCCGATAGTCTCCTCTTCGCCGATGGCGGATCAACGTCCCTGGTACGACGAGGCCTTCGAGGCCGGCTACCTCGAGCTCTACCCGCACCGCGACGGCGCCGCGGCGCGCGCGGAGGTCGACGGGCTGCTGGCGCGCGGGCTGGCGGGCGGCGCGGGAAGCCTGCTCGACCTGGGCTGCGGCTTCGGGCGACACCTCCAGGCCCTGGTCGAGCGCGGCGTGGATGCGTGGGGGCTCGACCGCTCGCCGGCCCTGCTCGCGCGCGTCGCCCCCGCGCTGCGCACGCGCGTCGTGCGCGGCGACTTCCGGTCCCTGCCGTTCCGGACGGGCGTCTTCACGGCCGTGGCGATGCTGTTCTCCTCCTTCGGGTACTTCGAGGACGACGAGAACGAGCGCGTGCTGGCGGAGGTGGCCCGCGTGCTCGCGCCGGGTGGCCTCGCCGTGCTCGATCTGATGAACCCGGCCCGGGTGCGCGCGACCCTGGTGCCCGAGTCGTTCACGGCGCGCCCCGGCGTCGAGCTGCGCGAGCGGCGATACCTCGAGCGCGCGGGCCGGCGCGTGGTCAAGGAGGTCGAGGCGCGCGCGGCGGACGGGCAGGCGCGGCACTGGCGCGAGGACGTGCGGCTGTACGAGCGCGCGGAGCTCGATCCGCTGCTCGGGCGCAACGGGCTGGCCCTGCGGCGCGTCGAGGGGGACTACGACGGGCGGTCCCACGGCCCGGACGCGCCGCGCCAGATCGTGTGGGCGGCACGGCCTGGCTGAGGGCGGAGGTATCGTCTCGCGCGCCTCCATGCCGAACCGGACCTTCGCCGCGGACCTCGCCTTCCTGCGCGCGCACCGTGCGACGCTCCTGCTCAGCGCACCCGACGGCGACGGGCGGCTCGCGGTCGTGCCGGAGTTCCAGGGCCGCGCCATGACCTCGGCCACGCACGCGGCGGGGCGCTCGCTCGGCTTCGTCAAGCACGAGCTCGTCGCCACGCGCGAGCTGCAGCGCGGGATCAACCCCTACGGCGGCGAGGACCGCCTGTGGATCGGCCCGGAGGGCGGGCCGTTCTCGGTCTTCTTCGCGCCGGGCGCCGAGCAGACGATCGAGCACTGGCAGACACCCGCGCCGATCGACAGCGAGCCCTGGGCGCTGGTGGCCCAGGACGCCTCCTCGGCGCGCTGCGAGCACCGCGCGCGCCTCGTCAACGCCTCCGGCACCGCCTTCGACGTGCGCATCGTGCGCACGCTGGAGGTGCTCGACGCGCGCAGCGCGCTGGCGGAGCTCGGGCTCGCCCCCGGCGGTCTCCGTTGCGTGGCCTTCGAGTCGCGCAACCTCCTCGCCAATGCCGGGGCCGCACCCTGGAGGAAGGCCACGGGCCTGCTCTCGATCTGGATCCTCGGCATGTTCCCGCCCTCGGCACGCACGACGGTGGTCCTGCCGCTCGCCGTGGGGCCGGAGCGCGCGCTCGACGGCCTGGTGGACGACGCCTACTTCGGCTCCGTGCCGCCAGCCCGGCTCGCGCGCGTGCCGAGCGCCGGCGGCTCGGCGCTCCTCTTCCTGGCGGATGGACGCCTGCGCAAGAAGGTCGGCGTCGCACCGGCCGCCGCGCGGCCGCTGGCGGGGAGCTGGGACGCCGAGCACGGCTGCCTCACGCTCGTCACCTTCACGCTCCCGTCCGGCGCGCACGAGTACGTGAACTCGCGCTGGGGCCGCGCGCAGGCCGAGCCCTACCGCGGCGACGTGCTGCACGCCTACAACGACGGTCCGAGCGCGCCCGGCGCCGAGCCCTTCGGGCCCTTCTACGAGCTCGAATCCTCCTCGCCGGCCGCGGCGCTCGCTCCGGGCGAGTCGATCGCGCACCACCACCGCACGCTGCACCTCGAGGGGCCGCGCGCCGACCTCGAGCGCGCGGCGCGCGCGGTGCTGGGGCTCCCGCTGGCCGCGATCGAGGCCAGCCCGGGCCGCTCCGACCGCTGAGCGCGGTTCGAGATCCGTTGGACGGCCGTGCTCCCGCGCGGGGAGCTCCGCGCGCGTCTATCCTCGGCACCGCTCGACTGCCCCCGAGCTCGTCCCCTGCCCCGAGCCCCGCCGTTACACCCATGGGCAATCGATCCCTGGTCCTCGTCCCGTTCCTCGTTCTGCTCCCGCTCGCCCTGCCGGGGGCCTCGCCCCAGGCGGGCGCGCAGCGCCTGCAGGAGCTCGAGCGCCGCTTCGTCGAGGAGCGCGCGCAGTGGCTCGAGTTCGCGAAGTCGGCGCGCAGCGCCGAGGAGCGTGCCGAGCTGGCGGCCGCCTTCCCGCGCGAGGACTTCGTGCCGGCCCTCGAGGCCCTGGCCGCCGAGGCGAAGGGCACCGACCTGGCCGCGCGCGCCTGGCTCGCGTACCTCCGCATCGGGGCGCTGCTCGACGAGCGCGAGCTCTTCACGCGCGCCCTCGACCGGCTCGTCGCCGAGCACGTCGAGTCGACCGAGATGGGCAGCCTCGCGCTCGAGCTCGTCTACGGTGCGCCCGCCTGGAGCGCGCGCCCGGCGGCCGCGGCCCTGCGCACGATCCTGGCGAAGACGCCCCATGCCGACATCCGCGCCGGGGCGCTGGCCGAGCTGGCCCTGCTGGTCGGGCTCGACGACGCCTTTGGCGCCGAGGGCCGGGCCGAGGCCGAGCAGCTCCTCGCGCGCATCGAGCGCGAGCACGGCTCGGCCGACTTCATCGGCATGACCGGCGCCGAGTTCGCCGCCGGCGCGCGTCACGAGATCACGCAGCTGCGCGTCGGCGCGGTCGCCCCCGACTTCGAGGCCAGCGACGAGACCGGCACGCGCTTCAAGCTCTCCGACTACCGCGGCCAGGTCGTCCTGCTCGACTTCTGGGGCTTCGTCTGACGGACCTGCATGGGGCTCCTGCCCCAGAAGAAGGCGCTCGTGGAGCGCCTCGAGGACGAGCCCTTCCGCTTCCTCGGCGTCCTCGGCCGCGAGGGCGACCCCAAGGAGTTCGCCGCGCGCCTGAAGCGCGAGCACATCACCTGGCGCAACGCCCTCGACCTCGGCGAGCCCGCCGACGGGGTTCTCTGGGCCCGCTGGGCCGTGCGCGGCTTCCCGCAGTTCTACCTGCTGGACGCGCAGGGCGTGATCCGCCACCGCTGGTTCGGCGACCCAGGCGCCGAGCTCGAGCCGGCGATCGAGAGGCTGCTCGAGGAGGCACGGCAACCTCGCTGATCTCGCGCGGAGGCGCTGGCGCGAGGCTGGGGAACAGGACGGGCCTAGTACCCGACGAGTAGGTCCCGGGCGTTCGAGAGGACGAACGGAGCGATCCCTCCGAGGTGCATGGCCTGCGTGTAGATGCGCCTGCCGCACAGGGTGACGTCGTTCGGCAGCGGCAGGTCGAAGGTGGCCTGCGGTCCCGCCACGGGGTCCAGGCCCAGGAGCTCGCCGGCGCCGACGAGGAGCGCGAAGGGGTCCAGGACCGCGCCCGGGCTGATCCGCAGGGCGCCGCGCGAGCGTGGTGCAGCCAGGAGCACCTGACCGCCGGCCAGCACGCGCTCGGCGGGGGCGTCGAAGGCGAAGAGCAGGGCCAGGTCGTGCCCGGTGGTCGTGAGGTCCACGCTGGCGCGGATCGTCCGCCCGAGGATGGGGGCCTCGATGACGTAGGAGGCGACGTTGGGGCCCGCCGTGCGGAAGGTGGCGGTGCCGAGCGGATAGAGGTACGCCGCACCCGCCTCGCCGACCCCGTCCACCTCCTGCTGGGGTGCTCCGACCAGGGCGCGCCCGACGTCGAGCGCGACCGCGGTGCCGAAGCGGGCTGCGCTCGACGGCGCGCTGGCCGCCAGCGCGAGGCGCGGTTGCCAGCCGGCGGCGCCACGCTCGAACAGCCACGCGAGGCCGGACCCGCGCGCGCCGTCGGAGCCGACCAGGATGCGGTCCCCCTGCAGGGCCAGGGCCGTGCCGAACCCGCTCGCGCCATCCTCCGCGGGCACGAGCACGCCCTCCAGGCTCCAGCTCGTACCGGTCCGGGTGTAGACCTCCGCGCCGCTCACCGCGCGGTCACCGTCCACCGCCACGGCGAAGCCGAGGTCGAAGGTCGCCTGCTGGCTCCAGCTCGTGCCCTGGCGCACGAACACGAGGGCGCCGTCCCCGCGGCTGCCCAGCACGGCCGTGTCGCCGGAGAGCGCCACGGTCGAGCCGAGCTTGCTCCACTGGGCGACGCTGCCGGTGAGCTTCGCCTGCTGGGTCCAGCCCGCGCCATCGCGCACGAACACGTAGGCCCCGCCGAGGTCGAAGAAGGGCGGCTGGTCCAGGCCGTTCGCGCCGACGAGCAGGGTGTCGCCCGAGAGGGCGAGCGCGCTCCCGAAGCGGTCGGCCTGGGCCGCGTCGGAGGCGACGAGCTTCGCGCGCTCGATCCAGCCCGTGGTGTCGCGCTCGAAGACGTAGGCGGCGCCGGCGTCCGAGAGGCCGTCGTGGCCCTCGCCCTTGGCTCCGACGACGAGCGTGTCCCCCACGAGCGCCAGGCTGTTGCCGAAGAAGTCCTGGGCCTCGCCGTCGCTGGCGGTGAGCCGCGCCTGCTCGCGCCACGCGTCGCCGTGGTCGACGAACTCGTACACCGAACCCGCGTCGGTCCCCGCGGCGTGGTCGTCTCGGCTCGCTCCGACCATGGCCGTGCTGCCATGGATTGCGACCGCGCCGCCCGCTTCGTCCCCTTCGCCGGCGTCGTCCGCGACGAGCCGCAAGCGCTCGTGGACCTCCGCCGCGCGCTCCCGGACGACGACGTACGCGATCCGCGTCTGGGTTGCGCTCTCCCAGGCGTTGCTCGCCGTCAGGGTGACCGTGAAGAGGCCCGCGGACTCGTAGGTGTGGCTCGGGTGCCGCAGGGTCGAGGTGCCGCCGTCGCCGAAGTCCCAGCTCCAGCGGGTGGGGGAGCTCGTCGACGCGTCGGTGAAGGCGACGACCAGCGGCTCGTAGCCGCTCCGCGGCGTGCCCGTGAAGCTTGCCGACATGGGCAGGACCTGGACGTAGCCCGTCTTCGTCTCGGTGTCGGTCGCTACCGTCGTGCTCGCGGTCAGGGAGACGGTGTAGGTCCCCGGGGCCACGTACGCGTGCGAGGGGTGCTGCTCGCTCGAGGTCGAGCCGTCGCCGAAGTCCCAGAGCCACGCGCTGGGGTAGCCGCTCGACGTGTCGCGGAAGGCGACCGTGAGGGGCGTGTAGCCGGTTCGGACCTGTGCAAAGAAGTTCGCCTGGAGAGGCTGGACCACGATGTACCCGTGGCGCGTGGCGGTGTGGCTGCCCAGGGCGTTGCTCGCCGTCAGCGAGACCGTGTAGTAGCCCGAGGAGGCGTACGTGTGCGTCGGGTTCTGCTCGCTCGAGGTGGTGCCGTCGCCGAAGCTCCAGCTCCAGTCCGTCGGCTCGTTGCTGGTGAGGTCGGTGAAGGCGACATCCAGCGGCGCGCCGCCACCGCGCGGCGTGGCCGTGAAGTCCGTCGTCAGGGCCCGCACCCGGATGAAGTCGACCCTGCGGTCTCGCAGGGTCCCGAATGCGCAATGGACCGTCAGGGTGACGGTGTAGTTGCCCGGAGCCGTGTAGGTGTGGATCGGGTGCTGCTCGGTCGAGGTCCCGCCGTCGCCGAAGTCCCACTCGAAGGTGGCAGGGATCCGGGAGTAGCCGAAGAACCCCACGGTCAAGGGCGCCTCGCCGGTCTGCGGCGTGGCCAAGATGCCGAACAGCTGGACCTGGAGGATCCGGAGCCCGTACCACCATCCGCCCCCGTAGGACGGCTGGATGAGCGCGCACTCCTCCGCGCTCAGCCCCGAGGCCCCGATCCACTCCGCCACGCCCGGGACCGTGATCTCGGGCACATAGGCGAGGTTCTGCGTTCGGGCGATGCGCTCGGCCAGCTCGCGCGCCCCGGACTCGATCATCAGGTATCCCACCGCACAGGCACGCCCGCCGTGGTCGATGAAGACCGGTGAGAGCCCCGGCCGGTGCTCGTTGTGCGGGAAGATGCCCTGGTCGCGGTAGGCCGCGAGGCGCCGGATGTGCTCCTGCCGCCGGTCGCGCTGCTCCCTGGAGAGCGTCGCCACGTCCCGGGCCGCCAGGCGCTCGAGCACCCGCCCGAGGTGCGCGCGGATCTCCGCCACCTCGTCCCGCGAGCGGTCGACGTTCGCCTCGTAGACCGAGTGAGGCTGCCACGGCTCCTCTGGCCTGGCAGCCGCCCCCTCGACCCCCTGCGCCTGTCCCGCCACCTGCGCCAGCGCCAGCACATGGATCAACCTCAGGGCGACGAGCCCTCTCCTGCGCATGCTCATGTGGAGCCCTCCGTTCCTCACCAATCTGCGGAGCCGCCGGCTCTTGTCCGGTTTCCCGAGAAACTTCCTGCGCCCAGGAGCGCCGCCATGCCCGCCGCGGCCCGTCCGCTCCGCCGCGCAGCGGCCATCCAGGCGACGATCCGGGCGGCTCGGGCGAGGGCGGCGTGCTGGCGCCCGAGGGCGGGAGCGGAGGCTCGATCGCGTAGGAGGCGACGTTCGGGCCCGCGCAGCGGAAAGTGGCGGTGCCGAGCGGATATGAGGTAGGCAGCTCCCGCCTCGACGACCCCGTTCATGCTGCGGCACTTCGAGCGCCTCTCGAACGAGGAGTGCGCTCGTTGCTGGTGGGGAACGGCCGCGGCGAGAAGCTGCGGACGAAACAGGTCGATCACGCTCGTGCCGTGAGGCATCGGGCGAGCCGCGGTCCGGGCCGAGATTTTCCGGGGATTCCGGGTCCGCCCGGGCCCGGCGTGCTGATCTATCTTCGCCGCCAGCCCGGACGACGGAGGCCCGAGCGGTCGACAACGAAGGGCGTTGGCTGCAAGGCCAGACATGGACCGATCGATACGGAGGCCGGGTGGTGTCGCGCGCCGGTGGGGGGGTTTGCGCGTCCTCGCGCTCCTGGCCGGCGCAGGGCTGGGGCTCCTGGCGCCGGGCGCGGGCGACGCCGAGGCGCAGACGCGGCAGCGCTCGCGGCTGGTGGAGGCGACGATCGGCGACCTGCAGGCGGCCCTGCAGGCCGGCCGCACGAGCTCGAAGGCTGTCGTGCAGGGCTACCTCGACCGCATCGCGGCCTACGACCGGCGGGGGCCGCGGCTCGGGTCCTTCCTCGCCGTGAACCCGCAGGCGCTCGCGCTCGCGCACATCCGGGACCTCGAGCGGGCCAGCGGGCTGGCGCACGGCCCGCTCTTCGGGCTGCCGGTGCTGCTCAAGGACAACATCGACACGGTGGACCTGCCGACCACGGCGGGCTCGCTCGCACTGCGCGTCTCGGTCCCGCCGGACGATGCGTTCCTGGTCACGAAGCTCCGCAACGCGGGCGCGATCGTGCTCGGGAAGGCCTCGCTGACCGAGTTCGCGAACGCACTCAGCAACAACATGCCCGCCGGCTACAGCTCGCTCGGCGGCTTCGGCTTCAACCCCTACGACCCGCGCCCGAACCCGGCCGGCGACGGCCGGCCCGTCCTGACCCCAGGCGGCTCGAGCTCCGGCTCGGGCATCGCGGTCGCCGCGAGCCTGGTCACGGTGGCGGTCGGCACCGAGACATCGGGCTCGATCCTCTCGCCCGGACACCAGAACGGCGTGGTCGGGATCAAGCCGACCGTCGGGCTCGTCAGCCGTGATGGCGTCATCCCGATCACGGCCGACATGGACACGCCGGGGCCCCTGGCGCGCACCGTGACCGACGCGGCGATCCTGCTCGGCGTCCTGGCGGGTCACGATCCGGCCGACCCGGCCACCGCGGCCTGTCTCGTGCCCGGCAACTGCCACGACGACTACACGGTCTTCCTCGACCGCCAGGCGCTCGTCGGAGCGCGCATCGGGGTGCCCCAGAACCCCTACTGGTTCTTCGGCAACCTGAGCTCCGCCGAGCGCGACCTCCTCCTCGCGGCGATCGACGTGCTGCGGGCGGAGGGCGCCGTCGTCCTGCTCCCATACGAGATCCCGAACCAGGCCGCGCTGACCGATCGGCGCATCTGCGACAGCTATCCCCCCGCCGCCGGCTGCTCGACGGTGATGCTCTACGGGTTCCGGCGCGACCTCGACGCGTACCTGGCGGGCCTCGGACCGTTCGCGCCGATCCAGAGCATGGCGGACGTGATCGCCTTCAACGAGGCACACCCGCTGGAGGCCCTGAGGTACGGACAGGGCTTCCTGCGCGCCGCGGGCCAGATGGATCTCGCGCCGAGCAGCGCCGATACCGCGCGCTACGTCGCCGACCGTGCCCTGGACGTCGCGCTCTTCCGCGGCGCCCTGGGCCAGGCCTACGCCGGCCCCGACACCGTCCCGGGCACGGACGACGACCTCGACGCGCTCCTCTTCCCGAGCTTCGTCGGCAGCTACGCGCCGGCCGTGGCCGGCTACCCGAGCCTCGTCGTGCCGATCGGCTTCCGCCCGCCCTCCGGCAACGTCGTGAACCCACGCCCGGTCGGCATGGCCTTCTCCGGGCCGGCCTTCAGCGAGCCACGTCTGATCGCGCTGGCCTACGCCTACGAGCAGGCGACGCGCCACCGCCGACCGCCCCAGAGCACGCCGGAGCTCCTGGCGCGATGATCTCCGGACCGTTCCTGCGACCCCGAACCCGCGTCGTCCCATGATCCCGATCGCACGCCTCGGCCCGCTCGCCGCGTGTCTCGCCCTCCTCGTTCCTGCGGCGCCTCCGGCCCACGCGCAGCGTGCGGGGCGAGTTCGCGTCGAGCCGCACGACGTGGTCGAGTTCAAGCTGTTCCACCCGCTTTCCGTGCCGAGCGAGGCCGTCTTCGTTCTCGGGAGCCTGGCCGAGCTGGGGGAAGGCGAGCTCACGCGCGCCGTGAAGCTCGAGAGCGCGGACGACGCCAGCTGGCGCGTGGCGATCGCGCTGCCGCTCGATCGCACGTACTGGTATCGCTTCTTCGTGCGCAGCACCCGGGCGGCGGACCTGCGCGACCCCGCGAACGGCGTCCCGATCTCGCCCGAGGTGCGCGCCAAGACGCGCCGCAGCCTGCTCGGTCCGGGCCAAAAGGCGCTGCAGGTGCACACGAGCCTCGTGGACCCGCTGCTCCACTGGCGCCAGGACGGCGGGCCGTTCACGAGCGAGGCCCTCGAGCCCCTCGGATCCGGGCGCGTCTCCGGCGAGGAGCGTCGCGGCCTGCGCGCCTTCGCGCTCGGCGGCCGGCCGGTCGAGTTCTACCTCACGAGCGGCGACGGCAGCGTGCGCGACCCGGCCGACCCGGACGTGCTCTACCGCACTCCGCTCGACGCGTTCTTCCTCCAGGACGGCCAGCTCTTCACCTACACGCCCGCGCCCGTCGTCGGGCCGCACCGCCGGGCCTCGATGGACCCCTTCGTGATCCACTCCAGCATCCTGGCCGAGGACCGCCACTACCGCGTGATGCTGCCGCGCGGCTACGACGAGCACCCCGGGCGCCGCTACCCCGTGCTCTACCTCTACGACGGCCAGACCGCCTGGCAGACGGGCCCCTTCTCGGGCCAGTTCGGCATCTGGGACCGCGACGGCAACCGTCTGGCGGCCCTGGTGGCGCGCGGCGCGGTCGGTGAGGTGCTCCAGGTGGCGATCGACTACATCGAGGAGGGCTTCTGCGACGCCCTGATCAGCCGTGGGCGCGACTGCATCTCGCCCGAGGACACAGTGAACGACTCCCTGTGCGGCCGCGTGACCGGCATGGCCGACCAGTTCCTGCGCTTCGTGACCGAGGAGCTGAAGCCGCACGTCGACGCGACCTACCGCACGCTCCCGGATCGCGCCCACACCTTCGTCACCGGCTACAGCCTGGGCGGAGTCTTCGCGCTCTACTCCGGCTGGGAGTTCACCGACACCTTCGGCGCGATCGGCGCCCAGTCGGGCTCCTTCTGGATCCCGGACTTCCCCGCGCGCGTCCAGACCGAGCGCCGCGCCGACCTGCGCGTCTACCTCGACACCGGCGACACCGAGAACTCGATCTTCGGACCCGCCAACCGCCTGCGCACGAGCTTCGTCCTCGACGAGGGCCGCGTGCTCGGCCGCGACCTCGGCTTCGCGATCGGCTACTCCCAGACCCACTCCTACCTGAACGGCGGCCTGCGCATGGAAAGCCTGATGACCTTCCTGTGGCCGGGGACGAGCGAGGACG
>DASVAP010000025.1:0-12192 GCA_036376275.1 Planctomycetota bacterium | reverse complement strand
AGGCGCTCGCAGGGGACGAGGCGCGGGTCCAGGCGCTGGGCGACTCCGTCGTCCGGGCCTGCGGTCGGGGGCGGCTCGTCGGCCGGTGGCTGCGGCGCGGGATCGGGTGCGGCGGGGTACATGGGCGGAGGAGCGGGGCGCGAGGATGCCGTCGGGGCCGGTATCCTTGCTAGCCTCGCACCTCGGCCGACACCCTCAGAAGCGCGCCCGGCGGCGAGAAGCGCTTTCCCCATGTCGCCTCCCCCCCGTAACCGGCTGCGCGCCCTGGCGCTCGCGGGTGGGGGGCTCGCCTGGCTCGCCACGGCCTGCGGCGGCGGCGGAGGCGGCAGCGCGGGCGTGAACGCGGTCGACGAGGCCGTGGGGCGCCTCCGGCCCAAGCCCGAGGGTGGAGCCTACGTGGCCGACGAGCACCAGGGGGGCGGCGCGCCGCGCCTGCGGCTGGTCGAGATCCTGTGGGGGCGCCTGGTGGACGTGTACGGCGTCGACGCGCGCGGCGAGCCGCTCGAGCGCCCCTTCTTCCGCGACTACCTGATCCACGAGACCGTCTTCGACGCGGCCGGCGACTGGCGCCTGGAGACGAACCCGATCACGCAGACGACGCGCCTGGTGATCCTGCGCGAGCCGGAGGCGCCCGACCGCGGCGACGGCAGCTTCGAGACGCTCCTGGCGCGCGCGCGCCACGCCCTGCCCGGCGTGCAGCCCAAGGGCCTCACGGCGGCCGAGGCGCCGCCCTTCCCCTTCGTGGCGCGCAACGCGGCCCTGTCGCTGCGCTTCGACGACCTGCTGGACGACGGCCCGGAGGGCGTGCAGGCCTTGCAGGGCTGGGTGCGCCTGCTGGCCGGCTATCCGCCGCTCGTGCCGCAGGAGCCGCGCGTCGTGTTCGACCCGAACCACGGCGGGGTGGCCGACGGTCACTTCCACTCGACGCGCGTGCTCATCGATCCGACCGTGTCGGAGACGGAGGCCGCGGACTCGCCGGTGCCGCTCGCGCTGGCCTCGCTCGGCCTGCCGCGCAGCGACCCCTTCAGCCAGGCGCCGAACGCCGTCCTGCGCGTGCCGACGCGCGTGGACCCGGGCACGGGCCGCTTCACGGTGCTGCGCACGCTGCGCGGGCGGCCGCTGGACCCGCAGGCCTCGCGGCCCTACGACCCGCAGAGCCCCACGCTCGACCTGGTGCGCGCGCTGCGGGCCGGCAACGAGCAGGACCCGAACAACGGCTTCCTGCTCGACTTCGAGGCGCCCAGCGTGGTCGGGAGCTGGCCCTGCCGCGTGGAGGAGGCGCGCGTGACCGGGTCGGACGGCTTCCAGTGGCGCGTGCGCCTGCGCTTCCTCGGCCCGTGCCGGAAGTCGCCGGCGCCGGGCGACATCGTGCGCGTGGGCGAGCGCTTCCTCGAGGCCGCTGCCTCCGCGCCGGCACCCGACGCGGAGGGCGCCGTCGAGCTCGACGCGCGGCTCCTGAACCGCACGCCGACGGGCCCGGACGAGCTGCTGGGCTTCGCCTCCTACCAGACGGTCTTCGCGGCGGGTCTCGAGGTCGAGAAGGGCTGCTGGGTGCGCTTCACACCGGCGCCGCTGCAGCCGCCGTCCACGGACGTCCCGCCCCAGGCCACGCTGACGCTGCGCTTCAGCGAGCCGATGGATCCGGACACGGCCCTGCCCTTCGACTCCTTCCTGGTCGTGCGCGGCGGCGAGAACATCCCGCCGACGAGCGCCACGCTCGTGGTCGGCGGCGTGACGACCTCCCAGGACCTGCGCGAGCTGACCTTCACGCCGCGCCTCCCCTTCGCGCACCAGGGCGAGCGCCCGCTCTTCCACCTGCGCCTGACGGAGCGCGGCGTGAACGACCTGGCGGGCAATGACCTGGCCACGCCGCTGCCGCGCGTGGAGTTCTCGATCGACCCGGCGGCGCCGCCCCAGCGCAACGGCAGCGTCGTGCTGCGCTTCGACGATCCGGACGAGCTCCCGCCGGCCGGCTTCATCGACCTGCGCGGCCAGGTCACCTACCCGTTCGGGCGCGGCACGATCCGCCCGCGCGAGCCGGTGCACGCCTCGCGCGGCGTCGATGCCTCGAACCCGCTGGTCGGCATCATGGCGCCCTTCCCGCCGGGGGTCGCGACGCCGATCTCGCCGCTCGGCAGCAAGCTGCACGCGCTCTGGCGTTACTGCGACCTGGGCTGGTCGATCCGCGACGAGTCGAAGTACGACCTCGACGTCCTGGGGCTCTACTGGTCGCCGGCGCGCGGCAACGTGTCGGCCGACTTCTACGAGCAGCTCGAGATCCGCCTGGTCCACAGCGCCCATCTGCCGGACGAGCAGCGCCGCTCGCCGCAGACCGGCGGCATGCGCTACCCGGACTCCGGGTTGAAGCCCGGCCCGGTGCCCTACGAGCAGAACGTGCTGGTGGACCCGGTCAGTCCGCAGGTGCTGATGCGCGCGCGCGCGCCCTACCGCATCGAGCCGCGCGACGTGAGCATCTCTGCCACCGGCATCCCGATCCTGCCCTGGCCGATCGATCCGCCCGGGCGCCGGGCACCCTTCACCTGGCGCGACACGGCCGCGCTGGCGGTGGGCGGCAACCTGGGCGCCGGCGTGCCGCTCGACCAGGAGGTCGGCGGGCCGCTCTACCTCGAGAACGCGATCGGCTCCTTCGCCCCGCCGGGGCGCGTGCCGACCGTGGGCCTGCCGCTCCTGATGGAGTTCCGCTGCTTCCCCTCCGAGACAGGCATCGGCCTCAACCCGCTGGCGATCGTGCTGGCCAGCAACGCCTCGGCCGCGCCGAACTTCCGCGCCTACTCGACCGGCGGCTTCGATTTCCTCGGCCAGCGCGTGCTCAAGAACCCCGACCTCGAGCTCTTCCCGACCGGCGGCTTCAACCCCGGCTCGCGCCCGCCCGGCCGGCCGACCGCGCGCACGGCCGACAACTCGCTGTACCTGGGTCAGCTCGACTACGTCCCGCGCGTCTCGCGCGCGCACACGATCTGGCTCGACACGCGCACCGACGGCTTCACGCGCTTCGCCCCGCCGGTGCTCGAGCCGCCGGACACGGCCCGCCCCGACGGCACGCGCATCGTGGTCGACTTCCGCGGCGCCGAGCGCTTCGACGGCAGCGACAACCGCCCCTTCAACGCCCAGGCCCTGACGCCCTACGGCGAGCCCAACGCCGGCTCGATCGTCTTCCACCGCGGCGACCCGACCTGGAAGCGCGACCCGGCCGAGCTCGACGGCACCGCCTACATCCAGATGCGCTTCAGCTTCTTCGCCAACGTCGAGGTCGGGCTGGTGGCCGAGCTCTCGGCGGTCGGGCTGGCGTACCGGATCGAGTAGGCGGCACCTCGAGCCCCGGCGGAGAGGGTCGGGGGCACGCGGTCGAAGGAACCGGAACGCTCCTGCTCCAGGGGCGCTACGGACCGAGCGCAGCCCGGCGCACGAGTCCGGCGGCCGCCGCGATCCAGTCCGGACGCTCGTTCAGGCACGGCGCGAGGACGAGCTCACCGCCCTGCTCGGCGCACTGCTCGCGCAGGCGCTGGCCGAGCTCCTCGAGGGTCTCGAGGCAGTCGGTCGTGAAGCTCGGGGCGGCGACCAGAACGCGCTGGCCGCCGGCGGCGAGGGGCGGCGCGACCCCGGTCACGTCCGGCTCGAGCCACGGCTCGCGGCCGAAGCGCGACTGGTAGGCGAGGGTCCAGGTGCCCGGCGCGCGGCCGAGCGCCTCGGCCAGGGCGCGCGCGGTAGCCTCGCAGTGGTCGCGGTACGGGTCGCCGGCCTCGACGTAGCGCACGGGCAGGCCGTGGAAGGAGAGCACGAGCGGGGCGGCCTGGGCCCCGGCCTCGCGCACGCTCGCCGCGAGGGCGGCGATGTAGCCCGGGTCGGAGTGGTAGGGCGGCACCGTGACGAGCTCCGGCGGCCGCGCGAGCTCGGCCAGCGCGCGCGCGACGGCGCGCTCGATCGTGCCGGTGGTCGTGCGGCTCGCCTGCGGAAAGGCGGTGAGGAGCACCACGCGCGCGCAGCCGGCGCGGACCAGCGCCGCCAGGCCCGCCGCGATCGAGGGCGCGCCGTAGCGCATGGCGAACTCGACGCGGAACCCCGCCCCCAGCTCGCGCGCGAGACCCGCCGCGAAGCGCCGCGAATGAACGACGAGCGGCGAGCCCTCCTCGGTCCAGATCGCGCGGTACAGGGCCGCGCTCTTCGGCGCGCGCAGCGGCAGGATCACGAGCTTGCGCAGCAGGAACCACAGCACCGGGTTCACGTCCACCACCAGCGGATCGCCCAGGAACTCGTCCAGGAAGGCGCGCACGGCGGCCGGCGTCGGCGCGGCCGGCGAGCCGAGGTTCACGTACAGGACGCCCGTGGGCGCCGGCCGAGGCGTCGCGGTGGTCATCAGAGCGTCGAGAGGAGGCGCACGGAGTTCGACTTCAGCACGAGGAACAGCGTCCGCCCCGGCGCGAGGCCGAGCGCGGCGGTCGAGGCGCGCGTGAGCAAGACGTCCAGCGCCGGCCCGCCCGGATCGAGGCGCGCGCGCAGGACCACGCCGGCACGGCCCGCGTCGAGCGCCAGGGCCGTGGCGGGGAGCACGTTGCGCGCCGAGAGCCCCACCGGCCGCTGCGTCGCCACCAGGACCTCGTCGGCCGGCACCGCCAGGACCACGCGCGCGCCCGGCGCCAGCCCGGGCGCGCTGACCTCGAGCGCGACGCCGGGCGCGAGCTCCACGCGCGCGACCTCCTCGGCGCTGTGCGTGACCGTGCCGCGCAGGACGTTGTCGGGCGCCCCGAGGTCGGCGCTGCGCCAGGCGGCGGCGAACACGTCGGCCGGCGCGCCGCGCGCGACCAGGCGCCCGCGCTCGAGCACGCACACCTCGTCGCACAGCACGGCGAGCTCCAGCGGCTCGTGCGAGACGATCAGGATCGGCCGCGCGAACTCCTCGGCCACGCGCACGAGGTAGGGCAGGATGCGCCGGCGCAGGGCGTGGTCGAGGCCCGCCAGGGGCTCGTCGAGCAGCAGCGCGTCCGGCCCCGAGCACAGCGCGCGCCCGAGGGCCACGCGCTGGCGCTCGCCGCCCGAGAGCGTCGCCGGGAGGCGCTCGAGCAGCGGGCCGAGCTCGAGCACCTCGACCACGCGCGCGAAGACGTCCTGCGGACCGCGCGCGCGCGCCGCGCCGGCGCGCAGGTTCGCGCGCACGCTCCAGTGCGGGAACAGCAGCCC
This sequence comes from Planctomycetota bacterium, assembly GCA_036376275.1. Lineage (GTDB taxonomy): Bacteria > Planctomycetota > UBA1135 > UBA1135 > JABFRZ01. The sequence goes on along the minus strand of DASVAP010000025.1, from coordinate 6,996 downwards.
CTCCTGCGGCACGTAGCCGAGACCTCGGCGCTCGCCCGGCAGCGCGAAGCCGCGCGCCGTGTCGAACAGCTCGCGCCCGCCGAGCGCGGCGCGCCCCGCGCGCGGCCGACGCCAGCCGACCAGGGTCTCGAGCACGCTCGTCTTGCCCGCGCCCGAGGGCCCGAACAGGCCCAGGCGGCGGGCGGAGCTCGTGAGCTCCAGCTCGAGCGTGAAGTCCGCCAGCTCGCAGCAGAGGTCCAGCGCGAAGGTCGCAGCCTCGGTGCGGTCCGGCGTGCTCACCGCCGTCCCTCCGCGCGCAGCAGGCGCTCGACCAGGAAGATCGTCACGAAGGCCAGCGCCACGCAAAGCGCCACCAGGCGCAGCGCGTGCCCGGTCGCGCCGGCCTGGATGTCGGCGAAGATCGCCAGCGCCAGCGTCTGCGTGCGCCCAGGGATGTTGCCGGCCACGATCACCGTCGCGCCGAACTCGCCCAGGGCGCGGCTGAAGCCGAGCAAGAGCGCCGCCACGAGCCCGCGCCGCGCCAGCGGCAGCGTGACGCGCAGGAAGACCGTCGCGCGCGCGAGGCCGAGGCTCTGCCCCATGCGCTCGAGACGCGCGTCGACGCCCTCGAAGGCCACGCGCGCCGTGCGCGCCGCCAGCGGCAGGGCCACCACGGCCGAGGCCAGGGTCGCGCCGCGCGCGCTGAAGAGCACGCCCGGGTCGAAGCCGAGCGCGTCGCGCCCCAGCGGTCCGTGGCGCGCGAAGAGCTCCAGCAGGAGGTAGCCGATCGCCGTGGGCGGCAGCACCAGCGGCAGGGCCACGAGCGTCTCGACCACGCTCTTGCCGCGGAACTCGTGGCGCGCGAGCAGCCACCCCAGGCCCAGCGCCGGCAGCGCCAGCAGCAGGGTCGCGCCGCCCGCGACGCGCAGGGTCGTCCCGAGCACCTCGATCGTCGCTGCGGTCGCCATGCGCGCGCGGCGAGTCTACTCGCGCGCGCTGCCGGCCGAGAGCGCCGAGGCGCGTGACACGCCGGTGACACACCGCGCGGGAAGCCGCCTAGGCTGCGCCGGCCGATGGAACGCGTCGCCATCGCCGGGCTCTCGCTGCACCAGACCGACGTCGACGGGCTCGCGCGCGCCAAGCGCGGCCTGGCGGCGCTGGCGGAACCGGCGGTCAAGGCCCTGGCGGACGAGCTGGGCGCCTCCGAGGCCGTGCTGCTCTCGACCTGCAACCGGCTGGAGCTCGTCTTCGCGCGCGAGCGCGGCCACGGGCCCGGTCCGGCGGACCGCGCGGCGCTGGCGCGGGCCCTCGGGCTGGCGGCGGAGGACGAGCTCGTGCCGCGCATCTTCCTGCACGCCGGGCGCGGCGCGGCGCGGCACCTGTTCCGCGTGGCGGCCTCGCTCGACTCGCTGGTCCTGGGCGAGGACCAGATCCTGACCCAGGTGCGCGCGGCCCTCGACGAGGCGCGCGTGGCCGGGCTGACGGGCCCGATCCTCGGCGCGCTGTTCGACCACGCGCTCCAGGTCGGCAAGCGCGTGCGCACGCGCACCGACCTCGCGCACCACGCCGTCTCGGTCGTGAGCCTGGGCGTCGCCTTCCTGGCCGAGCGCCTGCGCGACCTGCCCGACGCGCGCATCGCCGTGATCGGCGCCGGCGCGACCGGGGCCCATGCCGCGCGCGCCCTGGCGGCGGCGGGCCTCGGACCGGCCTTCGTCGTCAACCGCACGCCGGCGCGCGCCGCGGCCCTGGCGGCCGAGGTCGGCGCGCGCGTGCGGACGCTGGAGGAGCTGCAGGCCGCGGGCGAGCCGCTCGACGCGCTCGTCAGCGCCACGAGCGCGCCCGGCTTCGTGCTCGACGCGCCGGCCCTGGAACGCCTGGCGCGGCGCGCGCGGCCCGGGCGGCGGCTCCTGGCGGTCGACCTGGCGGTCCCGCGCGACCTCGCGCCGTGCCCCGCGGTCGAGGCGCTCGACCTCGAGCACCTGCGCGCGCGGGCCGAGGAGAACCGGCGCCTGCGCGCCGCGGCCGCGGCCGAGGCCGAGCTCCTGGTCGAGGAGCGCGTGGACGAGCTCTTCCGGGAGCGGGCGGCCGCGCGCGTGCAGGCGCCCTTCGCGGCCGTGGCGGCCGAGACGCGCGAGCTCTTCGAGCTCGAGCTGGCGCGCCTGTGCACCGAGCGCCTGGCGCACCTGGCGCCGCACGAGCTGGAGCAGATCGAGCGCTGGGCGCGCACGACCTTCGGGCGCCTGGCGCACGTGCCCTTCCGGGCCCTCAAGCGCCTGGCGCGCGGCGCGCCGCCGGCCGAGTGGGAGGGCGTCGAGTGAGGCTGCGCATCGGCACGCGCGGCTCGGACCTGGCCCTGTGGCAGGCGCGCCACGTGGCCGGACGGCTCGAGGACGCGGGCGCGCGCTGCGAGCTGGTCGTGCTCGAGACGCGCGGCGACCGCATCGACGACGTGCCGCTGCAGTCGGTCGAGGGCAAGGGCTTCTTCACCAAGGAGATCGAGGAGGCCCTGCTGGCCGAGCGCATCGACCTGGCCGTGCACAGCCTCAAGGACCTGCCCAGCGCCATGACGCCCGGGCTCGCGCTGGCCGCCATCCCCGCGCGCGCGCCGGCCGAGGAGCGCCTGCTGATCGCGCCCCGGGCGCACGCGCCGGGCGAGCTGTTCCTGCCGCTGGCGCGCGGCGCGCGCGTGGGCACCAGCGCGCCGCGCCGCACGGCCCAGCTGGCCGCCCTGCGCCCGGATCTCGCGCTGCTCCCGCTGCGCGGCAACGTGCCGACGCGCGTGCGGCGCCTGCGCGAGGGCCGCCACGACGCGATCGTGCTGGCGGCGGCCGGGCTCGAGCGCCTGGCGCTCGAGCTCGAGGACCTGGTGGTGCTCACCCTGCCGCGCGAGCTCCTCGTGCCGGCCCCGGGGCAGGGCGCGCTGGCGATCCAGACGCGCGCGGGCGACGCCGAGCTCGTCGCGCTGTGCGCGCGCGCGCTGCACGATGCGCCGACGGCCGCGACGGTCGCGGCCGAGCGCGAGCTGCTCGTGGTCCTGGGCGGCGGCTGCAACCTGCCGCTGGGCGTGTCGATCGCGCGCGGGGCGCGCGGCTGGCAGGCGGAGGCCTTCCTGGGGGCCGGCCATCCGACGCCCGCGGCGCCGGCGCGCTGGTGCCGCGCCACGGGTGCCGATCCGGCCGGCGCGGGCCGCGCGGCGGCCGAGCGGCTGCTGGCGGGCGCTCCGACCGGCGCGGGGCCGCTCGAGGGCCTGTGCGTCGCGCTGACGGGCGCGCGTGACTCGGCGCGCGAGCTGGCCGAGCGCCTGGCGACCCTGGGCGCCGACGTGCGGCGCGAGGAGGTGCTGACGGTCGAGGATCTCGACGGGCACGCGCTCGCGCCGTCCCTGGCGCGCCTGCGGGCCGGTGACGCGCTGGTCGTCACCAGCGCCAACGCCGCGCGGCGCCTGGCGGGCCTGACGGTGCCCGCGGACGTCCTCGTGGCGGCGGTCGGGCCGGCCACGGAGCGCGCCCTGGCGGCGGCGGGCCTGCGCGCCGCGCAGGTCGGGCGCGCGGGCGCCGCCGCGCTGGCGCGCGCGCTCGAGCTCGCGCCCGGTGCGCGCGTGCTCTTCCCCTGCGCCGCGGACGCGCGGCGCGAGCTGGAGCAGGAGCTCGCCCCGCGCGGCGTCACGGTCGAGCGCTGCGTCCTCTACCGCACCCACGCGCGCGCGGACGTGGCCCTCGCGCTCGAGGCCGAGGCGCGCGCCTACCTCTCGCCCTCGGCGGTGGCGGCGGCGCTGGCCTGGGAGCGCGCCCAGGCCCCGCGCGCGCGGCGCGTGGCCCTCGGGCCCGCGACCGCCGCGGCCCTGGCCGCGGCCGGCCTCGCCCACGTCCAGGCCGCCAGCACCGATCCCGAGGACGTGCTGGCCGCGCTCGTCCGCCGCGAGGAGACTCCCCTGTCGTGAGAATCGAGTCGTGAGAATCGAGTCATGAGGATCCGCCCCCGCCGCCTGCGCCGCACCCCGCTCCTGCGCGAGGCCGTGGCCGAGACGCGCCTGAGCCGCGCGCAGCTCGTCCAGCCGCACTTCGTCCTGCCCGAGGAGAATGCGCGCAGCGCCATCGCGGCCATGCCCGGGATCGAGCGTCTGGGCCCGCGACTCCTGGTCGAGCGCGTGCGCGCCGACCTCGAGCTCGGCCTCGCGACCGTGCTGCTCTTCGGCCTCTACGACGCCAAGGACGCGCGCGCCAGCGCCGCGCGCGCGAGCGACGGCCTGGTGCCGCGCGCCGTGCGCGCGCTGCGCGAGGCCTGCGGCGAGGCGCTGACGATCGTGACCGACGTGTGCCTGTGCGCGGCGACCGACCACGGGCACTGCGGCGTGCTCGAGCACGGGCACGTGCTCAACGACGCGACCCTGCCGCTGCTGGCCGAGATGGCCGTGGCCCACGCGCGCGCCGGGGCCGACGTGGTCGCGCCGAGCGACATGATGGACGGGCGCGTCGGCTACCTGCGCGACGCGCTCGACCAGGCGGGCCAGGAGGACACGGCCCTGCTCGCCTACTCGACCAAGTTCGCCTCGGCCTACTACGGCCCCTTCCGCGAGGCGGCCGATTCGGCACCGAAGCAGGGCGACCGGCGCGCCTACCAGCTCGACCCGCGCAACGCGCGCGAGGCGGTGCGGGAGAGCGTGCTCGACGAGGCCGAGGGCGCCGACGCGCTGATGGTCAAGCCGGCCCTCGCCTACCTGGACGTCCTGGCGGCCGTGCGCGCGGCCACGCGCCTGCCGCTGGCGGCCTACAACGTCTCCGGCGAGTACAGCATGGTCAAGGCGGCCGCCGCGCGCGGCTGGATCGACGAGGGCGCGGTCGTGCGCGAGACGCTGCACGCCTTCGTGCGTGCCGGGGCCGACCTCGTCATCAGCTACCACGGGCGCGAGGCGCTCGAGAAGGGCTGGATCGCGTGAACGACTGGGAACGCGCGACGCGCCTCATGCCGGGCGGGGTCTCGAGCCCGGTGCGCGCCTTCCGCTCGGTCGGCGGCACGCCGCCGGTCGTGGCGCGCGCGCACGGCGCCGAGATCGTCGACACCGAGGGGCGGAACTACATCGACCTGGTGGGCTCCTGGGGCCCGCTGATCCTCGGCCACGCGCACCCGGGCGTGCTCGCGGCGGTCGAGCGCGCGGCGCGTGACGGGCTCTCCTTCGGCGCCACCTCGCGGCGCGAGCTCGAGCTGGCCGAGCGCGTGCTGGCGCGCTACCCGCTCGGCGAGCGGGTGCGCTTCGTCTCGACCGGCACCGAGGCGGTCATGAGCGCGATCCGCCTGGCGCGCGGCGTGACCGGGCGCGAGCGCATCGTCAAGTTCGACGGCTGCTACCACGGGCACTCGGACGGGCTGCTGGTGAAGGGCGGCTCGGGCCTGGCGACCCTGGGCGTGCCCGACTCGGCCGGCGTGCCGGCCGCGATCGCGGGGCTGACCGAGGTGCTGCCGCTCGACGACGAGGCGGCGGCCGACGCGCTCTTCGCGCACAAGGGCGGCGAGATCGCGGCCGTGCTGATCGAGCCGCTGCCGGCCAACGCGGGCCTCCTGGTGCAGCGCCAGGAGTTCCTGGCGCACCTGCGCGGGCTCACGCAGCAGCATGGCGCGCTGCTGATCTTCGACGAGGTCATCTCCGGCTTCCGCGTCGCGCCGGGCGGCATGACCGCGCTGAGCGGGATCACGCCCGACCTCGTGACGCTCGGCAAGATCCTGGGCGGCGGGATGCCGGCCGCGGCCTACCTCGGGCGCGCCGCGCTGATGGAGCAGCTGGCCCCGAACGGGCCCGTGTACCAGGCCGGCACGCTCTCGGGCAACCCGGTCGCGATGGCGGCGGGGATCGCCACGCTCGACGCCCTGGCCGAGCCGGGCGTCTACGCGCGCCTCGAGGCGCTCGGGGCCGAGCTCGAGCGCGGGCTCACGGCCGCGCTCGCGCGCGCCGGCGAGCCCGGCAGCGTCGCGCGCGTCGGCTCGATCCTGTGGCTCTCCTTGCAGCCGCCGCCCGCGCCGCGCGCCTGGCACCGCGTCGCGCGCGAGGGTGCGCAGCGCTACGCGAGCCTGCACCGCGCCCTGCTCGAGCGCGGCGTGTGGCTCGCGCCCTCGGCCTTCGAGGTCGCCTTCCTGTCGCTGGCGCACACGCCGGCGCACCTGACACGCGTCGTCGGCGCCTTCGAGGAGGCCCTGGCCGCCGGACGGGAGCCGGTCCGCCCGCGCTGAGGCGCCGGCGCGGACAGGGGCCATGGTGAAGACGCGCCGCGCGCTGCTCCTCTACGGGATCGTGGTCGGGACGCTGTTCCTGATGCTCTCGTGGTGGGTCGTGTTCTTCGTGCGCCAGGGGGCGGTGCTGGTCGAGCGCGCGAACCACGCCGGCGCCGAGCTCTCGGCCGCGCAGGCCGACGCCGTGCGCGCCGCCGCCCACCAGAGCCTGCGCATGTTCCTGTTCGAGGGCGCCTTCCTCTTGCTCGTGTTCGTGGCCGGCACGGTCCTGATGCTGCGCGCGATGCGGCGCGAGGTCGTCCTGGCCCGCCAGCAACGCCAGTTCCTCTCTGCCGTCACGCACGAGCTGCGCACCCCGCTGGCCTCGGCTCGCGCCGCCCTGCAGAGCCTGGCCCTCGGCCGCGCGCCGGCCGAGAAGCGCGAGCGCTACCTGGCCAACGCCGCGGCCGACCTCGCGCGCCTCTCGGAGCTGGTCGAGCGCGTGCTGGAGAGCGCGCGCGTCTCCGGCGGCGGCGCGAAGCTGCGGCTCGAGCAGCTCGACCTGCTCGAGCTCGTCACGGCCCGCACGCCGGCCCTGGTGGCCGAGGCCGCGCCCGAGCTCACCGTCGAGATCGACGGCCGCGGCCCGGTGCCCGTCCAGGCCGACGCGCGCGCGCTCGAGACGATCCTGCGCAACCTGCTGGCCAACGCCGCCAAGTACGCGACCCCTCCGGGCCGCGTGCGCGTCGCCGTCGCCACCACCGAGCGCGAGGCGCTCCTCACCGTGCGCGACTTCGGCCCCGGCGTGCAGGGCGA
>DASVAP010000011.1:0-5379 GCA_036376275.1 Planctomycetota bacterium | reverse complement strand
GCTCCCGGATCCCTCGGGTTGCTTGTCCATCCAGGCAAGCTCACCCACTACGGTTCCTCGGACGACCATGGACAGTGTTCGTGAGCTAGACTCGCCCGGGCCCGGCTGGCCTCCGACCGTTCGGCTCGGGGTCTGCGGATCCATTCTGAAGGAACTTCGATGCAGACATTTGCTCGCACCGGCCTCCGTTCCGTTCCGATCGTCGCTTGCCTGGGGCTGCTCGCGTCGCTCGCCGCGGCGGGCCAGGAATCGTCGCGCGCGCACGAGGCGACGCTGCGCCGGACCCTGACCGGGCGCGTGCTGCTTCCGAGCGGCGCGCCGGCGGCCGGAGCGGTGGTCGTGAGCAGCGTGGGCGGCGAGGTGCGCACCGGCGCGGACGGGAGCTTCGCGCTCGACCTCGAGCTGCCGAGCGCGCTCGCGAGCGTCGAGCTCGAGGCGAGCCTGGACGAGCGCGGCGGGGCCGACCTCGTGGCCAGCACGAGCTTCGTGCCGGCGGCCCTGTCGTCGGGCTCGGTCGGCGTGCTCACCCTGACCCTGGCGACGAGCTGCCGCGAGCGCTGGCTGCCGACCTTCGGCGGACATCCGGGCGTGACGAGCGTGCAACAGGTCGGGAGCGTGAACGCAGCCGTGGTCTTCGACGACGGCAGCGGTCCGGCGCTGTACGTCGGCGGGTCGTTCCACAGCGCCGGCGGCTTCCGCTCGCAGAACCTGGCCCGGTGGGACGGGGCGAGCTGGCACGTCATCGGCGCGGACGACGCCGTCCACGCGCTGCTGGTCCACGACGACGGCAGCGGTCCGGCCCTCTACGCGGGCGGCGCCTTCGAGAGCATCGGGGGCGTCGCTGCCAGCGGGATCGCGCGCTGGGACGGCGCGAGCTGGTCTCCCCTCGGCACGGGCGTCGAGGGTCTAGTCCAGGACCCTTTCGTCGACGCCCTGGCGGTGTACGACGACGGCAGCGGCCCCGTCCTGGTCGCGGCGGGCGACTTCGATCTCGCCGGCGGCGCGCCGGCCGCCCACATCGCGCGCTGGGACGGCGTGAGCTGGTCCGCCCTCGGCAGTGGCACCGACAACTGGGTCCGGGCGCTCGCGACCTTCGACGACGGCGGCGGGCCGGCGCTCTACGCCGGCGGCCTGTTCGGCATGGCGGGCGGCGTCCCGGTGAGCTGGGTCGCGAAGTGGGACGGCGCGAGCTGGTCCAGCCTCGGCTCGACGGGCGGGAACGTCCACGCGCTGCTCGCCCACGACGACGGCAACGGGCCGCGGCTCTACGCGGGCGGCGCCGGCTACCTCCGGCGCTGGAGCGGCTCGAGCTGGGAGCACGTCGGCGGCGGCCTGCAGTCCTCCGGCACGCCAGAGGCCAATGCCCTGCTGACCTTCGACGACGGCAGCGGTCCGGCGCTCTTCGTCGCGGGCTTGTTCACGAGCGCCGGTGGCGTGCCCGCCACGAACGTCGCGCGCTGGGACGGCAGCTCCTGGAGCGCCCTGGCCGAGGGCGTCGGTTACGGCCTCGCCAGGTGTCTCGTGGCCTTCGATGCCGGCACTGGCGCGGCACTCCATGTCGGCGGACAGTTCGAGATGGCGTTCGAGATGGGGTTCGGGCTGGTGGACCGCGCAACCGTGAACGGGATCGCACGCTGGGACGGCGCGGGCTGGCGACGCCTGGGTGGAACCAGCGTCGACGACATCGTGCACGCGCTGGCGATCTTCGACGACGGCAGCGGCCCAGCGCTGTACGCGGCCGGCCGCTTCGAGAGGGCGGACGGGACACCGGTGAACCACGTCGTGCGCCGATCGGGTACCGGCTGGCAGGCGCTCGGCGAAGGGCCGGACAGATCGGTGTACGCGCTGGCCGTGCACGACGACGGCAGCGGCCCGGCGCTCTACGCCGGCGGCGCAATCACGATGGTCGACGGCTCGCCGGCGAACCATGTGGCCCGCTGGGACGGGAGTGCCTGGAGCCCGGTCGGCGGCGGGCTCCCCACCGAGGTGTACTCGCTGGGCGCGCTCGACGCAGGTGATGGCACCGCACTCTACGCCGGGACATTCTCGGGGTACATCTGGCGCTGGGACGGTGCAGCCTGGAGTCAGCTCGGTGCCCACATACTCGGCCATAACGGCACGGCCGCCTACGTGAATGCCTTGGCCGTCTTCGACGACGGCAGCGGACCAGCGCTCTACATCGGGGGCACCTTCTATGGCGGTATCCGGCGCTGGAACGGCGTCACCTGGGATCTGCCGAGTTTCGGCCTCAACCACCCCGGCTTCATCGGCGGGGCGTCGGTGAATTCCATGGTCGTTCACCACGAGGGCAGTGGTCCTGCGCTCTATGTCGGCGGCGACTTCACGACGGCGGGGGCCTCCCCCGCGTTGAGGGTGGCCCGCTGGGATGGCACGACCTGGAGTGCCTTGGGAGCAGGCCTCGGTTCGGGGAGCCCCTTTTCCCTGCACGCGGTGCACTGCCTGACGGTCTTCGACGCCGGCGCCGGCCCGGTGCTCTTCGCCGGCGGACAGGTCCCCGGCCGCATCTCCGCCTGGGACGGCACGGCCTGGTCCGCGATCGGCTCCGCGCTCGACGCCCCCGTGAACGCGCTTCTGCCCTGGGACGACGGCAGCGGGCCGGCGCTCTTTGCCGCCGGCGGTTTCCGCGCCAGCAGCGTCGGCGACAGCTTCCTCGCCAAGTGGGGCTGCCGGCCGAAGCCCACGGTCAGGCGGCGATAGGCGAGCGCAGATCGCCTCCGGATCGCGCCGTCAGCATGACCGCCGCGGTCCGCCGGGCGGGCGCGCGCCCGCTCGGCGATGCGCGGCGCTTTCCCGGGCGGGCTCCCGACCCGTCCTCGCGAGCGTGGGTGCTACGCTCTCGGCCTCGATGGGAACCCCGCTCACGGCCACGCTGGTGCTCGCGGCGCTCCTCCCCGCCGTGGCGAGCGCCCAGTCCACCCCGCGCCCCACCAACCGTGCCGACTACCGCATCCACGCGCGCCTGGACGGCGAGACGGAGCGCATCGAGGGCCAGCTCGAGCTGCGCTGGACGAACCGCAGCGGCGAGAGCGTGCGGGACCTGTGGTTCCACCTGTACCTGAACGCCTTCTCGAACAACCGCTCGACGCACCTGCTGGAGTCGAAGGGCAAGCTCCGCGACAAGAAGATCGAGGACGGCTGGGGCTGGAGCCGGGTGCGCGCGATCCGCGTGGACGGGGCGGCGGGGGGCGGCTTCACGGACGTCATGCCGACGATGGCCTACCAGCGCCCCGACGACGGCAACCAGGAGGACCGCACGGTCTTCTCGGTCGAGCTGCCGCAGCCGGTCGCCTCGGGCGAGACGGCGCTGGTGCAGATCGAGTGGGAGGCGCAGCTCCCGCGCGTGCGCCGGCGCACCGGGCACAAGGACGACTTCCTGCTGGTGGCCCAGTGGTTCCCGAAGCTCGGCGTGTACGAGGCCGGGCGCGGCTGGAACTGCCACCAGTTCCACCGCGACACCGAGTTCTACGCCGACTACGGCACCTACGAGGTCACGCTCGACCTGCCGATCGAGTACCAGGGCAAGGTCGGGGCCTCGGGCGTCAAGGTCAACGACACCCCGCGCGGCGATCGCATCGAGGTGCGCTTCGTGGCGCCCTCGCCCGCCGACCAGCGCCGCCAGGACGCCTTCGGCAAGACGCCGCTGGTGCACGACTTCACCTGGACGGCGAGTCCGCGCTTCGTCGTCTATCGCCAGACCTTCCGGTTCAAGGACTGGGCCGATCTCCACCCCTCCGAGGTCGAGTCGGCGCGCGCGATCTTCGGCGAGGAGCCGCGCCTGCGCGACGTGGACGTGACCGTGCTGCTGCAGCCCGAGCACGAGCACCAGGCCGAGCGCCACTTCAAGGCCACCTGCGCCGCGCTCTTCTTCTACGGCCTGTGGTTCGGCGAGTATCCCTACGAGCACGTCACCGTGGTCGACCCGGCCTGGGGCGCGGCCGCGGGCGGGATGGAGTACCCGACGCTCTTCACCTGCGGCACGGCGCCCTTCACGACCGAGGACATGCACCGGCCGGAGAGCGTGACGGTGCACGAGTGCGGGCACCAGTTCTGGTACGGCCTGGTCGGCAACAACGAGTTCGAGGCCGCCTGGCTGGACGAGGGCTTCAACTCCTTCACCGACTCCGAGGTGCTGTGGCGCGTGTACGGGGCGCGCCGCGAGACGACCGACTACGCGCGCGTGCCGGTCGACGGCGAGCGCATGGCCCCGCCGCCCGGCGGGGGGGGCCTGGCGGACGCGCTGGCGCTGCGCGCCGTCGGGCTGCCCTTCACCAAGCGCGAGCTGCGCCTGCTCGGCACCTCGGGCGCGCTCGAGTGGTGGCGCGACCAGCCGCTCTTCTCCTTCGCGCCGCAGTGGACCGACCCGCGCGGCGCCGACCGCGTCGGCTACCTGAACGACCCGCACACCGACCCGATCGAGACGCACGGCTGGGAGTACGCCGACCGCACGAGCTACGGCACGAACAGCTACGCGCGCACCGCCACCGTGCTGCGCACGCTGCGCGGCCTGGTCGGCGAGCCCGCCTTCCTGCGCGGGCTGCGCCAGCACGCGCGCGAGGGACGCTACGCGCACCCCTACCCGGCCGACTTCTACCGCGCCTTCCAGCAGGGCGCCGGGGTCGACGTCGAGTGGTACTTCCGCGAGCTCTTCCAGGGCACCGGCACGGTCGACTGGAGCGTCGCCGTCGAGCAGGCGCGGCGCAGCGAGCCGCGCGGCTTCTTCCAGGGCGAGGGCGGCGAGTTCCTCGAGCGCCAGCCGCCCGAGCCGGAGTCCGACGACGAGGAGGACGGCCCGCGCGCGCCCTACCGCATCGAGATCGAGCTGCGCCGCGAGGGCACGCTGTGCCTGCCTCTGCCGGTGCTCCTGACCTACGCCGACGGCTCGACCGAGGAGAAGCTGTGGTCGCGCGAGGAGCAGCAGACCTCGACCTGGAAGCGCTTCGTGCTGGAGAGCGAGGCCAAGCTGCGCTCGGTGCAGCTCGACCCGGCGCGCGGCTACTGGATCGACCTCGACCTGTCGGACAACCAGTGGTACGACGCGACGGACGCGCTCGCGCCCTGGCGCTGGGTCGAGCGCGTGCTGGCGCAGTACCAGCACACGCTGCACTTCCTGCAGGGGCTGGGAGGCTGAGTCGAGCGGCATGAACCCCCTGCTCGACGACGACCTGACCGGCCCGCGCCCGCCGGTCGCCTGGAGCGCGCTGCGCATCGCGCTGGCGCGCGTGCCGGTGTGGCTGGTGTGCTGGCTCGTGCCGCTGGTGCTGGCCGCGGCGCTGGCCGTGCCCTGGCACGGCTTCGCGGCCGAGACGCTGGCGCACCGCTACGAGCCCGGCAGCCTGCGCCGGGCGCTCGACGAGACCT
>DASVAP010000010.1:0-8088 GCA_036376275.1 Planctomycetota bacterium | reverse complement strand
GAGCGGCTGCGAGAGGTTCGACGCGCCCTCGGGATAGGCGTGGTAGATCGCGTAGCCGGTGCCGAAGTACGTGCGCCCGTGGGCCAGCGTCAGGCCCTGCGTGAACGACATCGGCACCCAGTTCAGGTCGGAGCCACGCGTGGTGGACCAGGTCGGCGCCAGCTCGGGCGGGAAGGGCGCGCTCGGCAGGAAGACCGAGTCGCGCACCGGCACGGTCGGGTCGGCCGTGGCGCTCTCGGCCACGACGTGGTCCGCGCCGTCGATCACGTAGTGCCAGGGGCTCCCGTGCCAGCGGTTCGTGCGCACGAAGTAGAGCGTGCCCGGGCCGGCGACCTCGAGCACGACGTTGAAGTCCTGGGCCTCCTGGCGCAGGAAGTGGCTCGCGTCCGCGGCCACGTTCCCGCCCGTGCGGTCGTACGTGCTGCGCATGTGCGCGCGCACGTTCGGCCGGATGCGCGGCCAGAGGTCCCAGCGCCGGTAGGCGTCGAGCCCGACCGGCACCGGCGGCACGCGCGGCGCCGCCACCAGCGGCGCGGAGCTCCCGCCGGAGTCGCAGGCCGCGAGGCCCAGGAGCGGCGCCAGCAGCCAGGGGCGAGGGGGGCGGGCAGCGCGCACGATGGGGACGAGGGTACCTCGGGAACGGCCCGGTGGCCGAGCCGCCGAGCCGAAGGATGCTGCAGGCATCCGCCGGCGCGGGGGCTCGGCCGAGCGCGCGATGCTCGCGCGCCTTCAGCCCGGCTGGGCTGCGAGCCCGGGTGCCCTGCTATCGTCCGCTCGCCGCTCGCTCGACCGCGCGCGCGGGTCGCAGGCCGATGGCGTCGCTCTGCAGCTCGGGCGGGCCGGAGTCGCGCCGGGCAGAGCGGGCGCCGCTGGCGACGGAGAGGAAGCTGCCGCCGCGCACGACGCGCGTGGCCGGGTCGCCGGCGCGCAGGCCGTCCGGGCCGGTGGGCGTCGTCACGTAGGTACCGAACTGGTCGCGGCACCACTCGAAGACGTTGCCGAGCACGTCGTGGAGGCCGAAGGGGTTCGGGTCGAAGCTGCCGACGGGTGCGTGCAGCGTGTAGCCGTCGTCGAGCCCCTCTTCGAAGGCGCGGAAGGGCGCCTCCTGGTCGCGCGCGAAGCGATCGGAGAGGTTCGCGGCGCCCTGCAGGGAGGCCGGCTCCTCGCCGGTCCACCAGGGGGTCGGGACGCCGCCGCGCGCGCCGTGCTCCCACTGGGCCTCGGTCGGGAGCTGCCAGCCGAAGCGCGCCAGCACCTCGACCGCCGCCAGCCAGCTCACCTGCTCGAGCGGCGCGCGCCCGTCGAGCGCGCGTCCGCCCAGCACCGTCCCGGCCAGGTACTTGCTCGGATTCGTGCCCGCGAGACGGCGCCACTGGGCCTGGGTGAGCTCGTGCTTCGCCAGGAAGAAGGGCGCCAGCGTCAGGGTCTCGACCGGCCCCTCGTCGGAGCGTGCCTCGGGATCGAAGTTGTCCGCCCCGGGATCGAGCGCCTGCGCACCGAGCACCGTCTCGCCCCCCGGCAGGAGCACGAACACGACGCCCGAGGCCTCCGTGAGGCGCAGGCGCCCGTCGTCGCCGCGCGCCGGCGGCTCGCCGCTGGCGAGGTCGGCGAACTCCCACAGGCCCGACTCGGGATCGGGGCCGAGCGGCAGGAGCCCGGGCTGGGGCTCGAGCGCGAAGCCGCCGTAGGGGGGCGTGCGCGTCGGGTCGCGCAACGCGGACTGCGCCTCGGCCCAGGCCGCCTCGGCCGCGGAGTCGGGCTGCGCCAGCTCCTCGGCGAAGGCCAGGCGTCGCGCCACGCCCCAGCCGTGCGGGCCGGCCAGCCCACGCATCAGCCCGAGCTCGGGGTCGGCGAAGGTCTCCAGCGCCGCGATCAGCTCCTCCAGCGTGTGGCTCCACCAGCGGTCGTCCTGGCTCTCGAAGGGCGGGCCGAGGACCTCGCTCGCGAGCAGGGCGACCTCGTCGGCGGCGGCGCGCAGCTCGGCCGCGCCCTCGGGACCGCGCGCGTGCTCGACCGCGCGCGTCAGGTGCGCCAGGTAGGACTCGAAGGCGGAGCGGCCCATCTCGGGCGCGCCGGCCAGCGCCGCGCGGCTGGCGGCCAGCGCCTCCTCGTCGCGCCCCGCGGCGAAGAGCGCCCAGGCCAGGGTGTCGAGCACCAGGACGCGCTCGCCGGCGTCGGCCGTCGCCAGCGCCGCGCGCGCCAGGGCCAGGCCCTCGGCCTCGCGCCCGAACTCGCTGCGCGCCGGGTCGACCCGGGCGAAGGCGCGCTCGGTGAGCTCCGCCGCGCTGCCCGAGGCGTCGAGCGTGGGCTCGTCGGGCGGCGGCTGGCCGGCGCGCGTGCGCGCCGCGGCGCCGAGTGCCGCCAGGCGCCGCTCGGCGCGCGCCAGGGCCGGTCCGGAGGGGTGCGCGGCGATGCGCCGCGCGCGCTCCGCGGCCGGCAACTCGCGGGCCCGCGCGCGCAGCGCGGCGAGCTGAGCGCGGTGGCCCGGATCGCTGCCGTCGGGGCTCGGCTCGAGCCCGGCCATCAGGCGCTCGGCCCGCTCCAGCCAGGCACGCAGCTCGGGGATGCGCGCCGGCACGGCGGGCCACAGGCGCGCGGCCGCGCGCGTCAGGTCCTCGAGCTCCTGGAAGGCCGAGAGGCGCAGCACGTTGGCGCGCTCGCGCCGCGCCAGCTCCTCCTGGCGCAGGGCCTCGTCGCGCGCCAGCGTGGCGCGCGCCTCGCTGGCCTCGGCCGCGCGCCGGCCGCGCACCTGCACGAAGGCGGTCGCGCCCAGGCCCGCCAGGGCGACCACCGCGGCCGCGGCCCAGGCGACCGCCAGCATGCGGTTGCGCTGGACCCACTTCCGCAGCTCGACCCAGGCGCCGGTGCGGTGCGCGCGCACGACACGGTTCTCCAGGTAGGCGCGCAGGTCCTCGGCCAGCGCGCCCATGTCGGCGTAGCGCTCCTCCGGCTCGCGCGCCATGGCCTTCTCGACGATCGCCACCAGCTCCTCGGGCACGCTGGCGTCGATCGCGTGCACCGACTTGGGCGGACCCTCCAGGGCCCAGCGCAGCACCATGTGCTGCGAGACCTTGGCGCCGGGCGCGACGAAGGGCATCTCGCCCGACAGGAGGTGGTAGAGCATGGCCCCGAGCGAGTACACGTCTGAGCGCGGGCCCAGGCGCTCGATCTCGCCGCGCGCCTGCTCGGGCGCCATGTAGGCCGGCGTGCCGACCACGTCGCCGTCCATCGTGAACAGCACCGAGTCGGCCGAGTGCGAGGCGTCGGCGCGGCGCTCGCTCTCGACCATCGTGAAGGTCGTGTCCGTGCGCTTGAGGCGCAGGTCGTGGCGGTCCGGCTGGCCCAGCACGCGCGCCAGGCCCCAGTCCATCACGTAGGCCTCGCCGAAGCGCCCGACCATCACGTTGGCGGGCTTCAGGTCGCGGTGGATCACGCCCTTGGAGTGCGCGTAGGTCATCGCGTCGCAGACCTTGAGCATGACCCACAGCGCGCGCGTCACGGTCCACTCGGCGTCGCCGGCGCGCACGCGCTCGAAGACCTCCTTCAGGTCGCGCCCGCGTACCAGGCGCATCGTGAAGAAGACGGCGCCGCGCTCGTCCACCCCGAGCTCGTGCACGGGCACGATGCCAGGGTGGTCGAGCTGGCCGGTGACCTGGGCCTCCTCCAGGAAGCGCCCCAGCATCTTGGGGGGGATCGCGGCCGTGCCCGTGCCCTCCTCGTCGAGGATGACCTTCATGGCGAGCTCGCGCCGCAGGTCCTCATCCCACACGCGCAGGATCTGGCCCATCCCGCCCCGGGCGACCTCGCCGCGGGACTGGTAGCGGGACTGACGGGCTCCGTGGACCTGGAGGCGCGCGAGGATCTGGGCCGTCGCGTCCGGGCTGGCCGCCGTGGAGGGGGCGTGCGAGGGGTCCGGCGAGGGGTTGGGAGGCGGCACGCTCGAGCGAGGAGGGGGACGGGAAGGGGGCAGAAGCGTACCGTGCGGGTTCCTGGAAGCGCGCCTCTGGCGTAGCATCTCGCATTCACCGTCACGGGGCGCGAAGGCGCCCGAAGGGTCACGTCACCATGTTGCGGGTTCCGACTGCTGCCACCGTCCTCGTCCTCGCGCTCGCCGCGCGTGGGCTGGCCGTCCCCTCCGCCCCGGCCGTGGCCGTGGGCAGCATCAGGTTCGACGAGTCGCTGTGGCGCCCGGGCTCGCTCCCGACCCTGACCTTCAACGTCTCGGCCGGGCGCGGGCCGCTCGAGAAGTCGCTGTGCTTCGTGTACGTCTCGGAGCAGCCGCAGGCCTTCACCAGCTCGCCCTGGCCGCCCCAGTTCGCCGGCGCGGTGGTCGGCTCGGGCTCGCTGCAGGTCGTGGTCGACCGCCAGCCGGAGCGCAACCCGATCACGCCCTTCTCGCGCGAGCGCTTCGTGCAGGGCGCGACCTACGACGCCCAGACCGGGGCCCTGACGAGCGTGACGAACGAGGCCTACCTCGACATCGTCTACGACGGCGTCCCGGAGTCGTTCCTGCTCGACTTCGAGACCGAGGACGACTTCACGACGCCGCTCGTGAACGGCCAGGATCTCTCGACGCCGCCCGAGTTCGGGGTCCTGATCAGCCTGTCGTCGGCCCAGCCCGCCAGCGGCCCGCCGCACTTCGGCCCGGCGGCCTTCGACTCGACCCCCGGCGGCCCGAACCGCTTCGTCGACCCGGACCTCCTGGTGGGGCAGGGCAACCTGCTGATCCTGCAGGAGAACGCGACCCAGGCGCTGCCCGGCTTCTTCGCGTTGCCCGACGACTCGGCCAACGGCGGGACCCTGGTCTTCGACTTCACCGGCTTCGACGTGATCGAGAAGGTCACGGCGATCGCGCTCGACCTGGTCGACATCGACAGCGGCTCGCCGGGCCCGACGAGCGTGATCCTGACCGACGTGCTCGGCGGCAAGCGCACCTACACCGTCCCGCCGGGCTGGACGCGCGACATCACCTTCCAGGGCCATCCGGGGGTCGGCACGCTCGACCTGACCACGCTCGCGCCACAGCCCGGCTACCTGGCCCAGGCCACGGCGACCGAGACGCCGGACTTCATCGCCGGCGAGGTCGTGCGCCTGGAGGTCGAGCTGGCCGGCTCCGGCGCGGTGGACAACCTCGCCTTCGAGCGCGAGGCCGACCCCGCCGTCACCGCCGTCCCCGGACCGGTCGTCGGCGGCCCGCGCCGGCGCTGATCCGGCCGCGCGGCGCGTCCGGGGCGCCCGTACGTCCAGAGTCCAGGGCTCCTTACCTCCATCGCCGGAGCGCACGCGCCGTCCGCGTTTCCGATGCTCCTGCACGGGAGCGAGCAAGCTCCCGCGCACGCAGCCCAGCGAGAAAGGAGCCGAGACATGAACGTGATCCCCTGGCGGAAGCGCGACGGTGATCTGACCGTGCGTTCCGACTTCGACGACCTATTCCAGCGCCTCTTCGAGCCGTTCGAGTGGCGCACGAAGAGCCGCCTGCCCCTGGCCTTCGCCGGCGAGACCGTCCCCGCCATGAACGTGGCCGAGACCGAGGGACACTACGTGGTGACCCTCGAGCTGCCCGGGCTCGATGCCAAGGACGTGAGCATCGAGCTGATGGGCAACCAGCTCCAGGTCACCGGCGAGCGCAGGTGGGAGGAGGAGAAGAAGGGCAAGGAGTTCCACCGCGTGGAGTCCCAGTACGGGCGCTTCGCGCGCAGCCTGACGCTCCCCGAGAACCTGCGCCTGGGCAAGGACGCGATCGAGGCCACGTTCCAGAAGGGCGTGCTCGAGATCCGCATCCCGAAGCTCGAGCCGACGCCGGCCGAGAAGATCCCGATCCAGGCCAGGTGATGGCGGCGGTTCGCGGCGCGGCGCTCCCGTGAGCGCCGCGCGAGCCGGCCGGTGACAGCGCGGGTGCGGAGCGGCTGCCGGTGGTCCGGTCACGAGCCCCGGCAGCCTTTTCGCCCTGTCGGCCCCGCCGGCGGGGGTAGCCTTGGACATGAAGCTCCGCGCCACCCTCCTCGTCCTCTCGGCCCTGGCCTTCCTGGCCCTCGATGCGTCGGCCCAGTCGCGCACGAACTTCCGTCGCGCCCCGCAGTCCAAGCCCGCGCCGGCCGTCTACGGCGGCTTCGAGCGCACGAAGATGCTCGGCAGCGTGCGCACGCGGCAGGACACGGCCCAGCTCGGCTCGGCCGCGCGCCGGGCGCTGCTCACCACCGGACGCCTGCCGGCGAGCATGACCAAGCCCAAGCGCAGCGTGCAGTCGCGGCGCTGAGCCGCCGGGACGCGCGCGCCGACGCGCGCCGAGCTCAGCCCAGGTAGCGGTCCGGGTACTTCGCCACGCGCTCGGTGTCCTCGGGCAGGGCGATCGTGCGCGGGCGGAGCGGCTTCTGCTGCTCGACGCGCGCGGCCGCCGTGCGCCAGGCGTCGTTCACGTCGCTCATGCGCTGCGGCGTGCTGGCGTCGGCCCACAGGCGCCGCCGGCGCTCGCGCTCCAGGAGGCGCGCCACAACCGCCAGCGGGAAGGCGGCCCCGGCCAGCGCGCACTGGCCCAGCACGCCGGCCACGTGGCGCGCGCGCGCGAGGCGCAGCGCGCGCGGGCCGCCGCCGCTCGGCAGGGCCTGGTGGCGCGCGAGGAAGGCGTCGCTCGGGCGCAGCCACTGCGGCAGGCGCTCGACCGGGTCGGGCCGGAACTGGGCCGGCGCGGAGCCGTTCGCGGCCGGGGGGGCGGCGGCCGCCAGCCCCTGGGCGACCTGGCGCGACCACTCGCGTGCGCCCGGCAGGAAGCCCAGGCCCATCTGCAGGCACTCGAGCGCCGCGCGCAGGGCGGGCTGGGCGCTCCACTCGCTCGCGCGTGCCAGCACCTCGCTCGCGCGCAGGTCGCCGTGGCGGGCCTCGAGGAAGGTGCGCAGGTCCAGCAGGAGGTCGAGGCGCAGCGGGTGGACGCCGCGCGCGGCGGCGTCGAGCAAGTGGCGGCGTCCGCTGACGAGCAGGGCCTCGCCCGCGCGCCGCGCCAGGGCCACGGAGAGCTCCAGCAGGCCGTCGAGCGGCTCGAGCAGGAACAGCGCGTGTCCCTCGTGCGCCACGCGGCGCCGGCGCGCCAGCACCTCCGGCTCGCGCGCGGTCAGGAGCAGCGAGGGGTGGTGCAGGCGCGTCGCCAGGCGCAGCGGCAGGAGGAAGGACGAGGCCGGCGCGAGCGTGAGGGCCGTGTGCGTGCGGCGGTGCCACCAGGCCGGGAGCGCCTGCTCGGCCAGCAGGAACCCGGCCTCCTCGCCGGCGCGCAGGGCGCGCGCCAGGTGCTCGGGCGCGACGTGGAGCTCCAGCTCGCCCAGGCGCCGCAGCGGCTCCGGATAGAGCTCGAAGCACAGCGCCGAGTGCCCGACGAGCGTGACCTCGACGCCCTGGCGCCCGGCCGCGGCCAGGAAGCGCGCCAGGCCGAGCCGCGCGCGCTGGTCGGCGCCGCGCTGCTCGCCGGTGCGTGCCGCGAGCGTCGGCGCCAGCGCAGCCGGCAGCTCGATCCCGGCCGCCGCCAGGTTGGCGAGGAACAGGCCCAGCACGCCGTGCGCCGCGAGCGACTCGGGCAGGCCCTCCCAGCTCCGCGCGCCCTTGGCCGCGTTGCGCAGCGCCTCGTGACGCTCCGGCGTCGACTCGACGAACAGGGACGCGAGGAACAGCTCCGCGGCGGCGCGATCCATGGGGAGGGGAACATCGGCAGAGGGGCCATCCTTTCCGGAGTCGCGGAGGGGGGGAGTCGCGGGGCGGCCGGGGCCTGGGGCCGGGGGCGGCCCTTTCCGGCGGGCTTGCGCGTGATTGGTTCTCCTGCCGGGTCTCCGCGGCTTTCTCGGCTCTTGATTCGGAAGCGGAGGAGCGCGGAGGCGGAAGGGAAGAAGGGACTCGAGCTTTCGGGTTGGCGGGGGGTGGACGGTGGCGTGTCGGGGTGGGGGGCGCGTGAGCGTCGGGGCGAGGTGGCTGGGGCGAGACTGCGCGCCCGTCGGGGCCCCGCCGCTGCTCCGTGGCGCTACCGCCGGACCCGTGGCGCCGTGCAGTCGAGCTCTCGAGGCTCCACGCGGTCCGGAGTCGCGCGCTTCGCGCGCTCGCGGGGCGTCC
>DASVAP010000420.1:0-5734 GCA_036376275.1 Planctomycetota bacterium | reverse complement strand
GCGCATGCGGCCGGGCTGGCGCGCCTGCGCGCCCTGGGCGTCGAGCCGGCCGAGCACGAGTTCCCCGGCGGCCACGAGCTCGAGCCCGGGCTGCTCGGCGCGCTCGCATGAGCCGCGCGGGCCGTCTTGCTACGCTGCGGGCGTGGTGACCTGGCTCCTCACCCTGCTGCTCGCGCAGGCCACGCCCGTCCCGGAGCCGGCGCCCTTCGATCCGGCCGTCGCCGTGGAGCGCGGCTGCGCCCTGCTGCTCGAGCTGCAGGAGGGCGAGGGACGCCGCGAGTGGCCTTACGAGGGCGTCTACCGGGTCTCCGAGCGCGGCGCGCCGGAACCCGTGATCCCGGTCGGCTACCGCATCGGCGGTACCTGCATCGCCGCCCTGGCGCTGCTCTCGGCCCCGGGCTATGCCGAGGACGCCGAGCGTCAGGCCGCGCTCGCGCGCGGGGTCGAGTTCGTGCTCGAGGCGCTCGCGTGGCCGCAGATGGAGCCCGAGCGCGTGTCGAGCTACGACGTGCGCGGCTGGGGCTTCCTCTACGCCCTGCGCCTCTTCGTCGAGCTGGAGCGGCGCGAGGCGCTGCCACCGGCGCACGCGAAGGCCGTGCGCAAGGCCATCCCGCGCCTGATCACGGCCCTGGAGGAGACCGCGCTCGAGAAGGTCGGCGGCTGGAGCTACGCGGGCCGCACGGCGGCCGCGCCGTTCATGACGGCGCCCGCGCTGCAGGCGCTCTTCGCGGCCGCCGCCCAGGGCCACGCCGTGGCGCGGCGCACGCTCGTCGAGGCGCTCGACGCCCTGGAGCGCAGCCGCGCCGCCTCGGGCAGCCTCGCCTACGCCGCGCCGCGCCAGGCGCGCGCCGAGGTGGGCGAGGAGGAGCTGGACTTCATGGACCGCCTGCCGGGCTCGATGGGGCGCATGCTGGCGGCCGAGAGCGCCCTGACGCTGGCCGGCCGGGGTGACCCGGCGCGCCTCGCGGCCGCCGTGCGCGCCTTCTTCGAGCACTGGGACGAGCTCGAGAAGCGCCGCCAGCAGGGCGGCACCCATGCCCAGCCCTACGGGGTCGCGCCCTACTACGTCCTGTTCGCGCACTTCCACGCGGCCCAGGCGATCGAGCTGCTGGAGGACGAGGCTCTGCGCGCGCTCCAGCGCGCCGAGCTGCGGGCGCGTCTGGCGCGCATCCAGGAGCCGGAGGGCGGCTGGAACGACCGCGTCTTCCCGCGCTCGCGCAACTTCGGCACGGCCATGGGCGTGCTCGCGCTGCTGCAGCCGGCGCTGGATCCGCCGGCGCGCTGGGGCAAGGGCGCGACGCGCTGAGCGCGCGGTGGAGGCGCGCTGCGGGGGTTCGGCGCGTGCGGCGGGATCGAGCCGAGCGCGGAGACGCGGAGCGAAGACGCGGAGGGCGCGGAGCCGGAGGGGAGCGGGAGTCAGGAAGGGTGCGCTGGCGGGATCACGGCCATGCCCAGGGCGTCGTCGTGACCTGTCCAGGACGCTCGGTCCTCGTCTCGCACTCCCTCCCCCCTCTTCTTCTCCCTCTCTCCCCCTCTTCTTCTTCCCTCCGCGCCCTCCGCGTCTTCGCTCCGCGTCTCCGCGCTCCTCTTCACGCCAGATCGAGCAGCCGATGCTCCGGATGCTTCTTGGCCGCGTTCTTCTTGTCCCACTCGCTGGTGAAGAGCACGACGTCGCGTCCACGGCGGTCGCGCGCCACGACCGCCGTGGTGGGGGGCGCGAAGCTCGCCCGCTCGCCCTCCAGCCAGGCGCTGCAGGTGAACGGCAGCGGCGTCAGGGTCGTCTCCGCCCCGTACTCGTCGCGCAGCCGGTACTGCAGCACCTCGAACTGGAGCTGGCCGACGGCGGCCACGATCGGCTCGCGCACGCCGCTCTCCGGGAACAGGAGCTGCACCGCGCCCTCGTTGACGAGCTGCTCCAGGCCCTTGTCGAAGGACTTGCGCTTGGTCAGCTCCTTGGGGGTGATGCGCGCGAAGACCTCGGGCTGGAAGGAGGGCAGCGCCTTGTGCTCGAAGCCGCCCTTGATCGACAGCGTGTCGCCGATGCGGAAGGTGTCGCGGTTGATCAGCCCCACGATGTCGCCGGGGTAGGCCACGTCGAGCGTGCTGCGCTCCTGGGCCACCATCGAGTGCGGCCGCGAGAGGCGCAGGTCGCGCTCGAGGCGGTGGTGATGGACCACGAGGTCGCGCTCGAAGCGCCCCGAGCACACGCGCATGAAGGCCAGGCAGTCGCGGTGGCGCTTGTCCATGTTCGCCTGGATCTTGAAGACGTAGGCGCTGAAGGGCTCGGTGGCGGGGTCGAGGCGCCGCTCGCTGCCGTCCGGCAGGTCCACCGGGCGCGCGGAGGGCGGCGGGGCCAGCGCCACGAAGGCGTCGAAGAAGGGCTCGACCCCGAAGTTCGTGAGGGCCGAGCCGAAGAAGGCCGGCGTCACCTCGCCGGCCAGGAAGGCCTCGTGCGAGAAGGCGTTGCCGGCCACCTCGAGCAGCTCGAGCTCCTCGCGCAGGTGGGCCGTGCGCTCGGGGCCCAGGCGCGCGGCGAGGCCGGGGTCGTCCAGCCCCAGGCGCACCATCTCGGCCCGCTGGGCGCCGGCGGCGGCGGTCTTGCTGAAGAGCAGCACCTCGCCGCTCTCGCGCTCGATCACGCCGGCGAACTCGCGCCCCGAGCCGATCGGCCAGTTGATCGGGCTGGCGTGGATCCCCAGCACCTCCTCGACCTCGTGCAAGAGGTCGAGCGGGGCGCGCCCCGGCAGGTCCATCTTGTTTACGAAGGTCAGGACGGGGATGCGCCGGATGCGGCAGACCTCGAAGAGCTTGCGCGTCTGCGCCTCGACGCCCTTGGCCGCGTCCA
This sequence comes from Planctomycetota bacterium, assembly GCA_036376275.1. Lineage (GTDB taxonomy): Bacteria > Planctomycetota > UBA1135 > UBA1135 > JABFRZ01. The sequence continues at coordinate 2,889 of DASVAP010000420.1, read as the reverse complement.
GCACCATGATCGCCGCGTCGGCCGCCGTCAGGGTGCGGTAGGTGTCCTCGCTGAAGTCCTGGTGCCCCGGCGTGTCCAGGACGTTGATGATCGCGTCCTTGTAGGGGAACTGCATGGCCGAGGACGTGATCGAGATGCCGCGCTCCTGCTCCATCCCCATCCAGTCGGAGGTGGCCATCTTGCCCTTGCGATTGCGCACCATCCCGGCCGTGCGCAGGAGGCCCGAGTAGAGCAGCAGCTTCTCCGTCAGCGTGGTCTTGCCCGCGTCGGGGTGCGAGATGATCGCGAAGGTCCGCCGGCGCGCGATCTCGCGTGCCAGCTCGGGGTCGGGAGGCGTCGGAGACATGCCGTGCAGCTCCGCAGTGTGGCGCATCGTTACTCGACGGTCCAGGGCCGTCAGGTACCCGGCGGCGGGAGGAGCGGCGCGAGCTCGGGCCAGCGCTCCAGAGCGCCCCGCACCACGGCGCGCCGCTGCCTCGGGCCGAGGGCCTGGAGGCGCTGCTCGATCCGCGCCTGCGCCCTGCGAAAGGCGGGCGTCCCCGCGTCCCGGGCGAGCGTGCGCAGGCGCTCGATCCGCCCCGGATCCCGTCCCGGTCGCGCTTGCGCCGCGCTCCCGGGCCGTGGGTCGAAGACCAGCACGGCCGCGAAGAAGGGCGCGCAGGGCGGTGACGCTTCGAAGAGCTGCGCCAGGCGGTAGTCGCGACGCGGGACCAGCCCATCGAAGCGACCGAACTGGGAATGGATCCACACCTCGGGGGCGTGCAGGAAGATGTCCGGCTCGGGCGGGCGGTTGAGGAAGGTCGCGTCGTACACGAAGCGCCTCGAGTAGTAGGCGGGATTGCCCCAGAAGGTGAGCACGCGCGCATCCGGCGGCGTGTGCCGGTCCACCCAGCGGCCAGCCTCGCGCAGGAGTCCGTGGCAGCAGGCCAGGAACTCTTGCATCTCCCGGCGCAGGGGCGTCTCCTGACGCCAGCCGAGGAGCCCGAGCGGCACGATCGCGACGGCCGCCAGCGCGAGCTGGGCGCGGCTCACGTGCTCCGCCTGCGCGCGTAGCAGGAAGGCGAGGCCAGCGGCCGCCAGCAGCCCGAGGACCGGCGTGAGAGGGGTCGCGTACCACCAGAAGGTCTCGTTCGGCACCTTCCAGGTGAAGGCGGCGGTCGGCGCCAGGATCTGGGTCAGCGCCACGGCCAGCAGGAAGGGGCGACGCCGGAGCGCCAGCAGGCCGACCAGGGCCAGGACCGTGCGCAGCGCGCCCGCGCCCCGCAGGAAGACCGTCTGGGCGAACCAGCTGCGCGGGACCTCGCCGTAGGTGTGCTCGAGCTTGGTCCGCAGGCTGTTCGGCAGCGGCGAGCCGAAGAGCCACGTCGCGTAGGCGTACCACGCCAGCGCGATCGCCGCGGCGAGCACGAGCGCGCGCAGGGCCTCGGGCCGGCGCCAGCGGAAGCTCCCCGCGAGCAGCGCGAGCCCGAGGGGTGCCAGGTCGAGCTTGTGCACGAGGCACGCTCCCGCGACGGTGCCGGTGAGTGCCCATCCGCCGGCGCCGCTCGCCACCGCCAGTGCGCCGGCGATCAGGAGGTAGGTCATCGGGGTCTCCATGCCCGAGACGGCCCAGGCCGCGTGGAGCTGCCAGGGGACGAGCAGCGCCGCCAGGCCGAGGACTCCCAGCGGTCCAGAGGTGCGCAGGAGCAGCAAGCCCAGGAGCGCGGTCGACGCCAGGGTCAGGGCCCAGCTCGTCGCCAGGGCCGCGCCTTCCGTGGACAGTCCCAGGCATTTCACCGCCGCCAGGAGCGGGGGCCACAGCGGTGCGCTCGCTCCGCACACCGGCGGCTCGCTGGCGTTGAAGCGGTAGCCGTTCCCCGCCGCCAGGTTGTCGACGTAGAAGAAGTAGAAGAGCGTGTCGTCGGGCAGGACGTCCGTCGCGTGCCGTGCCAGGGCGAAGGCCTGCGCGAGCAGCAGGAGCGCGAGCGCGGCGAGCCCGTACGGGCGCGTGCTGGACGCGCCCGTGCGCGGCTCCGGTGCCGAGGCGAGGCCCGGGGGCTGCCGAGTTCGGGCTGACATGCGGCGGAGTCGGGGAGTGAGCGGGGCTCTCCTCTCCCCCCGTTCCAGCATCCTAGCCGAGAGGTGGATCGCAGGGGTCAGCCGCCCGGCTCGGCGAAGCCCACCCGCTCCAGCACGACCTTCTCGTCGTTGTGCGAGTGCGTGAAGCCGCGCCGACGCTCCTCCGCCACCGTCGCGGCAGCGCGGAAGGCGACCACGTAGGCGCGCCGCCAGCCCGCGGTCACGTTGCCACCCGAGCCGTGCAGCACGCGCTCGTCGTGCACGGTCACGTCGCCGCGGCGGATCGGAACGGGCCGGATCTCGTCGCGCGCCGGGTCGACATCGGTCAGCAGGGTGTGCGATTCGCCGCGGTCGCCCTTCAGCGGTCGGTGCGGGCGGATGGGGCCACGGTTGGAGCCAGGCACGAAGCGCATGCAGCCGTTCTCGAGCGTGGAGTCGTCCACCGCCAGCCACACCGTCGCCGTGCGCGAGTCCGGGAACACCGGCCAGTAGGCCTGGTCCTGGTGCCACTCGAAGACGGCGTCGGCCTTGCCGGGCCGCTTGGCGAGGAGCTGGTCGTAGTCGAGCACCATCCCGGGCCCGTGGAGCTGCTCGGCGATGCTCGCGGCGCGCTGCTCGTAGAGGTTGCCCTGCCAGGCGGGGTGGTAGCGGCGCGGGAGCATCACGTTGACGATCGAGTACTGCTCGAAGGGCCGCCCGTAGTCGCCCGACATGTCGCACAGGTCCTTGCCGGGCACGGTGATCTCGCGCCGCAGGAAGCGCTCGTAGACGGCGGCGATCTCGGCCAGCTCCGCGTCCGACAGCACGCCCCGCAGGTGCACGTAGCCCTCG
>DASVAP010000418.1:0-14012 GCA_036376275.1 Planctomycetota bacterium | reverse complement strand
CAGCGGGCCGGACAAGCGGGTCACGGACGAGGGCGGGGCCCCAGGGGGCGAGCCCCCCGCACTCACCTCAGAGCAGACAAGCGATCTGGAACGCCGCGAACCGCGCGAAGCGCTCCGGCGAGATCAGCGCCACCCGCCAGGCCTCCGGGTCGGCCGGGTTGCCGGCGTAGATGCGCAGGCCGTCCTGCACGCGCGCGTCGGAGGCGTCGAGGTGGACCGAGCCGCTCCACAGGACGAGGCCGGTCTCGGCCGAGACCAGATCGACGGCCAGCGAGAGCAAGAGCGGCGGGAAGAAGCGCTCCTGCGTGATCGTGCCGAACAGGATCGCGTCCAGGTGGTAGGCCTGGGCCAGGTCGATGATCGTGCGCGGCTTGTAGACGCCCTGGCGGTGGGGGTCGCTCTGCTCGAGCTCGTAGAGGTCGCGCTCGGCGAGCTGCACCAGCTCGTAGGGCGTCGACTGGGCCAGCTCGGTGTGCAGCGCCTTCTGCAGCTCGAGCGCGCGCGGGACCGAGACCTCCGGCCCGGTGAAGGGCAAGAGGCCCACGCGGCGCAGCGGATAGGTGTCGAAGTCCGGCGAGACGACGGCGTGGGCGAGCTTCGGCAGCGATCCGCCGCGGCCGCTGACGCAGCCGGCGACGAGCCCGAGCCCCGCCAGGGCGATCAGGAGGCGCGACCAGCTCATTCGCCCGCGCTCCGCGCGCGCGGCTGGCCGGCGGCGGCGCGGGCCGCCTCGGCGGCGCGCGTGCGCTCCTGCTCGAGGCGCGTCTCGAGCAGCAGCTTCTCGGCCTCGAGGCGCCGGATCTGGGCCTGCACCAGGCGCGCGGCCAGGGCCTCGTTCTCGCCCGCCAGCTCGGCCTGGGCGCTCTCGAGGGCCGCCACGCGTGCCGTCAGGTCGGCGCTCTCGCGCCTCTCTAGCTCGAGCGTCGTCGTGGCCTCGAGCAGCGCCTTGCGCAGCTCCTCGTGCTTGCTGGCGAGCGCGTCGCGCTCGTCCACCGCCTGCTGGTAGAGCTCGATGATGTGCGTGCGCCCGCTGAGCGGATCGAGCCCGCGCGGCGGGCCCTCCTGGGGCTTGACGCGGCCCTGGGCGGGCGCGTCGACCACGCCGCGATCCCACACGGGCGCGGCCGGCCGGGGCGGCTCCTGCGCGGGAGTCGGGGCGGGCTCGGAGTTCTCGACCGAGGAGACGAGCGCTTGCGGCGCCGGCTTCGGCTGCGTCGGCCGTTGCTGCGGCGCGGCCACGGGCAGCTCCTCTCCGTCCTGCTTGAAGCGGCCCTGCTGCTGCCAGGGCTCGGCCGGGGGCGGGAAGCTCTCGCGCGCGTAGAAGCCGGGCGGGACGAAGCAGGCCGCCAGGAGCAGGGCCGGGGCGGCGGCGAGCCAGGGGGACGTGGGGGTCTTCATTGGGGTGTCTCGTACTCGATCTCGATCAGCGCCACGTCGCCGCAGGCGCAGGTGAACTCGAGCGCGTGGGTCTCGTCGTCCAGCCTCAGGAGGCGCACCGACGGCGTGCTCTGCGCGGGAGCGCCGGCCGCGCGCGCCGGGGCGCAGGCGGCGGACGTCTCCAGGCGCACGTGCTGGCGCTTGACGATGCCGTTCTTGCGCGGGGAGGTTTCCATGGGTGAGTCGGGGTCAGGCCGAGGGCGGGCCCGCGCGCAGCTCGCGGTTCAGGCGGTAGAGCGCGCGGCTGTGGATCTGCGACACGCGCGACTCGCTCACGCCGAGGACGGTGCCGATCTCCTTCAGCAGCAGCTCCTCGCCGTAGTACAGGGTGATCACGCTCTTCTCGGGCTCCGGCAGGACCGTGATCGCGCGCACCAGGCGCGCCTTCATCTCGTTCCAGGCGGCGCTGCCGGCCGGGTCGTCGCTCTTCGGGTCGGTGAGGAGCGCGCCCAGCTCCTCGGACGGGCCGCCGTCCAGCGAGACCCAGTGGGCCACGCGCGCCGAGTGCAGGATCTCGTCGACCTCCTCGAGCGGCAGCGCGAGGTGCGTGGCCAGCTCCTCGGGCGAGGGCGGCGCGCCGCGCGCCTGCTCGAGCTCGGCCACCGCCCCCTCGACCGCGCGCAGGCGCTCGCGCCGGCCGCGCGGCAGGAAGTCGAGGCGCCGCAGCTCGTCCAGGATCGCCCCGCGGATGCGCGGGAAGGCGTAGGTCGAGAAGGCCAGTCCGCGCGTCGCGTCGAAGGCGTCGGCCGCCTCGATCAGCCCGCGCAGACCCCAGCCGAACAGGTCCTCGCGCTGCACGCGTCCCGGCACGTCGAGCGAGAGACGCCCGACGATGTGCTGTAGCAGCGGCAGGTGCTCGAGGATGCGCGCGTCGCGCTCCTCGCTCGCGGTGGTCGAGTGGGTCAGGGAGGTCATGGGGGCGGGGGCTCCGGACTCACCCGTCCTTCTTCGGCTGGATCGGCGTTCGAGCGGAGTCGAGGGCCCGTGCCAGGGCCGCCGTGCCGAGCCGCGCCGAGCCCGCCAGGAGCACCAGGGTCCCCGCGCCGAGCAGCGAGGCCAGCCCCAGCGAGGCCCCGCGCAGCAGCGCGACGAGCGCCACGGCGAGCGCCCCGGCGGCCGCCAGGCGGCCTCCGAGCGCGCGCGCCGCGCGGCAGGTCTCGCTGGCGGGGAGCGGGCTCATTCCCGGTTCCCTGCAGGGCTCGCGGGCGCGCTCCCGAGGTGTCCGCGCAGGACCAGGTCGGCCAGGGCCGCGCCGCTGGCGCGCACGAGGTGCGCGCGCGCGTCCGGGCCGTCGCACAGGAAGGCGGCCGGCAGCGCCGAGCGCACCAGGGCCTCGACCGCGGCGCCGGGCTCGTCGGTCTCGTCCAGCTTGGTCAGGACCGCGCCGTCGGGCCGGAAGGGCGCGAAGGCGCGCGTCGCCAGGCGCAGGGCGCCGCGGCTGGAGGCGGCCGAGAGCACGAGCAGCGTCCGGCGCTCGAAGGCGGCCGTGCAGTGGGCGAGCTCGCGCGCGAGCAGGTCGAGGCCGGCCTCGTCGCGCGGCGAGAACCCGGGCGTGTCGAGCAGCACGGCGTCCAGGCGTCCGCCGCGGCGCGCGAGGCGGCGCAGGTCCTCGGGCGCGCGCACGAGCTCGAGCGGCACCTCGGCCCGGTCCACGTCGTGGGCCAGGCCGCCGACGCGGTCGAGGGCCGAGTGCGAGAGCGGATCGAGGCTGGCGAAGGCCACGCTGCGGCCGCCGGCGCGCATGTGGCGCCCGAGCTTGGCCAGCGCGATCGTCTTGCCGGCCCCGGCCGGGCCGACGAAGGCGAACAGCGGCACGCGCGCGCGCGCGTCGGGGCGGCGCGGCGAGGGCCGGATCGGCACGGCGCGCGCGAGCACCTCGGCGGCCGCGTCGATGGCGAAGGCGCCGCGCGCGTCCTGGCGCGCGACCTCGGCCAGGACGGCGCGCACGAGCTCGCTCGAGGCGCCGTGGGCCAGCATGCGCCGCGCGACGTCGCGCGCGCCGGGCTCGAGCGCGAGCCCGACGAGCTCGTCGACCGGCGTCGCGCCGGTCGCCAGGGGGACGGGCGCCGGCACGGGCCGCCGCGCCGGCGGCTCGACCAGGTCGGCCCACGAGACGGTCAGGGGAGCGGGATCCGGGTTCATTCTCGATCCTCCACGCGGACCATCGCGGCCGTCTCCACCGCGCGGGCGGGGACGACCTCGTTGTAGGAGAGCACCGCCACCTTGGGCAGCGAGGCGCGCACGAGCTCGTTCAGGAAGCGGCGCACGTTGCTGCGCGCGAGCACGACCGCGTCCTTGCCGCTCTTCGAGGCGCCGGCCACGGCCTGGGCGATGCGCTCGACCAGCTTCTGGAGGTAGGCGGGCCCGACCGGGGCCGCCTCCGGGTCCTTGGCCCCGCCGACGGCGGCCGCCAGGCGCGCCTCGACCGCCGGATCGAGCGTCACGGCGTGCACCACGCCCTGCGGGTCGGCGTGGAGCTCGCACAGGACGCGCCCCAGGCGCCCGCGCACGAGCTCGCTCAGCGCCTCGGGATCCTTGGTGCGCGCGACGCCGTCCGCCAGGGCCTCCAGGATCGCCGGCATGTTGCGCAGCGGCACGCCGTCCGCCAGCAGGTTGCGCAGCACCTGGTGGATCTCGCCGTGGCCGAGCTTGGCCGGCACGAGCTCCTCGACCACGGCCGGTGCGGTCTTCTTCGCGTGCTCGACCAGGTCCTTCACGTCGTCGCGCGAGAGGATCTCGCCCAGCGCGCCGCGCAGCACCTCCGAGAGGTGCGTGACGAGCGTGCTGGTCGGGTCGACCACGGTGTAGCCCGCCAGCTCGGCCTCGTCGCGCTGGGCCGGCGTGATCCACCAGGCCGGCAGGCCGAAGGCCGGGTCCTGGGTCGGCTTGCCGCGCAGCTTGCCGTTCGCGGTGCCGGGGTCCATGGCCAGGAACTGCCCGACCTCGATCACGCCGCGCGCGACCTCCTGGCCGCCCAGCAGGATCCGGTAGGCGCCCGGCTCGAGGCGCACGTTGTCCTTGATGCGCACGGCCGGCAGGACCACGCCCTCACGCTGCGCGAAGCGCCGGCGCAGCTGGGCCACGTGGTCGAGGATGCCGGTGCCGCCCTTGTCCTGGACCAGCGGGATCAGGCGGTAGCCGATCTCGAGCCCGATGCGGTCGGTCGTGAGCAGCCCGAGGGCCTCGTCCTCGACCGTCTTGCCCGGCTCGGCCGCCGGGGCCTTGGCGGCGCGCTCGCGCGCGGCCGAGCCCTCCAGCGACTCGGGCCCGTCGGCGCCACGCAGGCGCCGGCCGAGCACGAGCAGCAGCGTCGCCAGCACCGTGAAGGGCAGGCTCGGCATGCCCGGCATCAGCCCGACCGTGAACATCATCCCGGCCGCGATCAGGGCCGCGCGCGGGCGGCTCGCGACCTGGGCCGCCAGGTTGTAGCCCAGGCTCTTGTCGCTGGAGGCGCGCGTGACCAGCACGGCGGCCGCGGTCGAGACCAGCAGGGCCGGGATCTGCGAGACCAGGCCGTCGCCGATGGTCAGCATCGAGTAGCGCTGGGCCGCCTGGTCGAGCGCGAGCCCGCTCAGCATGCCGATCGCGATCCCGCCCACCAGGTTGAGGGCCGTGATGATCAGGCCGGCGATCGCGTCGCCGCGCACGAACTTCGAGGCGCCGTCCATGGCCCCGTAGAACTCGGCCTCGCTGGCGACGCGTGCGCGCCGGGTGCGCGCCTCGTCGGCGTCGATCAGGCCCGCGTTCAGGTCGGCGTCGATCGCCATCTGCTTGCCGGGCATGGCGTCGAGCACGAAGCGCGCAGCCACCTCGCTGATGCGCCCGGCACCCTTGGTGATGACCACGAACTGGATCACCACCAGGATCAGGAACACGACCAGGCCCACGGTCAGGCTGTCGCCCACCACGAAGTTCCCGAAGGCCGTGATGATGCGCCCGGCGTGGCCCTCCGACAGGATCAGGCGCGTGCTGGCCACGTTCAGGCCGAGGCGGAAGAGCGTGGCGAACAGCAGCACGGCCGGGAAGGTCGAGAGCTCGGCCGAGCTCTTCACGCTCATCGTCACCAGCAGCAAGAGGACCGAGAGCGAGAGGTTGAAGGCCAGCAGGAGATCCAGCGCCAGGGCCGGCAGCGGGAAGATCAGCGTGACCATCAGCCCGAGCACGCCCAGGCCCATGACCCAGTCGGCCCAGCGCGCCAGGAACTGCCCGAAGCGCTCGACCGGTCCGTGCGTCGGTTGCGCGCTCACCGGGCCACCTCGAGCTCGTGCACGCGGTACACGTGGGCCAGCACGGCGGCCACGGCGGCGTACAGCTCCTCGGGGATCTCCTGGCCGACGTTCACGCGCCGGTAGAGCGCGCGCGCCAGGGGCACGTCCTCGTGGCGCGGCACGCCGTGCGCGTCCGCCAGCTCCTTGATGCGCTGCGCCAGCAGGTCGGCCCCCTTGGCCACGACCACCGGCGCGCGGCGCGCGCCCGCCTCGCGCTCGTAGCGCAGGGCCACGGCGAAGTGGGTCGGGTTCGTGACCACGACCGTGGCGCGCGGCACGTCGTTCAGCATGCGTCCGAGTAGCAGCTCGCGGCGCCGCGCGCGCAGGCGTGCGCGCACGTGCGGATCGCCCTCGTGCAGGCGGTGCTCCTCCTTGACCTCGGCCTTGGTCATGCGCAGGTCGCGCTCGCCCTGGAAGCGCTGCACCCACAGGTCGGCCGCGCCCAGCACGAGCAGCACGGTCAGCACCGCCGCCGCGACGCGCGCCAGCACGACCCCCGCGGCGAGCAGCAGCGGCCCGAGCTCGGCGTGCCCGAGGCGCACGATCTCGTCGACGTGCATCCAGGCCACCACGCCGGCCACGGCCGAGAGCCCGAGCACCTTGACCAGCGAGAAGCCGGTGCGCGCCGCGCCGCGCAGCGAGAAGATGCGCCCGAGGCCGCGCAGCGGGTCGAGCTTGCCCGGATCCAGCTCGAGCGCCTTGGGCGCGAGCACCAGCCCGGCCTGGGCGAAGCCCGCCAGGGCCACGAGCGCGATCATCGGGCCGATCACCAGCGCCAGGGCGCCGAGCAGGGCGTGGGTCGAGCTCTCGACCAGCGCGGCCGAGGCCGGCACGTCGAGCGGGGCCGTGCCCCACTCGCCGAGACGCGTCAGCACGAGCACGAGCTCGTCGCCCAGCGCCCCGACCAGCCCGGGCCCGGCCCAGGCCAGGACGCCGGCGCCGGCCGCCAGGCCGACGGCCGAGACGAGCTCGCTCGAGAGCGGCACCTGCCCGCGCTCGCGCGCCTCCTGGCGCCGGCGCGGGGTCGCTTCCTCGGTGCGCTGGTCGCGTTCCGACTCGGCCATGTACTAGAGCACCCCCAGTCCGCGCTCGAGCCACGTGGTCAGCTCGCGGTGCAGCGTGCGCATGGCCGGCTCCATCAGCGGCGCCAGCAGGAACATCGTCCCGAGCGCCACCAGGATGCGCAGCGTGAAGCCGGCCTCCAGCACGTTGAGCCCCGGCACGGCGCGCGCCAGCACCCCGATCAGCAGCGAGACGACCAGCAGGAACACCAGCACCGGCGCGGCGAAGACGATCCCGGCCTTGCACATCTCGCCGAACATGGTCACGACCGTCTGGGCCATGCCCGCGCTCAGCCCCACGCGCCCGATCGGAGCCAGGGCGAAGGAGCGCTCGAGCGAGGAGAGCAGCCAGTGGTGCCCGTTCAGCGCCAGCAGCACCAGCAGGAACAGGTTCTCGTAGATCGAGAGGATCAGCGTGCTGGAGACGCCCGTGGTCGGGTCGACCTGGCGCGAGACGAGGAAGCCCATCTCCTGGCCGATCAGCTCGCCCGCCAGGCGTACGGCCGCCAGCACGAGCAGCAGCAGCGTCCCGAGGAAGATCCCGATCACGATCTCGCGCAGGATCATCAGCGCCAGCTCGACCGGTGTGGCCTCGACCGGCGCGCCGCTCACCGTGTAGAGCAGGAACGACACGCCCGCCACCAGCGCCAGGCGGTGCGCGACGAAGCCCGAGCCCTGTCCGAAGAGCGGCGCGGTCATGATCAAGGCGCTGGTGCGCGCCAGGACCAGCAGGAAGCCCGCGGCGAGGGTCTCGAGCGTTGCCATCTCAGCTCGTCCCGAAGCTCCCCAGGCGCTCGATCACGCGCAGGCAGAAGTCGCGCAGCAGTCCGAGCGCCGGCGCCAGGAGCAGCAGCCCCACCAGGGCCACCGCGAACATCTTAGGCACGACCGAGAGCGTCTGCTCCTGGACCGAGGTCAGGGCCTGGAACACGCTCACGATCAGGCCCACCACCAGGCCCACCAGGAGCAGCGGTCCGGCGATCAGCAGCGCCAGCGCGAGCATCTCCCGGACGAGGTCGAGCACCTGGGTGTCGAGGCTCTGCATCGCTCAGCTCACGACGAAGGAGTCGACCAGCGACCGGCACACCAGGCTCCAGCCGTCGACCAGCACGAACACCAGGATCTTGAAGGGCGTCGAGATCATGACCGGCGGCAGCATGAACATGCCCATCGAGATCAGGATCGAGCTGACGACCAGGTCGATCAGCAGGAAGGGCAGGAACAGCAGGAAGCCCATCTGGAACGAGGTCTTGATCTCGGAGAGCACGAAGGCCGGCACGACCACGCGGAAGGGCAGCTCGTCGTGCCGCCAGCCATCGGGGCGCGGCTGGCCGCCGTCGTCGACCGGCGGCGGCACCTTGGCGAGGTCGAGGAACAGGTCGATCTCGGAGGGCCGCGTGTTGGCCACCAGGAAGCCGCGCAGCTCGCCCCAGGCCGCGCCCGCCGCCTCGGTCGTGCCGAGCTGGCCCTCCTTGTAGGGGACGTAGGCCTTCTCGTAGGCGCGCGAGAAGATCGGGCCCATCACGAACATCGTCAGGAAGAGCGAGAGCGCGATCAGCACCGGGTTCGGCGGCAGCTCGTTGACCGACAGCGAGCGGCGCACGAAGGACAGCACGATCACGATGCGCGTGAAGCTGGTCAGCGTGACCACCAGCGCCGGCAGCACCGAGAGCAGCGTCAGGAGCAGCGCGATCTCGACCGCGGTCGAGAGCTTCACGCCGCCCAGGGCCTCGTCCACCGCCGCGTCGACGGCTCCGGCCGCGGGCTCGGCCGCGGGGGACGCCGCCGGCGCGGGCAGCGCCTCCTGACCGAAGGCCAGGCCCGCGAGCAAGGCGAGGGCGCCGAGCAGCAAGAGCAGCCGCCGCGCGCTCACGCCAGGAACCCTCCGCGCGGATCGGGGCCGGTGCGCGGCGCGGACGGCGTGGTGAGCTCGCCCGCCAGCGTGGCGGCGAAGGTCGTCCCGGTGGGACGCGCCTGCCGTGCCGGGGCGGCGGGTGCGGCCACGGCCGCCGGCGGCGCCTCGGCCGGCTCCAGCTCGGCGATCGAGCGCACCTCCTTGTCGCCCACGCCCAGCAGGAACGAGCGCTCGTAGCAGCGCACGACCATCAGGCGCTGCTTGCCGCCCAGGGGCAGGACGTCGAGCACCTGTAGCGAGCGCTGCGCGGCGCGCACCCGCAGGCGCTCGGCCAGGAAGCGCTTGAAGAGCCAGGCGCACCCGAGCAGCGCGACGATCGAGCCCAGGCACACGAGCACGTAGCGCGTGAGGTCCACGCCGGTGGGGGCGGCCTGGTCGAGCGCGAGGAGGGCGAGGGGCATCAGGAGCCCTCCGGTGGGGGCCGGAGGGAGGCGCTCCTGCATCGACCCGATCGGCCGAACCCTGGACTCTTTTTCCGCCCTTCCTTTCCCGCCCGGGAGGTCCTTTCCCGCGCCGCGCGCGGGGTCCCGGGCCCGCGCCCGGGTGGCCTCAGGCGTCCACGTCGCAGGACGCGCCGCTGTGCACGCGCGCCCGGGCCGCGCCGATGCGCGCGCGCAGCTCGGCGCAGGCCTGGCGCCGGGTGGCGAGCTCGTCGCTGCGCTCGGCCGCCAGCCCGAGCGCCAGCGCGTGCAGCCGCCGGCAGCGCTCCCACGCGGCGGGATCGAGCCCCGTCTCCGCGCGCGCGGCCGTCAGGGCCTCCTCGACGCGCGCGAAGCTGGCCGCCAGCGTCGCCGGGCCCGGCAGCGACTCCTTCTCGAGCACGGAGACGAGCTCCAGGAGCCGCGCCTCCAGCGTCACGTGCGCAGCTCCAGGGTCTTCCAGCCGTCGAGCAGCTTGCGCAGCACGTCGCGCGCGCCGGCCAGGGGCGTGCTCGAGTCGGTGCGCATCGCCGTGCGCACGGACTCCTCGACGAACAGGTACAGGGCCTCGAGCTCGCGCACGAGCTCGGGCGCCTGGCTCGCGTCGAGCGCGAGGCGCAGCTCGGCCACGATCCCGGCCACGCGCAGGCAGCGCTCCTGGAAGCGCGCGCCGTCGCCGGCCGTGCGGGCCGCCTCGGCCTGGTCGAGGAAGCGCAGCGCGCCCTCGTACAGCATGCGCACGAGCGCGAGCGGCGGGGCGTTCTCGAACTGGGCCTGCCGGTAGGCCGCCGCGCCGGAGGGGCTGGGGCTCATCGCTGGTTCTGCTGCAGGGCGCTCGTGAGGAAGGCCGACTGCGACTGCAGGCCCGAGAGCAGGCGCTCGAGGGCCGAGAACTTGGCCACCAGCGTGGTCTCGAGCGCCTCGAGGCGCCGCTCCTGGCTCTCGATCTGCTTGTCGAAGTCGCGGATCTGGCGGTTGATCGCGTCACGGCGCTGGCCGAACAGTCCGTCCACGCGGGCGCCACCGGGCGCCGTCTGCGCGTCCAGCACGTCGTCCAGCATCTCCTCGAGCTTGACGAAGATCCCGCGCTCGTCGATGGTCGTCGTCAGCGCGTCGTCCTCGCGCCGGAAGAAGTCCGAGAAGAGCTCGGGGTTGGCCTTGAGCTTCTCGTCGAGCTTGCTCTCGTCGAGCTCGAGCGTGCCGTCGTTCTGCAGCTCGATCCCGAGCAGCCCGAGGGACGCGTAGCCCTCGGTGTCGCCCGCGACCAGCGTGCGGTCGGCCTCCAGCACCGCTCTGCGCAGGGTCGTGCGCACGGTCTCGAGCGCGCGGTCGCCGAACAGCTCGCCACCGACCCCGGTCTCGAGCGTGAAGGCGTTCTGCTTGTTCACGAACTCCAGCACCGCGTTGTAGGCGTCGACGAAGCCCTTGACGTTCTCGCGCACGCCCTCGGGGTCGAGCGCGACCGTGAAGGTCAGCGGCACGCCGGGCTCCGTGGTGCGCGCGACGGTGAAGGAGACGCCCGGCAGGACGTCCGAGAAGAGGTTCGAGGAGCGCTCGACCAGCAGGCCGTTCACGCGCGCCTGCGCGTTGGCGGCCACCGAGACCTGCGTCGCGCCCGTCAGCCCCGCGACCGTGCTCGTCAGGCCGGTGATCGCGAAGTCGGCGCCCGTCTCGTCGCCCGCGAGGACGAGCTGCCAGGAGGGCGAGCTCGTCGTGCCCACGTTGACGACCGTGGCCCGCACGTCCTCGCCGGCGGCCGTGTTGATCGCCGCGGCGATGCCGTTCAGGCTGTCCGCGCCGGCCAGCACGTCCACGCTGTAGGCGGTGCCGGCGTAGGTGAACGAGACGGTGCCCGTGCCGAGGCTCGCGGCCGGGTCGGCCACGCCGGCGAAGGCGTGGCGGTCGGCGGCGGCCAGCGACAGCACCTCGAGCGTGTGCGCGCCGTCCTCGACCTGCCCGGCCAGCGTGAAGTCGGCCACGCCCTCCTGGGCCGTCGTCAGCTTGTAGGCGTAGAAGGCGCTGGCCTGGCGCAGGTCGCGCGCCTTGTCCTGGAGGGTCTTGACCAGGCCCTCGAAGGTGCCGAGCAGGGTCAGGCGCTGCTGCTCGCCGGTCTTGCGACCCTCGAGAGCGCGCACGCTGCGACCCTCGACCGCCAGGATGGCGTCGATGATGGCGGCGGTGTCGAGGCCGCTCGCCAGGCCTCCGAACTGGATTCCGGTCATGGTGTCACCTCGCGGGTCCCGGGTCGTTATCGGACGCCCCCCCGGCGTCCGTGAGTCGGATCTGGGGCGTCATGCATCGGCGGGTGGACGGTGGTCCGCTCGCCGATGCATGACGGTGGGTCGATGGCAGTGGGCGGTCTGCGAGCGCGCCGGGAAGCAGCGCCGCGGATCGCAGACGGGCGGATGCCCGTCTGCGGATCCACGGCGGTCTATCGACGGAGCAGATAGCCCGATCTGCGATCGGGCTAGCCGAGCAGGCTCAGCGCGAGCTGGGGCTGCACGTTCGCCTGCGCCAGGACCGACACGGCGGCCTGCTGCAGGATCGAGTTGCGGGTCAGGTCGGCCGTCTCGGCCGCCACGTCGACGTCGCGGATGCGGCTCTCGGCGGAGGACAGGTTCTCGGCCACGTTCGCGATGCTGCGGATCGTGCTCGAGATGCGGTTCTGGGCCGCGCCCAGGTCGCCGCGCAGGCCGGAGACGGTGTCGATCGCGGTGTCGATCAGGTCCAGGGCCGCCTGGGCGTTGGTCACGTCCGTGACGTCCACGTTGACGCCGAGCGTGGCCGCGGTGACGTCCTCGAGGGTCACGTCGATCGTCTCGCCGGACTCGGTGCCGACCTGGATCGAGAGCGTCGTGGTCGAGCCGTCGAGCAGGTTGACGCCGTTGAAGGTCGTCTGGCCGGCCACGCGGTCGATCTCGGCGACCAGGGCCTGGAACTCGGCGTCGATCACGGCGCGGTCGCCCGTGTTCAGCGTGCCGTTCGAGGCCTGGATGGCGAGCTCGCGCATGCGCACGAGGTTGCCGTTCAGCTCGTTCAGCGAGCCTTCCGCCGTCTGCGTGAGGCTGACGCCGTCACCGGCGTTGCGCCCGGCCTGCTGGAGCGAGCGGATCTGGGCCCGCATGCGCTCGGAGATGCCGAGGCCAGCCGCGTCGTCGGCGGCCGCCGCGATGCGCAGACCCGACGACAGGCGCGCGAAGTTGCCGCCCAGGCGCGCGCCGACGTTCGTCAGGTTGCGGTGCGCGTTGAGCGAGAACAGGTTGGTGTTGACTCGAAGTCCCATTGTCTTTCTTTTCCTCAGGAAGTGGTGGTTCGACCCTCGCGGGTCCGGTCGGCGTCCGGGCCAGCCCTCCGCGACGGGTCCCGTTGCACGACGGGCCCCGCCTTGCACTGCGGGAGGATGGTGCGCACGCCGCGGGTGACGTACCGCCGTCCGGTGGATCCGGTCGGGGTACGACGCCCGGCCCACGGGGAGCCGGGTGTGCGGTCGTTCTCGCTCGAAGCGCGCGGCGCTCGCGCGCCTCGCTTCGTCTTCACCGGGTTGTCAAGGAGCGGGCTGGCCGCCGGATCCGCGCTGAACAGGGGAACCGCCCTCGTCAGGGCGGCTCCCCTCCCTCAGCGATCGGCCCTAGTGGCCGTCACCCGTCGCTAGCCTTGCAGCAGCGACAGGGCGATCTGGGGTTGCACGTTCGCCTGGGCCAGGACCGACACGGCGGCCTGCTGCAGGATCGAGTTGCGCGTGAGGTCGGCCGTCTCCGCCGCCACGTCCACGTCGCGGATGCGGCTCTCGGCCGCGCTCAGGTTCTCGGCCGCGTTGGCGATGCTGCGCACGGTGCTCGTCATGCGGTTCTGGGCCGCGCCCAGGTCGCCACGCAGGTTGGAGACCGTGTCCACGGCCGAGTCGATCACGTCGAGAGCCGCCTGGGCGTTGGTCGCGTTCGTCACGTCGATCGCGAGACCCAGGGTGGCCGAGCTCAGGTCCTCGAGCGTGACGTCGATCGACTCGCCGCTCTCGGTGCCGACCTGGAAGGTCAGGGTCGTGGTCGAGCCGTCGAACAGGTTGATGCCGTTGAAGGTGGCCTGGTTGGCGACGCGGTCGATCTCCGCGATCAGGGCCTGGAACTCGACGTCGATCACGGCGCGGTCGCCGGTGTTGAGCGTGCCGTTCGAGGCCTGGATGGCGAGCTCGCGCATGCGCACGAGGTTGCCGTTGAGCTCGTTCAGCGTGCCCTCGGCCGTCTGCACCAGGCTGATGCCGTCGTTGGCGTTGCGGCCGGCCTGGTGGAGCGAGCGAACCTGGGCGCGCATGCGCTCGGAGATGCCGAGACCCGCTGCGTCGTCGGCGGCCGCCGCGATGCGCAGGCCCGACGAGAGCCGGGAGAAGTTGCCGCCCAGCCGGGAGGAGACCTCCGACAGGTTGGTCTGGGCCGACAGGGAGAAGATGTTGGTGTTTACGCGCAGTCCCATGGTTGGGTCCTCGGTCGCTAGGGGTTGAGATCGCTTTGGGGGGGCTCGGGAGGACCGTTCCTCCGTCACCGCGCTCGTTCTCGGCGGGCGCTCCGCGCGCATGAGCCGAATCGTGGCGGTGCCGGCCGGACGAGGAAGAAAGGGCGGACCGCGGAGACGCGCGGCGGGGAAGCGGTGGTCGCGGAGGGAAAGGAATGGCCGGGGGAGGCGTGGCGGGCTCGGGTGGCAGGGGAGGCGGTCGGGGGGCAAGCCAGAGGGATTGCGCGACGCAGGGGCTCGGGCTTCCTTGAGGGTGGCGCTTCACGGAGTGGGCGGCTCGCCCCCTGGGGCCCCGCCCTCGTCCGTGACCCGCTTGTCCGGCCCGCTGGCGCCCGTGCGGTCGAGCTCTCGAAGGGCGCCAGGCGGTCCGGAGCGCGCGCTTCGCGCGCTCGAGGGCGTCCGGACC
>DASVAP010000423.1:0-5923 GCA_036376275.1 Planctomycetota bacterium | reverse complement strand
TTCGCGCTCGGGCTGGCGGCGAGCGGGGTCTACGACTGGCGCATGTACGACACGATCTACACCGAGCGCTACATGTCCACGCCGCAGAAGAACCCGGAGGGCTACGCAAAGACCTCGGTGCTCGAGGCCGCCGCGAACCTGAAGGGGCACCTCGTGCTCACCCACGGCGAGATGGACGACAACGTGCACCTGCAGAACGCCGTGCAGCTCGTCTACGCGCTCGAGAAGGCCGGCCAGGACTTCGAGTTCGTGCTCTACCCGCAGAGCCGCCACGGCATCGGCGACAAGGACCTGCGCTGGTTCGACCGGCGCTTCACGTGGCGGCTGATCCGGGAGCACCTGCTGGGCGGCGGGTGATCGGCACCCCCGGGACCGCCACGCTCCAGCGTGGCCCCGGGGCCGCCGGGCTCCAGCCCGGCCTCTGGCTTTCGTTGCCGGAGCATCGGGGGAGCAGAGGAAGAAGAGCGCGGAGACGCGGAGTGGAAGACGCGGAGGGCGCGGAGACGGAGAGGAAGGTCAGGAAAGAGGCCAGGCAGGAGCCCGGCGGCACCGGGGCGGAGCATCACCCGCCGCCCAGCAGGTGCTCCTGGATCAGGCGCCAGGTGTAGCGCCGGTCGAACTCGCGCAGCTCGCGCGCCAGGCCGTGGCGGCTCTGCGGGTAGACCATCAGCTCGAAGTCCTTGCCCGCCTTCTGGAGCGCGTAGACGAGCTGGATCGCGTTCTGGAGGTGCACGTTGTCGTCCATCTCGCCGTGCGTGATCACGAGGTGCCCTTTCAGGTTCGCGGCGGCCTCGACCACCGAGGACCTGGCGTAGCCCTCGGGGTTCCTCGCCGGGGTCGACATGTAGCGCTCGGTGTAGATCGTGTCGTACATGCGCCAGTCGTAGACGCCGCTGGCCGCGAGCCCCAGCGCGAAGCGGTCCGAGTGGGTCAGCGCGTAGGCCGCCATGAAGCCGCCGTAGCTGCCGCCGGTGATGCCGACGCGCGCCGGATCGGCCGCGCGGTGCGCGACCAGCCAGTCGACCGCGTCCTCGAGGTCCGCCAGCTCCTGCACGCCGAGCTGCTGGTAGCAGCTCTCGATCACGCGCTGGCCCTTGCCGCTGGCCGAGCGCACGTTGACCTGGAACACCATCACGCCGTTCTGGGCCAGGAACTGGTTCCAGGTGGAGGAGTTCCAGGCGTTCGAGACCGAGGGTGCGTCCGGACCGGAGTAGGTCGGCAGCCACACGGGGTAGCGCTTCGCGGGATCGAACCCGACCGGCGGCAAGAGCGCCGCGTCGAGCTCGAAGCCGTCGCGGGCCGGGATCACGAGGTGCTCCCAGCGGCTGGTCGCGTAGCTCTCGAGGTCGGGGATCGCCGCGCGCCCGAGCTCGCGCAGGACCTGGCCCTCGCCGTCGCAGAGGAGCACGCGCGTCGGCTCCGCCAGGCTCGAGACGCGGTCGAGGAAGTGCGTGCGCGCCGCGTTCCAGCGCCAGGAGTGCCGTCCGGGGCCGCTCGTCAGGCGCACGAGGCCCGTGCCATCGAGCGCGACGCGGTAGAGGTTCGCGTCGATCGCGCCGTCCTTCGTGGCGCTGAACCAGACCAGGCCGCGGGCCTCGTCGAGCTCGTCGATGCCGCCCACGCTCCACTCGCCGCTCGTCAGCGTGCTGACCAGGATCTTGTCGTCCACCCGGTAGCGGTAGAGGTGCCGTTGCCCCGTGCGCTCGCTCAGCCACAGGAAGGAGCCGTCCGCCAGCCAGCGCGGGGCCTCGGGCCGGTTGACCCAGCCCTGCGACTCCTCGCGCAGGAGCAGGCGCGTCGCGCCCGTCGTCGGATCGGCCTCGAGGAGCTCGAGCCAGGTCTGGATGCGGTCCTGGACCATGAAGAGGAGCCTGCCGCTCGGCGCCCAGTCGACGCGCACGACCAGCGGCTCGTCGGCCGCGTACTTCGTGAGGTCGAGCCAGCGCACCCTCTCCGCCGCGGGGGTGGCCGGCGCGGCCACGTCCACCACGCCCAGGGCCGCGACCGGGTTCGGGTCGCCGACCTTCGGGTAGCGCGTGACCTCGGGCTTGACGCGGAAGTGACCCGCCTCGATGTGGTCGATCACGGTGAAGTCGAACACCTGGCTCTCGTCGAGCCGCAGGAGGGCGAGGTGGCGCGAGTCCGCGCTCCACCAGAAGCCCTTGAAGTCGCCGCGGCCGTAGAGCTCCTCCTGGTAGACCCAGTCGAGCTTGCCGTTGAAGACGTCGGCCGAGCCGTCCGTGGTCACGTCGGTGCGCGTGCCGCTCTCCAGGTCCACCAGCACGAGGTCGTTGGCCTGCACGCAGGCGAGGTACCGCCCGTCCGGCGAGCGCTCCTCGAGCTCGAGCTCGCCCTGGCTCGCCTCGGTCAGCTTGCGCGCCGTGCCCTGCGCCCACCACAGCTCGCCCTCGACGGTCCCGCTCAGCGCGCCGTTCGGCGCGCGCTGCACGCCGCGCGCCTTCTTCGCCGTGGCCTCGGGCACGCCCGCGGTCACCAGCGCCGCCTGCAGCTCCTCGCGCGCGGCCTTCTCGTCGTCGGCGCCCTCCCTGGGCTCCTTCTGCTCCTCGACCGGCTCCTTCTCCGCGCCGCTGACGGGCTCGATCCACACCGTGCGCTCCCCGTCCTTCTGCTCGAGGTGCACGCCGTCCGCGGCCCAGGCGATGCGCGGCAGCTCGCCGGCGAAGTCGACCTTCTCGCCCTGCCCCAGCGTCTGCTCCAGGGTCAGGAGCTTGCGCGCCGGCCCCTCCGCGGACGCTGCGGGCGGCGCGTCCGTCGCGCGGCAGGCCGCCAGGAGCACGAGGGGGAGGAGCGGACGCAGGCGGGCGAGACGCGGGGACGTGGTCATCGGCACGGCAGGGGACTCGGGGAAGGCGCGGATCCTACCCGCCTCGCTGCTCGCTCGGCCGGTTCAGCGCAGCCCTTCGGCCGCGAGCAGGCCGGCGAGGACGCGCGTGAAGCCGGCCGGATCCTCCAGCATCGGCCAGTGGCCCACGCCGGGCAGCACCGTGACCTCGAAGCGGCGCGCGTAGCGGCGGTTCGTCGCGAGGCGGGTCTCGTTCAGGTCCGAGTTGAGCGCGTGGATCGGCACGTCGAGCTCCGCGACCGCCGCGCGCAGGTCGTAGGCCTTGCCGCCCTCGAGCATGCGCACGGCGCGCTCCGGCTCGGCCGCGCGCGCCTCGGCCACGACGCGCGCGACCACCTCGGGCGGCGAGCTCGGGCGGAAGAGCATGCCGCGGAAGAACTCCTCGACCGCCCTGGGGAAATCGGCCCGCAGCCCGCCGAAGAACTGTGCCCACACCTCCGGCGGCAGGTCCCAGTCGAGGTCGCTGAGCGTGTCCACCGGCACCAGCAGGCGCACGCGCGGCCCGAGGTGCCGCGCCGCCTCGACCGTGATCGCGCCCGACATCGAGTGGCCGAGCAGCACGACCTCCCGCAGGTCGAGCGCCTCGACCACCGCCACGACGTCCCCGGCGAAGCCGGCCACGGACCAGTCGGCGCGCCCCGCGCCGGAGGCACCGTGCCCCGCGAGGTCCACGGCCACGACCCGGAAGCGAGGCGCGAGCGCCGCCATCACCGGCTCCCACCAGCTCGCGTTGCCCAGCCACCCGTGCACGAAGACGAGCGCCACGCGCCCCTCGCCGCCCGCGCGGTAGTGGATCGGCACCCCGTCGGCGGAGCGCGCCGTCCCGTCACGGATCGCGCGCGGGTCGCGCGCGGCCGTCGTGGCACAGCCGGCACCGAGGAGCAACGCGGAGGCGAGCAGCAGGCGGCGCATGGCGCGCGATCCTCGCGGCGCTCGCCCGGCGGGACAAGGGGCCGTGCGACGGCGGCCACGGCTCGGCCGCCTCATGGAGTCCCCAGCGCGTCGAGCAGCACCCAGGTCATCGCCCGGGCGCCCGCGAGGAGCGCCTCCTCGTCGGCGACGAAGTCCGGTGAGTGGGGCATGCCGCCCAGGCCCCGCGCGGCGTTCGCGACGCCGAGGAAGAGCATCGCCCCCGGCGCGCGGTCGAGGAACCAGCCGAAGTCCTCGCTGAAGACCGGCACGACCTCGGTCAGGAGCTGCACGCGCTCGTCGCCGAGCTCCGCCCGCAGGCGCGCCACCGCGGCCTGCACGCGCGCGGGATCGTTCTCGACCCCCGGCAGGAAGCGCGGCGTGTAGTCGAGTGCGAGGGTCGTCCCGGGGCGCCCGAGGTCGGCGACGAGCGCCTCCACGGCCTGCCGTACCTCGGCGCGCGCCGCGCGTGAGCCGGAGGAGGCCTGGGCCAGCACGCGCCAGTGCTCCGCGGCCACCCGCTCTGCGCGCAGGTCGAGGAACACCTCCTCGAGCGCGACGCTGCCGAAGGCCTGGGCCTGGCTCAGCGTGCCGAGCGGGCGCAGCTCCGCCGCCAGCGCCTGCGCCAGCTCCTCCGCCTCCGGCCCGCGCACCTCGACCGCGATCCGGTCGCGCCCCGCCATCAGCACGCCCTCGGCCGTGGCCAGCGTGCCGACCTCGAGCGGGGCCGCGTGCAGCGCGAACACCGCCGCCGGCGCCGCGCCGTCGAGCGCGCCGTCCGCCAGCATCGCCTGCGCGCCGCGGCCGATCTCCTCCGCCGGCTGGAAGAGGAGCAGCAGCGTCCCTGGCAGCTCGGCGCGCGCCGCCGCGAAGCCCTCCGCCAGGGCCACGCCGATCGTCGTGTGCAGGTCGTGCCCGCAGATGTGCCGGACCCCGGGGACCACCGAGCGGAACTCGACCGGATCCGGATCCTGCGAGCGCACCGCGTCCATGTCCGCCCGGAAGGCGACCACCGGCCCCGGCCGCCCGCCGGCGAGCCGCGCGACGACGCCGTGCCCGCCGACTCCGGTGCGCACCTCGAAGCCGAGCGCCGTCATTCGCTCCGCCACGACCTGCGCCGTGCGCACCTCTTCGCCCGAGAGCTCCGGGTGCCGGTGCAGGTCGCGCCGCAGCTCGATCAGCTCGGCCCGACGCGCCTCGATGCGCGCGACGATCGTCCGCTCGAGCCCATCTCCGGCGGGCGCCTGGGCGCCGAGGACGAGGCCGTGGAGGAGGGCGACGAGCACGCGCGGGCAGCGTAGCGCTCGCCTCCCGGTCCGCGCCCTCCGCCCCGGTGAGCGTGTCGCAAGGGATCCGTGAACAGGCTCAGGGCCGGATCTCGTTCACGCTCCCCGGCGCGAGGAAGAGCGGGATGCGCTCGCTCTCCTTCCCGCCCCGGTGCAGCACCAGCGTGCGCGCGCGCTCGTCGGTCAGGATCACGTCCGAGGTGCCCCCTTGCAGGAAGAAGGCCGCGCACGAGAGCTGCACGCCGCCGACCTGGACGACGACGTCCAGGGCCCGGCCCTCGGCGTCGTGCAGGGCGAGCCCCTCGGCGCGCTCCGGATCGTCGAGCAGGACGCGCAGGTAGCGCGGCCCCGGGATGCGCAGCTCGAGCGCGGCGAGGTCCGGCTGGACGGCGAGCTCGAAGGAGGACACGTGGGGAGCGTCGGCGGCATGGACGGAGAGCACCGTGCCCTCCGTGCACAGCTCCTCGAAGACGAAGCGTCCCTCGGCGTCGCTCGTGCGCGACTCGCCCCAGCGCGAGCGGCCCGTGCGGCCGCCGGCACTCCGCAGCGTGCGCACGGGGGCGACCTTCACGCCGGCCAGGGGCTCGCCCGCGAAGGAGAGCACGCGACCCGCGACGCGCAGGCGGGGCTCGCCGGGGAGGCGCAGCACGACCGTCTGGTCGCCCGCGCGCACCGGGACGGGGCCGACGAGCTCGCCGGTGCGCGGGTCGATGGCGTGCAGGGTGTAGGACCGGTCGACGAGGCCCGTCAGCTCGAAGCGGCCCGCTCCATCGCTCGTCGCCTCGCGGCCGCCGGCCTGGGCCTCGGCGCCGTCGATCACGCCCTCGAGGTCGAAGTCGAGCAGCAGCGTCAGCTCGCCGACGCG
>DASVAP010000406.1:0-4487 GCA_036376275.1 Planctomycetota bacterium | reverse complement strand
CAGGCGCACGTTGAGGTACTCGGCGCCGGTCGGGAGCTCGAACTCGCCCTCGATCATGCGCCGCGGCTCGGGGCCGGTCGTGGTGAAGTCGCCGCTGGCGAGCAGGGTCTCGCCGTGGCGCACCTCGTAGCGGCGCAGGGCACCGCTGGCGGTCAGCTCGCGCACCGGGACGCGCAGGTGCAGGCGGCCGGCCCCGGCGGGGAGCAGCTCGGCGCCCTCGGACTCGAGCTGGAACGCACCCAGGGCCAGGTTCTGCTCGAACTGGGCACGCTCGCGGAAGACCCGGGCGGCCAGCTCGCGGCCGAGGCGCCGGGGCAGGCGGTCCTCCAGCTCGGACTCGATCTCGCTCGACTCTCGCGCGAGCAGGCCGGCCGGGATCAGGAGCGAGAGCGCGTAGTCGCCGGCCCCGTCGGCGCGGTCGAGGAAGCGCAGGTCCTGCTCCGAGGACTCGACGTACAGCGGGATCGCTAGGAGCGCGAAGTCGTCCAGGTTCGCGTGGCCCTCGGAGACGTCGAAGACCTCGGCCTGCAGGCGCGCCGACACGAGGTAGCTGCGGTCACCGACGAAGTAGCACATCGGGCCGCCCAGCAGGAACAGCGGCAGGTTGAGCCAGAACTTCTCGTTGCGCTCGCCGTCGATAGCGGGGTCGATCAGGAGGCGCGTGCGCACCAGGAGGTCGGCCCCGGTGGCGCGCGCGCGCTTCTGCCAGAACTGGTCGCGCTCGGCGGCGCTCAGGCCGGCGAGCGTCGCGGGATCCTCGGGCAGCTCGAGCAGCGTCGCGCGCACGAAGGCCTCGGCCAGCTCGGCGCTCAGGGCGCGCGAGACCGCGGCGGTCGAGAGGTCGAGGCGCATGTCGTCGGTGACCGTGCCCTCCTCCGGCGTGGCGTAGTGTGGCTCCGAGGGGGTGGCCGTCAGGACCGAGGTGTCGTGCACCTCGGTCGGGATCAGCGCCACGTGGAAGGGCAGGGGCGCGCCCTCCGGCCTCGGCGACGACGAGGCGCAGGCGGCGAGCGGCCCGAGGGCCAGGACGGCGGTCCAGCACAAGAACGCAGCGATACGGATCTTCATGGCGGTCTCCAGTCTCATTCGACGAGCACGAGGTCCCCTCGGTCGAGCAGGCGGTAGGCGCTCTCGCGGTCGAGCGCGCAGCGGAAGCCGACGTCGGGGTGGCCCTGCGCGCCCGCGCGCAGGGAGCGGGCGGTGAAGCTCGGTGGCTCGCCCGGGCCGGCGCCCACGACCCAGCAGGCGGCGGGCGCTGGGCGCGGCGCGGCGGCGGACGTGGCGCGCGGCTCGGGGGCGAGCAGGAGCTCGGGGTTGAGGCGGCACTGGCTGGCGAAGTCGAACGCGTCGGCCACGAGGCGCTCGGGCGTCGCGCTCCACTCCAGGACCCCGGCGCACAGGTTCGCTGGCCAGTCGGCCGGTCCGCCCGGGAGCACACGCGCGGCCGGCGCGGTGCGGTAGGCCTCGCCGCCGCGCACGGCGAACTCCCACTCGAGCAGGGTCGGCAGGCGCTTCCCCTGGGCACGCGCATAGGCCTCGGCCTCGGCCTGGGTGAGGCCCGTGGCGGGAGCGTCCGGTTCACCGGCCAGATGCGCGGCGAGCTCGGCGGCGCGCGCCTCGCCAGGCAGACTGCCCTCCGGCCACCAGCGCGGATCGCGGAAGCGCACCGCATCGGCGACGAAGGCCAGGAACTCGCCGCGGCGCACCTCGCGCGCGTCCAGGAAGTAGGGGCGCAGCGCGCCGCGGGCGATGACCACGTTCCAGGGCCGGGCCGTCTCGCCTGGACGGCCGCCGAACACGTACTCGCCGCTGGGGACGATCTCGACCATGACCTCGGCGGGCGCACTGCGGCGCGCGAGGACCAGCTCGCCCGTGCGCGGCAGCTCGGGCACGATCCCGCGCTCCACCAGGAGCTCCTCGAGCCCGGCCGCGTCGCGCGCGCGGAGCTCGAAGGCGAGCGCCTGCCCGGTCCACCAGGGGAAGGCCGTGGGCCGCGCGGCGGCGTCGAGCTCCCACAGGTCGCCGGACGCGCGCCGCAGGAGGAGCTCCGGGCCCGACTCGTCGCCGCGCACGAGGCGCACGCCGACCTCGGCCACACCGTTCAGGTCCGTGGCGCGGACGCGCAGGCCGAAGGCTCGTTCGGAGCCGAGCACCCAGCGCCGCTCGTCGCCGGAGGCGACGGGCTCGACCAGGGCGAGCGCCGGACCCCGCGTCGCCCGCTGCCAGGTCCGTGTTGCGCGACCGATGTTCCCGGCGCGATCACGGGCCACCAGGGTCAGTGCGTAGGAGCCCTCGAGGGTCTGGTGTGCCTCCAGCGCGGGCAGCGCAGGCTCGGACGCCGGTTCGAGCGGCCCGCCCAGGGTGGAGCCGTCCGGCAGGTACAGCGACCAGCTCAGCTCGGCCAGCGTCGCTTCGTCGATGCGCGCGGCGAGCGCGAGGGGAGCTCCGGCACGCAGGAGCGGCTCCTCCGCGCCGTCCCCCGCTCCCGCCAGCGTCAGGGCGACGCGCGGTGCGCTGCGGTCGATTTCCAGGCGCCAGACCTGCTCCGGCGGGATCGGCGGCCCCTTCTCGCCGCCGGCGAGCAGCACGTACTTGCGGACCGTCAGCGTGTACGCACCCTCGCGCGCGAGTTCCAGGGGGAGCTCGAAGGCGCCGCCGGAGCGGGTGAGACGGCGCGGGCTCTCCGGGCCGTCGTCACCGCCGGACTCGACCTCGACCACGAGGTTTGCTGTGGGTGGGGTGCGCACGACCAGGCGCGCTTCGTGCCCGACGGCGAGCGCATTCGTGGCCGCCCGGCCCTCGACCAGCGGGTACTCCAGCCCCTCGGAGAACAGCTGGGCCGTCAGCTCCGGCGCGACCGGCGTGTAGCGGAAGGGGAGCCGCAGGGTGCGTGCTTCCGGTGTCGAGCGATCGACGAAGGGTGCGTCGTCGAGCTCGAGGCGCAGGACGCCGGCCTGATCGCTGGCGCCACCCAGGCCGAACCCGGCCAGGGGCACGAGGTGTGGCGCTCCGGGATCGACGCGCTCGACGACCAGCGCCGGAGTCTCCCCGAGGAAGAGCCGTACTCGGGCCGGGGCGTCGCTGGCGATGCGAAGCGCGTTGGCGGAGAACAGTAGGGTCTCGCCCGCGGCCTCGAGCAGGGTCGCCGTGGCGCTGGCCTCGGCCACGAATCCGGTACCCGGCGCGAAACCCGCGGGCGGGCCGGCGAGGCGCAGGACGAGCGCATGGCGCAGCTCCTGGCCGGCGCGGTCACGCGCGAAAAGGGTGAGCTCGGCGGCGTGGACCGCGCCGGTGTAGAGCTCGTCCAGCGCCGGACCGAGGTACAGGGCCCGCTCGCCGCGCTCGGCAGGTGCTGCGACGTCTGCTTGCGCGACCCGCGTGTCTCCGCGCCAGAGCTCGATCGAGGCCAGGGCCAGGCGGCCCTCCGGGTCGCCGCCGAGCTCGAGCTCGAGGCGCCGCCCGCGCGGGTCGAGGGCGCGAGCGCCGTCGTGACCGGAAACGGTGGCGCGCTCGATCCTCCACGGTCCGACGTGGCGCAGGGCCAGGCGCTCGGAGCGCCAGCGGCGGGGGCGCGCGAGCGCTCCGCCGCCGCCGAACACCTCGAGCTTGGCGGCCGCGGTCCGGGCCCCGGAGGCGCGCGCGATCTCGACCGAATCCGGCTCGTCCTCGGCCCAGCGTACGGTCCAGCCGGGGAGCGGCGCGCCGCTGGTCGCGTCGATCAGCGTGAGCGCTGCGCCCGTCTCCCAGGGCACCTCGGACTCGAGACGCACGCGCCGCGCCGCGCGCTCGGGGCCGAGGTAGAGCTCGTCCAGCCCGCGCGCGGAGACGCCCGCCGCGGCTGGGTCGAGCAGCGTCAGCGCGTGGACTCCCGGCTCGCGCGTCCAGTAGAGCCCGCCCAGGCCCAGCAGGGCCACGAGCCCGATCGGCACGCCGACCCTCAGCGGCGAGAGCTTCGGGTGAACGATGCGCGCCAGTACCTCGTAGGCCTCGTTCGCATCGCGCCAGCGCCGCGCGCGGTCCTTGACCAGGCACCGGTCGACGAAGGCCGCCAGGTCGCGCGGGAGCTTGATCCCGAGCGAGCCGACCTTGCGCGGTGCGACCTCCAGGTGGTTCTGGATCGCCTCGTAGGCGGTGGTGATCCGCGCGAACGGGTACTGGCCCGTCAGCAGGCGGAAGGCCATCACGCCGAGCGAGTAGAGGTCCGAGCGCCCGTCCAGCGCCTCGATGTCCTTGTGACCAGCGAGGTGCTTGCACTGCTCGGGCGAGGCGTAGAGCAGCGTCCCGCCGCGCGCGCGCTGCGCGCGGCGCGGGCGGCCGCTGACGGTGGGGGAGAGCGCCCCCATCTCGTCCTCGTTCGGGCCGAGCTCGTCCTCCGGCAGCGTCAGCGACCCGATCGACTTGTCCAGGTCCTCCGCCGGCAGATCGAAGATCGAGCGCAGCTCGGGATGCTCGGCCGCGCGCACCTCGGCCCCGACGTGCTGGCCGAT
>DASVAP010000401.1:0-3403 GCA_036376275.1 Planctomycetota bacterium | reverse complement strand
CAACCTGTGGCGTGACCGCGCGCGGGGTGCGGCGCGGCGCGTGGCCAGCGAGGCGGCGGTGGCGCGTGACGAGGCCGTGCCGAGCGGCGCCGAGATCTTGGCCGAGCTGGAGGTCGCCGAGGCGCTCGCGCGCGAGGTCGCGGCCCTGGAGGAGCCGCTGCGGCTCGTCGTGCACCTGCGCTACTTCGAGGACCGGACGCCGGACGAGATCGCGGCGCGCTGCGCCCTGCCGCGCGAGACGGTGCGCACGCGCCTCCGGCGCGGCCTGGCGCGGCTGCGCGAGCGCATGGACCGGGCCCACGGCGGTGAGCGCTCGGCCTGGATGCTGGCGCTGGCGCCGCTCGCGCGCTCGGCCGAGGGGAACGCCGCGGGCGCAGCGCTCGCGGGGGGAACGGTGCTGGTGGGGACGGCCATGACGACGAAGCTCCTCCTGTCGGGCGCGGCCGCGGTGGCGGCCGTCGGCCTGTTGATCTGGACGCGCACGGACGAGCCGGCGGCACCGCCCGCGCTGGCCGCGACGCCGGCCGTGGTTCCCACGCCGCTCGCGGAGCCCGCACCGATCCCCGCGCCGGCATCCACGCCGGCGCGCGAGCCCGCGCCGCCCGAGGCTCCGCCGCCGGGCGCGGGCGCTGCCCAGGCGACGGAGCCACGCGTCGCCGGCACGGTGATCGTCACCGACGAGGCCGGCGCCGAGCACGCGCAGGAGTCCGGCGTGCTCACCCTCGCCACGGGCACGGGTCCGGCGGACGCCGAGGTCCAGGAGCTCGCCTTCACCGACGGGCGCTTCGAGGTCGAGCTGCCCGCGGGCCACTGGATCGTCTTCGGCAAGCTCGTCGCCGGTGGCCGCGAGGCGCGCCTACCGGAGCCGAGCCCGATCGTGCCCGGCGACGATCCGCTAGTCGTGCGCGGCCAGTGGCTGGCGCGCGGGCGCCTGCGCGTGATCGACGCGCACACGCGGCGTGAGCTCGCGGGCCTCGAGCTGCGCCACGCCGACGGCTGGCCCGCGAACCCCTCCTGGACGCATCCCGGCGAGGATCCGCGCATCCGAACCGTCCTGACCGACGCCGCCTCGCCGCTCGCATTGCCCGAGCGCCAGTGGCTGACGCCCTACTGGGTCCACGCGCCGGGCCACGCCTGGGCGCGCATCGACTTCGACCACCGCGCGGGCGGCGAGCGCACGCTCGAGCTCGTGCCGGAGCACGCCTCGCTCGCGGTCCAGGCCTCGGGCGAGCTGCCGGCCGGCGCCTTCGTGCGCCTCTACGCGCGCGGTGAGGAGCCCCGCCCGAGCCCCGTCGCGGGCGTCGTCTTCCGCCGCCGTCCGCCGGAGGAGCGCGTGAGCTGGGAGGCCGACGCGAGCACGCCCGCGGCCGCGGTCGGGCCGACGCGGCTCGCCGACCTCGCCTGCGGCGACTACCTGGTGACGATCGAGGTGGGCGAGTCCCAGGCGAGCTCCCGGCTCGGCAGCGCCGAGGTGAGCCTCGCGCCGGGGGCGGAGACGAGCGTCACGGTGCCGATCGATGCGAGCGTGCTCGACGTGCCGCGCACGCACCTCACCGGCACGCTGCGCCTCCCGCCCGGCTTCGAGCGCACCTGGGCCGGGCTGCGCATCGAGCGGCTCGATGGCGGTGAGGAGGACTTCCACCAGGCCTTGCTCGAGATGAGCTTCGCGCGCGAGCAGCCCGACCTCCTGCGCTGGGACGCGGGCCAGCGCCGCACGGGGACCTACGTGGCGACGATCCACCCGCTGCAGTACCGCGAGCGCGTCGAGACCGGCGGCCCCGGCAGCGAGACGCACGCCGAGCTCGTCGTCCCGCCGCTCGTCACCGTGACGGTCGAGGTCGTCGAGGCCGGGAGCGGGGCGCCGCTCGCGGCCGAGGTGAGCTGGCGCGGGCCGGAGCTCCGGGAGGTGAACCACGGATTCACGCGCATGGACGTGCGCCGGAATGCGGCCACGGGCGCGCTCGAGTTCGTCGCGGCCGAGGGCGACGTCGAGGTCAGCGCCACCCTGCCCGGCTACCGCGAGGGCCGGCGCACGCTCCAGCTCGTCGGACCGGCGCAGACGTGCCGGATCGAGCTCCAGCGCGCGAGCGGCGTGCAGCTCGCCTTCCAGGAGGGCGAGGCCGCGCTGCCGCTCGAGCTCGACTGGCTCTGGAACGTGCGCGTGCGGACCGAGGAGGGCGTGCAGCATCCCGACGGGCGGCAGGTCCGCACGGGGCGACTCACGCTGTTCCTCGTCCCAGGCCGCTACACGCTCGAGTTCCCCCCGCTGCCCGGCTACGAGCCGCTGGCGCCGGTCGCGGTCGAGGTGCGCGCGGACGAGGTGACCGAGGTCGTCGTCTCGGCCGTGCGCGTGCCCTGACCCACGGGGTCCAGGAGTCCGCGTGAGGCGCGCCGAGCCCTTCCGATCCCGCCCTCCGTGCCCTGCGCGTCCCCGTGCGCCTTCGCGCTCGGCTCGCGCTCCACCGGGGCGCCCTCGCGCTCCGCGACGTAGATCAGCTTCTTCCCGAACAGGAGCGCCGGCGAGAGCGCCACGCGCGCGAGCTCCTGCTCCAGCTCGGGCCCCGGTGCTGGCCGGCGCTCGCGCTGGAGGCGCCGCCGTCCGGAGCGCAGCGACCAGCGCGTCGCGGCCCAGAGCACGGGCAGGAGCGGAGCGAGCGCCAGCGAGGTCGGGCTCCGTGCGGTCGTCTCCAGGCCGACGAGCCGCAGCCCGACCACGCGCAGGATGTAGCGCAGCCGGAAGGCGTCGATCAGGTAGGCGTGCCCGTGGTAGAGGCGCGTCCCTTCCTTCGAGCGCAGCGTGCTGACCTCGTTGACGAAGCCGTGCTTCGCCAGGCGCTGCCCGGTGAGGAAGGTGCTGACGCGCGCCGAGAGGTGCAGCACGTTCGGCGTGGAGAGGATCAGCGTCCCGCCCGGCCGCAGGACGCGCGCGACCTCGCGCAGGAAGCCGGTCTGGTCCTCGAAGTGCTCGATGCCCTCCAGGCTCAGCACCGCGTCGAACACGGCGTCGCGGAAGGGCAGCGGCGCGCAGGCGTCGCCGCCCACGACGCGCTGGCCGCGCCCGGGAAAGAGGTCGAGCCCGATCACGTCGTGCCCGTGCGCGCGCGCGCCCTCCGTCACCGGCCCCGTGCCAGCGGGGATGTCGAGCACGCGCCCGGGGGCGAGCCGGCGCAGGATCGCGAGCACGCGAGCGTGGCCACACTCGGCCGTGGTGCTGGGCCGCTGGACGCGCCGGGGGAGGGCGCCGTTCTCGCGCTCCGCCCCGTCCGCACCCGAACCGCGCTGGCGCTCGGCCACGCCTCGATCCTAGCAGCCCGTTGCGAAAGGCCCTGCTGCGGCTTCGCGCTCTTCGACGAGGCGGCGTTGCGCTCGGGAATCCGTGCTCGGCGGCCAGGAAGGCCGCCTG